>NZ_JADBPZ010000032.1:0-59699 GCF_014893445.1 Enterobacter cloacae complex sp. P29RS | reverse complement strand
ACTACGACCGAAAAACCCAGAGTGTGCTCCGGATAGACTGAAAAGTGTTACCTATGTTCCCGGTCTGATCTGTTACCCATGTATCCGGTCATACACTACGCTTACCGGGCCTACAGGGATCGCGTAGGCCGGATAAGGCGAAGCCGCCATCCGGCAAAAAACTACCCCACCAACTCCTCTTTCACCTGCATCGCCAGATCAAATGAATGCAAACGCGCCTGATGATCGAAAATCTGGCCGTTGACCATAATTTCATCCGCCTGCGTTTCTCGTAGCACTGCCTCCAGACCGTGACGCACCTTCGCCTTATCACCCACCAGCGACATGCTCAGGGCCTGCTGCACGCCATACTGCTCGGAGGCCGACCACAGCTGATGCATATTTTCTACCGGTGGTGGCAACTGGCCCGTCTCGCCGCGACGCAGCTTCACAAACGCCTGCTGCATGGAGGTAAACAGGAATTCCGCGTCGCGGTTGCTGTCGGCGGCAATGATATTGATGCACACCATCGCATACGGCTTCTCAAGACGCTCGGAAGACTTGAAGTTTGTGCGGTAGAGATGCAGAGCCTGATGCAGCATATCCGGTGCGAAGTGGGAAGCGAACGCGAACGGCAGCCCCAGCTGTGCGGCAAGCTGTGCGCTGTACAGACTTGAGCCTAACAGCCACACCGGGATTTTCTCGCCGTAGCCCGGCACCGGGCGCACGTGCGGGTTAGGATCGCTCGCATCGAACCAGTCTACCAGCTCCGCTACATCACGCGGGAAGTTGTCGATATCGCCGCTCATATGGCGACGCAGGGCGCGCATGGTCGGCTGGTCGCTGCCCGGCGCGCGGCCAAGACCCAAATCAATACGACCGGGGTAGAGTGTATTCAGGGTGCCAAACTGCTCGGCAATCACCAGTGGGGCATGGTTCGGCAGCATCACGCCACCGGAGCCAAGGTGCAAAGTAGTGGTATTCGCCGCCAGATAGCCAATCAGTACTGAGGTGGCGGCGCTGGCGATGCCCACCATATTATGGTGCTCCGCCAGCCAGTAGCGGTGATAGCCACGTTTTTCGGCAAGCTGAGCCAGATCCAGAGAGTGCGAAAAGGCTTCTCTTGCCGAGGAGCCTTGTGGAATCGGTGCCAGATCCAGCACCGAAAACGGAATGGTTTTGTCAGTCATAACAGCTCACTTTGTCGACGGTCAATCTTTAATACTGCATTAAAAAATGATAACCGTTGTTAACAAAGTGAGCTTTTTTACCCCTGCAATTCCAGCCCGGCGAGACGTTTCCAGTAACCGTTGCAGTCGCTGTTTGCCGTCAGCGGCAGCGGCGAGGCGCCGTTTTCGTTGGTGCGGAAGGCGTCCAGCATGGCGAACACGCCGGTATCGAGCGGCGAAAGACGCACCATATCCACCAGCCCATGCATTGACGCCAGCTCGTTGCCGAGGTTATAGACGTAACCGCTCATAGTCTGAATGCCGTTGAGGACAAACACCTGCTGATTCTCCTGCGACAGCATGCTGCGTCCGTTCGGGTACTTAATGCAGCAGGTCTCACACTCGTCTTTCGGGCGATCTTCGGAACGCGCGGTGAAGCAGCGGGCAGAGTAGGCCAGCGGCAGATGGCCGTAGCTCAGCACTTCGACTTCAAACTGATTGCGAATGCCCAGCTCGTCACACTGATTTAGCAGGTTGACCAGCCAGTCGCGGGAGAGCTCAACCGGCATGCACCAGCGTGTCATCCCCTGTTTGAGCAGCAGGCGCAAGGTCACCGCGTTATAGCAGTTCAGCGCATGTCCGGCGACAAACGGCAGCTTACGCTCGGCGCACATGTTCACCACGCCCAGGTCGCTCGCCTCCAGCAGGAACTCACCGTTTTCGACGTAGCGCTTCAGCTCGCCCAGTTCAGAGGACGCCTGCACCAGCGCCAGCGTCGAGAGCACCACCTGCTTGCCGCTGCCGGCCAGGCTTTTCGCCATATCCAGCCAGTCGCCCACTTTGGTGGCGCGGCGCTTGCTGCACACCGCTTCGCCGAGGTAAATCACATCGGCGCTGCTGTTAGCCGCCTGCTGGTAAAAAACTTCCAGCGTCTCTTTTGGCCAGTAGTAAAGCACCGGCCCTAATGAATATTTCATGATTATCTCACTGCCATTTACGGTGATACGCGCCGAGCGTGGTTTGCGTGCCTTCGGACATCGCGCCGAGCGTCTCCATCCAGGCCGCCTGCGGGGCGTAGTTTTGCGGGTCGGCCATGCAGCGGTCGATGGCCTGACGCCACACCTTCGCCACCTGGCTCACGTAGGCCGGGCTACGCTGGCGGCCTTCGATTTTCACCGAGGCAATGTTGGCGGCCAGCAGTTCCGGCAGCAGCTCCAGCGTGTTGAGGCTGGTGGGCTCCTCCAGCGCGTGGTAGCGCTCGCCGTCCACCAGATAGCGGCCTTTGCACAGTGTCGGGTAGCCCGCGTTTTCACCGTCCTGATAGCGGTCGATTAACACGTTATTCAGGCGCGACTCCAGTCCCTGCGGCGTTTGCTGCCAGCGAACGAAGCGGGCAGGCGAGCAGGCACCGACGGTGTTTGGCGATTCCCCGGTAAGATAGGAAGAAAGATAGCAGCGGCCTTCGGCCATGATGCACAGGCTGCCGAAGGCAAAAACCTCCAGCGGCACTGGCGTGACGCGCGCCAGTTGCTTAACCTGATGAATAGAGAGCACGCGCGGAAGCACCACGCGGGCTACGTCAAAGTGTCGATGATAAAAACGCACGGCCTCTTCATTGGTGGCCGATGCCTGAACAGAGACGTGGCGCTCAATATGCGGATAACGTTCTGCCGCATACTCAAGCATAGCGAGGTCGGCCAGGATCAACGCATCGGCGCCCAGCTGGGCCGCCATATCCACGGCGCGCTGCCAGCGGGCGTAGCCATCAGGATGGGCAAAGGTATTGATGGCGATGTGCAGTTTGCGCCGGTGCTGGTGAACGAAGTTAACGGCTTCCTGAAGTTTTTTCTCCGTAAAGTTAAGACCCGCAAAATGGCGGGCATTGGTATCATCTTTCAGCCCGATATAGACCGCATCGGCCCCATTTTCGATGGCCGCCTTAAGCGCCGGAAGGTTTCCGGCAGGGCAGAGCAGCTCCATAATTTATCCCGATGTTGTCGATCGCAGGGATCGTAAAAAATGTTAACGAGCTGGGATTTTAATTAACCCATACGCGACAATTTTTGATTTAAGGCAGCTAATGGCGTATTGATGGCACCAATAATGAGGTATACCGGACAACGGTTTGTTGATTTACGCCGCTATCTTCTTGTCGGGATATGGCAAAATAGCAGGATTATAGCTATCAGGGAGTAAAGCTCGTGCTGGATAAACTGCGTTCACGTCTCGTACAATTCGGTCCATCAATGCTGAGCGTGCCGGTAAAACTGGCGCCGTTCGCGCTTAAACGCCAGGTGCTGGAACAGGTACTGAGCTGGCAGTTCCGCCAGGCGCTACAGGACGGTGAGCTTGAGTTTCTGGAAGGCCGCTGGTTAAAGATTGAAGTACGCGATATCGGGTTGCGCTGGTTTACTTCCGTAGAGAACGATCGGCTTATCGTCCGTGAAACCGCCGAGGCGGATGTCAGCTTTAGCGCGGATGCCAGCGATCTGCTGATGATCGCCGCGCGCAAACAGGATCCGGACACCCTCTTCTTCCAGCGTCGTCTGGTGATTGAAGGCGACACGGAGCTCGGTCTGTACGTCAAAAATTTAATGGATGCCATTGAGCTGGAGCAGATGCCGAACGCACTGCGTATGATGTTGATGCAAATGGCAGATTTCGTTGAGGCCGGGCTAAAAACCCCGCCGGACAGTAAACACACTTCAGTAGGTGAACCATGCTGATTCGAGTCGAAATTGGGATTGATGCGCCGGGTATCGATGCGTTGTTACGCCGCTCTTTTGCAGGCGACGCCGAAGCTCAACTGGTTCACGATCTTCGCGAAGATGGCCTGATTACGCTGGGCCTGGTTGCCACCGACGATGAAGGGCAGGTAGTCGGCTACGTGGCGTTCAGCCCGGTGATTGTGCAGGGTGAAGAGTTGCAGTGGGTCGGCATGGCGCCGCTGGCGGTGGATGAAAACTACCGTGGACAGGGCCTGGCACGCCAGCTGGTCTATGAAGGGCTGGATTCCCTGAATGAATTTGGCTATGCCGCTGTCGTCGTTCTGGGCGATCCGGCGTTCTACGAGCGTTTAGGCTTTGAGCCAGCGTCCAGATACGATCTGCGCTGCCACTGGCCAGGCACGGAAACATCTTTCCTGGTACATCCTCTGGCGGACGATTCGCTCGATGGGGTTACCGGTCTGGTGGAGTACCACGATCATTTCAATCGTTTTTAAGCAGGCTTTCGCGTAGCGCCTCGAAAGAGCCGTCCCCGTTGACGAGACGCTCTTTCTGGCGCTTCGTCAGCTGCTTGATGCGGTACTCCAGCCTGAGCGCCAGGGATCTGTCGCCCACGGCGGCTGAAAACGCCAGCTGAAGTTCACCTTTCCCCCGCAGTGCTTTCGCCCCTTTTCCCGTTTGATGTTGTAAAAAACGCCGTGCCACATCGGTAGTGATCCCGGTGTAGAGTGCGTTATCAGCGGTTCGGACAAGATAGAGAAACCAGCACACGGTAAACAGATTCAGTATGTTAAGGTGAACGCACCATAGCATGAGAGAGAGCGAAAATGGAAACACTGGCCGCCATTAACCGCTGGCTGGCAAAGCAGCATGTTGTGACCTGGTGCGTCTGTAAAGACGAGGAGATGTGGTGCGCAAATGCCTTTTATTACTACGATCCCGAGCGCGTGGCCTTTTACGTGATGAGCGAAGACAAAACGCGGCATGCGCAGATGACGGGCCAACAGGCAAAAGTGGCGGGCACGGTAAATGGTCAGCCTAAAACCGTTGCGCTGATCCGCGGGGTCCAGTTCAAAGGCGAAATTCGTCGCCTGGAAGGTGAGGAAAGCGACGCCCAGCGTAAACGCTATACGCGCCGCTTCCCGGTGGCCGCAGCGCTAAAAGCCCCGGTGTGGGAAATCCGCCTCGATGAGCTGAAATTTACCGACAACACCCTGGGCTTTGGCAAGAAGCTGCACTGGTTACGCACCGAGCAGGCGTAGCGCTTCGCGGTTAAACGCTGGAAGATCGTCCGGCGTACGGCTGGTGATCAGCTGATCGTTATCGTTCACCACTTCCTGATCGTAGAACTCGGCACCGGCGTTTTTCAGATCAATAACGATCGGTTTCACCGCGGTGAGCTTACGCCCGCGTACCACCTCGGCGCTGATCAGCAGCTGCGGGCCGTGGCAAATGGCAAACACCGGTTTACCGGTGCCGACGAAGTCACGGGTAAAGGTGACGAAACGCTCGTCCCCGCGCAGGGAATCCGGTGAATGGCCGCCCGGTAACAGCAGGGCGTCGAAATCCGACGGGCTGACGTTATCAATGGATTCGTCAATGGTCACGCTGGCTTCACCCTTGTGGCCCTTCACGGTTTTACCCGCTTCTTTTTCGATGGTGACCACCTCGTGGCCCGCCTTGCGGAATGCCTCTGCTGGCGACGTAAATTCTGAATCTTCAAACTCGTCGGTAATCAAGACTGCGATTTTTTTACCCATGCTTCCTCCGTTGTTTTCGCTTCAGACTGTTTTTTTCCCGTTTGTGGTAAATACTTACCGGTAACAGACTTTTAAGTGTGGTAGAGCAGGCCCAGATCGCAAACGGACAATTCTGTAAAGGGGACAAGATGAGTCAGGTACTGATTACCGGCGCAACCGGGCTGGTGGGTGGACATCTGCTGCGGCTGCTGATCCAGGATCGGCATATCAACTATATCGCCGCCCCGACGCGTCGCCCGCTGTTGGATATCACCGGCGTCTATAATCCGCACGATCCCCAGCTTACCGACGCGCTGGCGCAGGTGCAGGATCCCATTGATATCGCCTTTTGCTGCCTTGGCACCACCCGACGGGAAGCGGGCAGTAAAGAAGCCTTTGTCCATGCAGATTACACGCTGGTGGTAGATACCGCTCTGACGGCCAAGAAGCTGGGTGCTAAGCATTTCCTGGTGGTCAGCGCGCACGGCGCGAACGCAGGCTCGCCGTTTTTTTACAACCAGGTGAAGGGCAAAATGGAAGAGGCGTTAATCGCGCAGCAATGGGAGCGCCTGACCATCGTGCGGCCTTCCATGCTGATGGGCCACCGCGACGAACGGCGTTTTAACGAGTCTTTTTTCGCTCCGCTGTTTCGCATCCTGCCCGGTAACTGGAAGTCCATCGAGGCGCGGGATGTCGCGCAGGCGATGCTGAAAGAGGCACTGGCTCCGTCGCAAGAGGGGGTTAATATTATCCCTTCGGCAAAACTGCGTGAAATCGCGCAGGGCGAGGCGTAAACTTCCCCGGCTTATTAAATAACACCTTCCGGGGAATGGTATGACTGGTCAGTCTTCATCTCAGGCGGCAACACCTGTTCAGTGGTGGAAGCCCGCACTCTTCTTTCTTGTGGTCATCATTGGCCTCTGGTATGTGAAATGGCAGCCGTACTACGGTAAAGCCTTCACCGCCGCCGACACCCACAGCATCGGTAAATCGATTCTCGCGCAGGCCGATTCCAGCCCGCTTCGCGCGGCGTGGGATTACGCCATGATCTATTTTCTTGCCGTCTGGAAAGCGGCGGTATTGGGCGTATTGCTGGGCTCGCTGATTCAGGTACTTATCCCGCGTAACTGGCTGATAAAAACCCTGGGACAACCGCGCCTGCAGGGCACGCTGCTGGGAGCGATTTTCTCCCTGCCGGGCATGATGTGCTCCTGCTGCGCTGCACCGGTGGCGGCGGGTATGCGCCGACAGCGCGTGTCGATGGGCGGCGCGCTTGCCTTCTGGATGGGTAACCCCCTGCTGAACCCGGCAACGCTGGTGTTTATGGGCTTCGTTCTCGGCTGGCATTTCGCGTTTATCCGTCTGGCGGCTGGCCTGCTGACGGTGGTGCTTGTCGCTACGCTAGTGCAGCACCTGGTGAAAGACAACGAGGCCGGGCCTGCCTCCGTTGAGCTGGACCTCAGCGATCCGCAGGGCAGTTTCTTAGCTCGCTGGGGCAAAGCGCTGTGGCAGCTTTTCTGGAGCACAATCCCGGTCTATATCCTGGCCGTACTGGTGCTCGGGGCGGCGCGCGTCTGGCTGTTCCCGCATGCGGATGGCGCTATCGACAACACGCTGATGTGGGTGATTGCGATGGCGGTGGCCGGTTGCCTGTTTGTGATCCCAACCGCGGCGGAGATCCCGATTATTCAGACCATGATGATGGCTGGCATGGGTACCGCACCGGCGCTGGCGCTGCTCATCACGCTGCCGGCGGTGAGCCTGCCGTCGCTGATCATGCTGCGTAAGTCATTCCCGGCGAAAGCGCTGTGGCTGACGGCGGGGCTGGTGGCGTTGAGCGGAGTGATTGTGGGGAGTATGGCGCTGGTGTGAAAGAAAGCCCGGTGGCGCTGGCGCTTACCGGGCTTACAGTCAGGTGTGAATTACTTGATATAAGTAAAGGCGGTGGTGACGTGCTTCACGCCGCTCACCCGGCTGGCGATATCCGCCGCCGCTTTCCCTTCACGTTCTGTCACCAGGCCCAGCAGGAACACTTCGCCGTTCTCAGTGGTTACTTTCACGTTTGAGGATTTCACCTGGTCGGTACCCAGCAGCTGGGAACGCACTTTGGTGGTGATCCAGGTATCAGATGACGCGGTGCCGAGACCAATCGGCTGGCCCTGGCGGATCTCGTTAAACACTTCCGCCGTACCTTCTACGCCCATCGCGATCTGTTTGGCGCGCGAGGCGAGTTCAGGGGTTGGCGCCTGGCCTGCCAGCAGAACTTTGCCCTGATAAGCCGTCACGTTAATGCGTGCTTCCTTCTTGATCTGTTCGTCTTTCGACAGCGCACTGTTTACGCGCAGCTCAAGCGTACCGTCATCCACCTGCGTCCCAACGGTACGCGGATCGGTCGCTGCTTTGGTGCCGACCGCTGCGGTACCGACTACAGCGGCAGCGATGCATCCCTGAAGCAGTAATGCAGACATCACGACTGCAAGGGCCGATAAAACCTTCATGAGAACTCCTTAATCATCCTGGTGAGGGAAAAGCGTGTTATCGATCAGATCGCATAAGCAGTTCACCGTGAGCATATGCATCTCCTGGATGCGGGCGCTACGGTGCGAAGGAATGCGGATCTCCACATCCTGCGGCCCCAGCAGGCCAGCCAGCTCACCGCCGTCGTAACCGGTCAGGGCGACAATCGTCATGTCCCGGGTTACTGCCGCTTCAACCGCCTTAACGATATCCCGGCTGTTACCGCGCGTGGAGATCGCCAGCAGCACGTCTCCGGCATGGCCTAAGGCGCGCACCTGCTTGGCGTAAATTTCGTCATGCAAACGATCGTTGGCAATCGCAGTTAAGACCACGTTATCGGTGTTTAGTGCAATGGCTGGTAAACTCGGTCGCTCGGTTTCGAAGCGATTGATCATGCTGGCAGCAAAATGCTGTGCGTTGGCGGCGGACGTGCCATTGCCACAACAGAGGATTTTGTTGCCGTTGAGCAGCGACTGAACCAGCGTCATCGCTGCACGCGAGATCGCGTCCGGAAGGGCTTCCGCTGCGGCAATCTGCGTTTGAATGCTTTCTGTGAAGCACACTTTTATTCGTTCGAGCACGGTATCCCTTTAAAATCTTATTTATGCGTCTTCGCCAAACGCGTTTTTAAGCCAGTCGATCGCATTTCCGGTGAAGGCTACCACATCGAAACGGCAATCCACAGTATCAAAACTCCCATTATGGCGGGCAAGCCACAAGTGGGCAGTCTGTAATAATTTTTGTTGTTTGGCGAGCGTCACGCTGGCGGCAGCACCGCCAAAACGGGACGACTGTCGGTAGCGTACTTCAACAAACACGATGGTTTGACCGTCTTTCATAATCAGGTCAATCTCGCCGCCGCGCCCGCGAACGTTGGCGGCGACAAAGCGCAGTCCTTTGCCTTCAAGCCAGCGGCGCGCTTTTAGCTCCCACGCGTCGCCGGTCTCTTTGCGGCTTAACTGGCCGGGACGATCTGCCCCTGCTGGTATTTGAGCCATGATAACTTCCTGTTAATCACACAATCCTGATCGGCGGTCAGATCGCCGGTATTCCCGTTAAGCTCAAAGCCCGGTACCTGGCGCATCTGGGTAAAGTGGTTTGCCAGCGCCCAGGCATCGACGCCCATCGCGTACAGACGCGCCAGGGAATAATCATTGCGCACCGCGCCCAGCGCCTGCTGCATCAACTGCGGGTTGCTGCCTGCCAGCAAAGGGATCTCGCTGTATTGCAGTCCTTCCATTTCCAGACGGAAATCCGGGCCTGCGGTACCCTGTGCGCTGCGTGAGCTGGCGTAGAGCGTTGCGCCGCTCTGGCTGCCGTTACGCATGGCGATCATTGGTTTGATAAAGGCGATCTCTTCCGGCGTAGCGACGATGTACGCCGAATCCACTTTACCGCCGCCGCTGATTTGCGCGTCGGTAGGGGGGGCTGGGATCGTCAGACCGCCGATGGTGACGCTCTGCTGCTGCGGCAGGCTGGCGGATACCGGGCTACCGTTGAGGGCAATACCTGCCCCGCCGTTCACGCCCGCTCTCAGTTCGGAAGCTGAGCCAAATTTCTGCTGCAACACCACGCCACCGCCAAGGGTCTGCCACTCTTGCGCAAAGGCGTTGGCAACGCGGTCGCCCAGCGTGCTGCGTGGGATCAGCAGCAGCGGCGCCTGTTTGCCCTGCTCGTGGATATGACGGGCCGCATCGCGGGCTTCATCCTCCGGAGAGAGGGCGAAGTAACAGATATTGGCGCGGTTCTGAACCTGCTCTGGCTGGTTCAGCGCAAGCACGTTCAGCGTGGTGTTGCTCTTCATCAGCGCTTCCACGTTGTTTTTCAACAGCGGGCCGACAACGATGCTGGCCCCGTCCTGCTGAACCTGCGCCAGCACCTGGTCAAGCGGCTGGGCGCTGGTGTCGTAGATTTTCAACTCTGCACCAGGGTTAGCGCTGGTGGTGGCCACAGCCTGCGGCTGGGCTGCTGGCTGCTGTTCCGGCTGCGCGGTTTGCGGCTGAGGTTGTTCTGCCGTCGCGGGCGCCGGAGTTTCAGCCGGGGCCTGTGTTGCCGCAGGCGCTGAGGTAGCGGGTTGCGTCGTTGGGGCGGTAACCGGATTCTGCATGGTGCCCTGGGCAGGGGGTTGCGCGGTGGTCAGGTCGCTGGTTTCGGCGGCTGACGGACTGACGACGTCGTTCACATTCGCCGCCTGTGCTGCCTGCGCCGGAACGGCGCTGCCGGTGACGGCGGTAGTGCCGTTTTTCGCGGCTTCAAAACCTTGCTGAATGGCGCGGCCAAACACCGCTGCCTGGCCGTTTAACGGCAGCAGCAGGGCGATTTTGCTGGTGGAGGCGGGCTTAAAGTTTTGCACGTTCACCAGCTGCGTTGGCAGCATTTTTGCTCCCGGGTTTTGCGGGTAGCGCTTTTGCCAGTCGGTAATGCCGGCTTTCAGCATGTTCGGATCGCTGCGGTTGTTGAACCACATCTGTTGCAGATCCAGCCAGCCTTGCAGGACATTTTCATCGGCGTTGATCACCAGCGCTCTGGCCTGATCCTGGGTCATGGAGGCGAGTGCCTGCCAGGTTGCGTCAATATTTTTCTGCTTGTCCGCACCCGCAAGCAGAGGCTCCTGGGCAATCAGCGCGCGGAGAAGCGTCAGGGAGGGGCGACCCTGCTCAGCGGTGATACCGGCCTGCCAGAAACGGGCCTGCTGATTCTTATCCAGCGCGCTCAGTTCGAGAGTGCCGAGGATCTTCTTCGCGCCGTCGAAATCTTTCTGCGCGACCTTCAGTTCTGCCGACAGCAGCGTCTGCTCATGGCGCTGATCGTCGTTAAGATCCTGCGGCAGCTGGCTGAACAGCTCGGCGGCCTGCTGGGTTTTTCCTTCCTTCAGCAGTGCACGAATGGCGAGTAATTGCCAGTTGATCCTGGTATCATTTGAACTCTGCGACATTTGTTGCAGATAAAAGCCAGAATCAGCCTGAGCGGATCCCTGCATATGAGCAGTGCTCTGGTCGGGTGCCTGAGTGCCGCAGCCTGTAAAGATCAGAGCTGCCAGCAGGAGGGGCACGCTGTGCGCAGCTTTTTTACGAAGAAACGTTAACGGTACCATACTGTATCCAGTGATTTTTTTACGCAATGCTCAATATTAAATCGGCAATACGGACGAAACAATGAAACAACACGAAACGGCAGATAATTCTCAAGGCCAGCTTTATATTGTACCTACTCCTATCGGGAATTTGTCTGATATTACCCAACGTGCACTCACTGTATTGCAAGCTGTTGATTTAATTGCTGCTGAAGACACCCGTCATACCGGTTTACTGCTGCAGCACTTTGCCATTAACGCCCGTCTGTTTGCCCTGCACGATCACAATGAGCAACAAAAAGCCGAAACGCTGGTGGCGAAGCTGAAAGAAGGGCAGAACATCGCGCTGGTCTCCGATGCGGGTACGCCGCTTATCAACGATCCGGGTTACCATCTGGTGCGCACCTGCCGTGAAGCAGGGATCCGCGTTGTGCCGCTGCCGGGGCCGTGTGCTGCTATTGCCGCATTAAGTGCGGCGGGCCTGCCGTCCGATCGTTTCTGCTACGAAGGTTTCCTGCCTGCTAAATCCAAAGGCCGTCGCGACGTGTTAAAGGATCTGGAAGCAGAGCCGCGTACCCTGATTTTTTACGAATCAACCCACCGCCTGCTGGAAAGCCTGGACGATATGGTTACCGTCTGGGGCGAATCCCGCTACGTGGTGCTGGCGCGCGAGCTGACCAAAACCTGGGAAACGATCCACGGTGCGCCGGTTGGCGAACTGCTGGCGTGGGTGAAAGAGGATGAGAACCGCCGCAAGGGCGAAATGGTGCTGATTGTCGAAGGGCATAAAGCGCAGGAAGACGCCCTGCCTGCCGATGCGCTGCGTACGCTGGCCCTGCTACAGGCTGAACTGCCCCTGAAAAAAGCGGCGGCGCTGGCGGCGGAGATCCACGGCGTGAAGAAAAATGCGCTGTATAAATATGCGCTGGAGCAGCAGGGGGAGTAAGCCCCTGCCGCCTGTTTTGCCGGGTGGCGGCTTCGCCTTACCCGGCCTACACCGTGTCAAAGCCTCACTATTTTCCCGGCATCGCCTCAAACACCAGCGTTTCCAGCGGTTGCAGCGTAATCACCACAGCGTTTTTATATTCCTCTGGTACGGTCGAATTACTGCCGTACACGGCTTTCAGGGTAAACTGCGAGCGCTCTCCTGCCGGGATCTCAAAATCTTTGGTTAAATCCAGGTAGTAACGTTGCGGCTTATCCGACGGGTTGCGTAAACCAAAAATCGCTTTGTCTTTACTCCATGAGGCCCAGCCGTAAACCTCAAGCGAAGTTGGGTCACCGCCAATCCAGTGCGTATCCACCAGCACGCTGGCATTCTCACGCGACCACTTCGCCGCCTGTGCCAGGGTATCCCACTTCGCCTTGTTAAGCATGGACGGCGTGATGTACAGCTCCTGAAGCTGAGTTCCGGTCGCGAAGTAGCTCCAGACCTGATCGGCAAAATCACCGTCCGTTTGTACTTTCTCCAGTCCATAGTAAGCGTTCTCTGCGCTGACGATCCCGTGGTACATCAGGGAGTTCAGCGGGAACAGCGGGCCTTTGCGTACGATGGAGCGATAAGTTTCGGCATCCCGGTAGGTCATCCACTGCTGCACTGGCGTGCCGGGACCGTACAGGTTGATATCATCGCCCTGACGCCAGATTGAATCAGCATAGAACAGCCAGGACGGGCTCGCGTCGGTGCCGGTGGTCAGGTTGATAAACAGGTTCGGGTTTGCGCTGCGCATGTTGTGCAGCAGGGCAATGGACGCGTCAAAATCCGATGCAAATGGGCTGCCCTTGATATGCGAATTGGCGTTACCCATTCCGTCGAGCTTGAACGAGGTAATGTGCTCGTTTTTGATCAGCTTAATGATCTGATCGTTAAAGTTTTTAAAGTAGTTCGGCCCCGACAGCGCCAGCTTGCCGTCTACGGTTTCGAAACCATACTCTTTTGCATGCGAGACGCGAATATCGCGCGGCTTGTTGTAACCGCCCCACGGTGAAAGCCACAGCCCAACCGAGCTATGCAGGCTATCGGCTTTTTCCCTGACTTTGCCAAAACCGTTGCTGAATGCCGGGCCAAACAGCCAGCGTCCGGTGCGATCGTCCCAGCCATCGTCCAGCAGGAACGCGTCCAGCGCCACCCCGCGTTCGGCAATAAATTCTTTATTCCATTCGTCCATCCGCCCAATGACATCCTGCTCGGAGTAAGGAGTAAAGAAGCCAATGTCCATCCAGCTGTTGTAGTGCAGATAAGGCTTATAAGGCCGCGGGCGCACGGCATCGATAAACTGGTTTACGCTGCGCCGCAGCTGATTAGTTTCCGGGAAAGTGCCGAACCAGGTGGTAAAACTGACCGGTGTCTCAGGCAGAATTGGCGTTTTCAGCTCCACGTTGAGGTTCGTGGTGGCTTCATAAGCGTAAGTATTCACAATCGGTTTGTCTGGCAGGATGAAGAACGAGTCGGCCACGATTGGCGAGCTGTTAATCGCCCCGTCAACGTAAGGTGCCTGAGACTGCTTCTTCGTCGGGAAGAAGGTCATTTTCGCTACGTCCCGCGGCTGCCCGACGGCGGCGATGGTGTAGCCGATGCTGGCGTATTTTCCCTTCACCAGGTTCAGTTTCACCGTTACGTTAAAATCCGGATGCGTAAAGTCGATGACTATCGCGTTGTCCTGCTTTTCGACGTGCTTGATTTTGAAATCAGCGGTGTGGATTTTTGTTTCATCCGGCAGTGTCAGAAAGAACAACTCCTGTGGCGTGAGCGGATGGTTAGCCTTGCTGTCCGTTACTACTACCGTTGCATTTGCATCATCAAACGAAAGGGCAATATTGTTGTTACTGAGCGCGTAGTTTGCTGCCGCCGCGCCATGAGAAACACAGAGAGCCAGCAGCGAGAGAGTGAGCATTTTTTTCATCGGGGTAAGATCCTTATCAGTAATGCTTCAGCATTCGGTTGATGGACTGTTCCAGCCAGTAGCGCTGGGTGCCGAAGTTAATACGCAGGTAGTTTTCGCCGTTTTGTACGTAGTGGCTGCCATCTTCGATGACCACGCCAGCGTGTTTTGCGAAATGTTGGGTTAGCGCCGTCGCACTGCGATCGTCCGCACTGACGTCTATCCAGGCGAGATACGACGACTCCGGGTTCATCATCTTCCATGCAGGGAAGTGGGTCTGGATGGCATCTGCAAGGTAGCGGGCATTGCCGCGCAGATAACCATTCAGCGCGTCGAGCCATGGCAGACCTTGCTGATAAGCCAGAATAATTCCCCACACGCCGAAGATATTGGGCGAGGTAATGGAGTTCTTCTCCAGCTGCTGGCGGAAACGCTGGCGCAGCGAATCGTCTGGAATCATTGAGTAGGATGTTTTTAGCCCGCCAAGGTTGAAGGCTTTATTGGGGGAGGTCAGCACAATCAGATTGTCCTGGGCGGCACAGCCCGAAGTCAGACAGCTGACGAATGTACCGTCCAGAATGTGCTCGGCGTGAACCTCATCAACCACCAGAATCGTGCCGTAGCGCTTACAGAGATCGGACACCTGGCGTATCTCATCCGCGCGCCAGATGCGGCCCGAGGGGTTATGCGGCGAGCAGAAGAACCACAGTTTTGGACGGTGAGTTTTGAGCTGAACTTCAATCAGATTAAAATCCAGCTGATAGCGGTTTTCCTTCACGCTCAGCGGATTTGCAAGCACCCGCACGCCCTGTCGCTGTGTCGCCATCGCAAACGGGTCATACACCGGGGTGTTCATCATCACGCAGTCGCCGGGATTGCAGAACGCCTGAACCGTATAGTGCAGCGTAGAAACGGTGCCGTAGGTCAGGGTGATCCATGACTTATGCACCTCAACCTGATGACGGGTGCGCTGGAAGGCGATGACCGCATCGTAGAATTCGTCGAAGCACCAGGTGTAACCGAAGGTGCCATGCTCCACGATGCGCTGAAAGCCTTCAATCACGGCGGGTGGCGAGGTGAAATCCATGTCTGCTATCCACAGCGGGATAAATCCCTCCGGGACATCACCGAAACGCGAACACACAAACGCATGATCCCATTTACGGCATTTATCGCTTTTACGCTCAATGATTCTGTCGAAATCAAACACAACGACCCCCTGTTAAATTAAGGCTTCAATACCGGATTTGACGCTCTGCACCTGCGGGCCGATGATCACCTGAACGCTGTGGGCATCAAGCACCACGACTGACAAGGCGCCAGCGGCCTTCAGCGCCTGCTGGTCGATAAGCCCCATATCTTTCACCACCAGACGTAAGCGGGTAATGCAGTTGTCGAGCGACTCAATATTCTCTTTACCGCCAAGCGCGCGAAGAATAAGCCCATGATCGTATTTTGATTTTCCACGTGCCCGGGTATTGGCTTCCACCGCCTGGAGCGCACCCTGCGCGTCAACCTCACGGCCTGGCGTTTTTATATCGTGCTTGAGGATGTACCAGCGGAAGACGAAGAAGTAGATAGCAAACCAGGCAATACCCACCGGGAACAGCAGATACCATTTGGTCGACATCCCCTGCATGACGCCGAAGATCAGCAGATCCAGAATACCGCCGTCAGTGTTGCCGATGGTGACGCCGAGCAGCGCCATCACCATCAGCGCCAGGCCAGACATAACGATATGAAACGCGTAAAGCACAGGGGCAATAAACAGGAACAGGAACTCAATCGGCTCTGAAATACCCGTGACAACTGAAACCAGCACGCCTGAAAGCAGCAGCCCTTTAATCACCGGACGGTTTTCCGGGCGCGCGGTGCGGTAGATAGCGTAAGCCACGGCAGGCAGGCCGAAGATAAAGGTCGGCATAAACCCTTGCGATAAAAATGCCGTAACGTGCGGGCTAAACGGCAGACCCGCTTTCAGCTCGGCGTAGAAAATGTTCAGCGCACCGGCCACTTCCTGGCCGTTAACCATCTCAATGCCGCCCGCCGGGGTGAAGCGCACCATCGCCAGCAGAATGTGATGCAGGCCAAAAGGTTTGAGTAGCAGCACGCCCACGCCATACAGGAACGGCCCAAAGACGCTGGTGCTCTGGATGATATGACCAATCCCGGTAATGCCCATTGCCACATATTCCCACAGCAGGGGGATGACCAGGCCGACCAGCGACAGGGTGAGGGCGGTAACAATCGGTACAAAACGAATGCCGCTAAAGAAGGCAAATGCGTCGTGCAGCACCGTGTCCTGGAAGCGTTCGTGCAGGAAGTAGGTGATCACCCCTACCACAATGCCGCCGAGCACGCCCATCTCCAGCGTTTGAATGCCAAGCACGATGGATTGTCCCACCTGTCTCATGGTGGCGGCATCCGCAAGCTGGTGGGTGGCGGTCAGGTAGTAGTTGATGCTCATGTTCATCAGCATGTAACCAACGAATCCGGCAAAAGCGCCCACCGCTTTATTACGCCTGGCAAGGCCCATTGGGATCGCCATGGCAAACATCAGCGGCAGATAGGTAAAAGCAAAGCCACCGACCATGGCGATAAAACCAAAGGTGAGCTGCGTTAACTCGCCGCCCAGAAAGGGAAAACTTTTGATGGTGGAAGGGCTGGTGACAGAACTACCGATACCTAACAACAACCCCATAAAGGCCAATAGCGAAACCGGGAACATAAACGTCTTTCCCAGGCTCTGGAAAAACTCCCACGCTTTCGATTTAAACGACTTTTCCTGTGTCATGTAGGGACTCCTCGGATTTTTAGGATAATGGAAGGCGCTGTCCGGCTTAAGGACGCGCCTTCATATTTGCGAGGCTTATAGTTATTTTTTAGGTACTAACGTTATGCGCGATGGGTTCAGGCTTCAGCCGGAAGCAGCAGCCGGTTCGCCGAGCCGCAAACGGTGATTTTGCTTCTGACCACCTCTTTCATGGCATCCATGCCGACGCGCATGTAGAAGCGCGGATCGTTGCCCTGTGGGTTCTCGGCAAACCAGGCTTTGACTGCGTCAGAGAAGGCGATTTTCAGCTCTGTTGCGACGTTAACTTTGCAGACGCCCAGCTCAATGGTGCGGCGCACATCCTCATCCGGAACATCGCTCGCACCGTGCAGTACCAGCGGCACTGTCACTACCTCGCGGATCTCGGCCAGCCGCTGGAAGTCGATTTTTGGGCGTTTGGTATAGAGGCCGTGCGCGGTTCCGATGGCAACGGCGAGGCTGTCCACGCCTGTCAGTTCGACAAAGCGTTTTGCTTCCTGCGGGTCGGTCAGGAACGCGCTTTCGGCGTCGACGCTCATGTCATCTTCCACTCCACCCAGTCGGCCCAGTTCGGCCTCGACGCTACAGTCGTTGAGGTGACAGAAATCGACGACCGATTTCACCAGCTTGACGTTTTGTTCGAAGGGGTAATGGCTACCGTCGATCATTGCGCTACGTACGCCGGCATGGACTTTGCGGCGAATGTCATCCAGCGATTCGTGGTGATCGAGGTGTAGCGCCAGCGGCATGTCATAAGTAAGGGAATATGCGCTGCACAAGGCGTAGATCTCTTCCAGCGCAATATGTTTAAACGTCCCCGGCGTACCCGCGAGGATCACCGGGGATCGCATTTCGCTACAGACTTCGAGGATCGCCTGGATCGTCTCGGCGTTATGAATGTTAAAGGCCGGAACGGCATAGCCCTTTGCCTGTGCGTCCTGCAAAAGATATTTGGTGGAAATAATACTCATGAGCCTGTCCTCTTAAGCCTGCCACGGATGAATAACGACGCCCTGGACCACACGGTTAACCGTACCGCTGGCGGATGGCGTATCTGGCGTATTGCCAACGTGCAGAGACTGGGTCAGTGCGAAGACCTGGGCGTACATCAGGAAGCAGAACGCCTGCTCCATATCGTTAAATGAACGAGAAGGCGGCAGCAGGATATGCGGGCCAGCTTCAATGACCGGATCCGTTTCGGCTGCAATGGCTACCACGCGCATAGCCTGACGATCGCGACGCAGCTCGGCGAGCAGATCCAGATCGTACTGACGCGTGTACGGATGGCTGGAGACAAACACGACGACCAGCGTTTCGTTGTCCACCAGTGACTTAGGCCCGTGACGGAAACCCGTTGGCGAATCGTAGAATGCCGCCAGTTTGCCGGCGGTCAGCTCCAGCACTTTCAGCGCAGACTCCCGTGCGGCGCCCTGTAATCCACCGCTGCCCAGATAAACAATGCGTTTCCACGGTTCGTTACCAAAGACGCCGGGGCTGAAATCGCCAAGCGAAGTGAGGATCGCCTGACAGCGATCGGACACGTTCCGGAACGTTTTGCTGTTGATCGTTTCCGGTGCGAATACCGCCAGGCAGCTCGCCATCATGGTGGTGATGCTGCTTGTCATCGCGAACCCGCGATCGTGCGTTTCGGCTGGCATGAGCAGAGCGCAGGCGTTATCGCTGTCGACGGCATTCTGGTACAGGCTGCCCGCTTCATTACAGGTGATCGACAGGTGGTAGCACTCCGGTACGAACTGATTCGCCAGCTCAACGGCGGCGACGCTCTCCGGGCTATTGCCAGAACGGGCGAAAGAGACCAGAAGCAGCGGGTGCGCAGGGCTGAAATAATCCATCGGGTTGGTGACCAGATCGGTCGTAGGTATCGCGGTGATGTTTTTCCCCGTGTGGCTGGCAAGCCATGGCGCAATGATGTCGCCGATAAAAGCGGACGTACCCGCGCCGGTCAGAACGATCCGCAGATCGGGCTTGCGCAACAGTGGCGTCAGAAAACTGTCGATCGAGGTGCGCAGGTTATCAATATTGTTGAGCGAGCGAAGCCAGCTCGCTGGCTGCTGGCGGATCTCTTTTTCGGTCCAGGTGCCGGTGGTGGCGGTAGTGGTTTGTGGCATAACTCAGTCCTTAGTCGTGTGAATTCCACATCAGACGCTGGCAAACGTGTCGCTATCTTTCGTTTCGTTTCACTTGTTAACTTTAGCAGTTAAATAAAATCTATAGAAAAGAAATCGAAAGTTCAATGGCGTAAAAGAAATAAAACGAAAAGTGTGATCGCGAAAGGAAAGGAGAAAGTCAAGGAAAGGAAAAGAAAGGCCTTACGATCGTCTTCCGTAAGGCCAACAGGGCACACTGTGAAAGGGCTACAGGGAAAGAGCCTGACCCTGGATCCAAATCTGCCGGAGGTGTAAACCCGCATCCAGCGCAATAATATTGGCGCGTTTGCCAGGCGCTAACGATCCCAGCAAGTGATCCATACCGAGCAGACGGGCGGGATGCAGTGAAGCCATATGGATAGCTTGCTCTGGGGCGACCCCCGTATGCTCCACCATATTTCGCACGGCGGCATCCAGCGCGAGCGTGCTGCCCGCCAGCCCGCCTGAGGCCGTGCGGACAACGCCGCCCTGCATCTCGACACTTTCACCACACAACGTATAGCCCCCATCAGGCATACCCGCCGCCTGCATGGCATCGGTAATCAGCACCGTACGATCCTTCGCGCAGCAACAACACAGCCGCATGGCTCCAGGATGAACGTGATGCCCGTCGGCAATAAGCTCCAGCCACGCGCGTGGGTCCGTAAGGCCAGCGCCAACCATGCCGGGCTCCCGGTGGTGTAACCCCGTCATGCCGTTGTAGCAGTGCACCAGCCCGGCTGCGCCTGCATCAAATGCGGCCAGGGTTTGCGCGTATGTAGCGGCGCTGTGGCCCAGCATGACGCGTATCGCTTTTTGCTTGAGGTGATGGATCGCCTTCAGGGCTTCCGCTTTTTCCGGAGCAAGCGCCACTACCCGCAGCGTGTTCTGCGAAACCGCAATCAGATCATCAAGTTCCGCGAGATCCAGTTCGCGAAACAGTCCTTGCGGATGTGCCCCTTTGTTCTGCGGCGTAAAGTACGGGCCTTCCAGATAGCTGCCCAGGACCTGCGCACCGGGGCCACCGACATGACAGCGTCGGGCAATGCGCCGTAACGCGCTATGGATCGCCTCCAGCGGAGCGGTGACGGTGGTAGGCAGAAACGCCCCCACGCCTTCACGCGCTTTATGCATGGCTAACCGGTCCAGCACGTCGGGGGCATCATCCATCACATCCACACCCGCGCCGCCGTGGACGTGGATATCAATGTATGCCGGGCAAAGCAGGTCTGCCTCGCGGGTGTTAACCCCTGCCGGAATCGGCTCGATGGCGGTGATGACGCCTCTATCCATGCGCAACTGATGGTCATCCAGCCAGCCCTGCCCGGTAAGCAGACGACGCGCGCGCAGCAGCTGGCTCATATCCCTTCCTCGGCGGGCGCTTCCTCGCGACAGCGTGCAAGCTCATCCACCAGGCTGGTCAGGCCGCGATGGCCGCACTCCAGCGCCTGCAAACGAAATGCTTCACTGCTTAACCCGTCGCGCTCCAGAACCATCTCCAGCAAAAGCTGGAGATTGGTGCCGGTGATCACTTCGCTGCCGGGGTGTTGCATCGCGAGGGTAGAGGCCACACGAAACGGCGTACCGCCGAGAAGATCGGTGAGAAACACGATATCGTGCTCTGCATCCAAATCATTCACTGCCTGCTCAAGCTGCGCGGTCAGCCGCGCAGTGGTGGAGCTTTCCGGAAAATCGATGGCGATAAACTGCGGCTGTTCGCCGAGGATTTGCTTCATCGCCTGTTCCAGCCCGCTGGCAAAACCGCCATGACCCGTCAAAATAATGCCTAACATCGCAACCTCTTTGCTTTTACAGGAAGTGACAGAATTTACCGACAACGCCCAGCACCACGGTGATACCAATCAGGCGCAGCGGGCTCCAGCCACGGCGTACCAGCCAGAACATGGTCAGGGTGTAGACCAGCGGCAGAAAGGCGGGCATCAGTTTGTCGATCACGTCGGTTTGCAGTTTGACGACCGCATCCCCGGCTTTAATCTCGAGTGTGGTATTCAGGCGCACATAGGTTGCCACCAGCGCACCAATCACCGTCATCCCGACAATGGACGCAGCATGACCAACCTTTTTGGTGTTGGCCTTGATCAGCGGGATCGCGGCGACACCCATCCGGTAGGCATAGTGCGCCAGACCAAAACGCAGGCCGAGATGCACCACGTTAAACAGCACGATAAAGACCACGGCGCCAAGAATGGATCCCTGTAGCGCCAGGCTGGCGCCAATCCCCCCGCAGATGGGCAGCAGGGTCAGCCAGAACATGGCGTCACCAATGCCACCGAGCGGTGCGCCGACGGCAATTTTAGTGCTCTGGATGCTGTTCACATCCTGCTTGGAACGCTCCATTGCCAGAATAATGCCGATGACGAAGGTCACCAGGAACGGGTGGGTGTTGAAGAAGCCCATATGGCCTTTCATGGCGCGCGCCAGGTCCCGCTTATTGGTGTGGATCTTTTTCAGCGCGGGCAGTAGCCCATACAGCCAGCCGGAGGCCTGCATACGCTCGTAGTTAAACGAGGCCTGTAGCAGCATGGAACGCCAGGCGACACGGTTAATATCCTTTTTCGTTAGCTCAGCGCCAATACTCTGGTCTTCGTAGACGTTTTCATTCACGCCGGTCAGCAGCGTCTCTTCACTTTCAGACACGCCCGGCAGGGTGGTTGGATTAGATGCCATCTTCAAATTCCTCTTTCTGGGCCGCAGGCGCCGTGGGTTCAGGCGATTTGCGCAGCAGGTCGATCAGCGCCATCGCCAGCGCAGCCGCGGCAATCGCCAGCACCGGGAGTTTCAGCCAGGCCGCGGCGACAAAGCCGATAATGAAGTAAGGGATGTAAACGTTTTTCATCATGATCTTCAGCAGCACGGCGAAGCCGATAGCTGGCATGATACCGCCCGCGACGCCCAGACCGTCGATCAGACGTTCCGGCAGCACGTCAATGGCGGTTTTCGCATGTTCAGCCCCGAAGTAGATGGGCAGAAACGCGCACAGGAAGTAGAAGACGCCGAGCGCCAGCAGTGCCAGATAGTTGACCCGTTCAATACCACGGGTGTCTGCGTTAGCCGCCATGCGATCGCAGCGGGACATCACGCCGGACATCACCGAGAAGAGGAAAGTGATCCCCATCTGAACCGCCACGGCAAACGGCACGGCGACCCCAACCGCGACATCCGGTTTCACGCCTGTGGTAATAGCAAATGTGGTGCCAACGATGGTGCCGATAATCACGTTTGGCGGCTGCGCACCCGCCAGCGGCGCGAGACCCATCCAGACCAGTTCTAACGTACCGCCGGTCAGAATTCCGGTGTGCAGATCGCCCAGAATCAGGCCAACCAGTGGCCCGAGCACCACCGGACGGTGCATGTGTGTTAAGCCGTTAAACATATCCAGGCCCGCGATAAAGGCGAGAAGCCCCAGCGCGAAAGCCTGCAACAGACTGATTTCCATTGTGAATCCCTCAGAGCAGTTTAAAGAGATCCAAAGCAGTCTCTGTTGGAACGCCCTGAACGAAGCATTCCACTCCGGCCGCCTTCAGGCCGTTAAACGCGGCGATATCGTTCGCGTCTACAGATACCGTTTTGGCAATTTGCTGTTTGCCACTGGCGTAATGCATATTTCCGACGTTGATACGGGTGATGGGCACGCCGCCCTCGACCAGCGTTAAAAAATCAGCCGGTGTTTTACAGACCAGCAGAATTTTCTGCCGATCGGCGGCGCGATGAATGTTGTCGATCACTTTTTGCAGGGACCAGAAACGCACGGCGATGCCTTCCGCAAGCACCATCTCCATCAGGTTTTGCTGAACCGGATCGTCTGCAACCTCGTCATTTGCCACCAGCACCAGGTTCGCCCCCGCAAACCCCACCCACTGTACGCCCACCTGACCGTGGATCAGGCGTTCATCAATGCGGCATAAGACAATGTTTGGCATAGCGTTTTCCTCTTTTTAATTATGCGTGTTGAGTCGTTACGCCTTCGCAGGCGGCATGGTACTGCTGGAGTATGTCCTGAATGTGGTCGAGAATGAGCTCCCGTGGTGTGGACCTGAGAGCACCCTCGCGAACTTTGCTGTACTGCAACGGCAGATACTGGCTGATCAGCGGCAGCGGGATCGGTTCATCCGCCAGGTTGCGTACCAGTCGCTCAAAAGCCTCGTCAATCTGGCTGTCTGGCCAGTAATAGCGCACGCGGTCGGAATAGCTGTAACCGCGGGCCAGGCGACGGGCATTGCCGTCGCCGTGATAGTGGCTTTGCCAGTATTCCGGGCGATCGAGCATCACGTTTTCCAGGACGTGACGCAGTCCTGAGCAGGCTTTTGCCGGCAAAAGCTCTTCTTCAATTGCAGCCAGGGAGAACAGCGCTTCGCGCAGCGCGAAGGTTAGCGCAGGGCCGACTTTCAGAATGGCGAAGTGATCTTTCACCAACTGGCGCAGCGCCTGCGGCGTCTGGTAATCGGTAGAATGTGCCTCAAATACGAGCGTGTCGTAGGCTTCAACCATCTTGCTCAGTGCGACGGCTTTATGCGGTTGATAGTCACAAACGTGCGCATGGTCGAACTCAACGCCAGGCTGAACCACCAGGCCAATAATGCGCGGCCAGATGTCGCTTAACCCTTCCTTCTCGAATGCGTGGCGGTGTGCCTCAAGCGTGGCACGTGCCGCCTCTGGTGTGGTGACCTCAAGCTCGGTCAGCGTTTCGTGTGCCCCACCGGGAACCGGAACTTCCGTGCCGATAACGTAGACCAGATCCGCTACGCCAAATTGCTCGAGACAGGTGGTTTCGGCAATTTTAGCCAGCCGAGCGGCACGCCCGGCAACGATTGCATCGGTTAAAGGAACCGGATCGTCTTCGCAGGACATGCTGCAATCGAGGTGAATTTTTTTAAATCCGGCCGCCACGTAGCTTCTGATCAGATCGTCGGCGTTCGCCATCGCCTGCAAAGCTGGCAGGTTTTGCCAGCGGTTTGGACCTAAATGATCGCCGCCAAGGATCAGCTGTGAGGTGGGGAAACCGAGGGATCCCGCCAGATTGCAGACAAACCCATAAAAATCGGCGGGCGTCATACCGGTATAGCCGCCAAATTGATCCACCTGGTTTGAGGTGGCTTCAATCAGCAGAGGCGTCTGTTGTGAATGGGCGTAACGAATTGCAGCTTCAAGTACCAATGGATGTGCGGAACAGACGGCGTAAATCCCGTTTGTATTCCCCCGTTTATGTTGTTCCACCATTTCTGTCAGATGTTTCACTTTCCTCTCCATTTCGGATGGTGTTGGTATTCATCTTTCGTTTTGTTTCATTTGATACTGCATTATGGTGGGGTAAAAATAAAACGAAAGATAATAGTTTTCCGATCTGTTTCACAAAAGAAACATAATGAAAGGTTTCAGCGGCGGTTAAGCTTGCGTTTGCTCACCATACAGGGCTTGCATTCCCTCAAAAGAAAGGCGTTAATAAGCAAAACGAAATGAAACGAAAGTTTATTTACTAAGGAGCTCGTATGAGCAGCACCGATTCATCCGCAGAGAAGCGCATCACCGGCACCAGTGAAAGGCGAGAGCAGATCATTCAGCGGTTGCGGGCGCAGGGAAGCGTGCAGGTTAACGATCTTTCTCTTTTATACGGCGTGTCGACGGTGACGATCCGTAACGATCTGGCCTTTCTGGAAAAGCAGGGGATTGCCGTTCGCGCTTACGGCGGCGCGCTGATTTGCGAAGGCAATGCCCCCGGCGTGGAGCCGTCCGTTGAGGACAAAAGTTCCCTTAATACGGCTGTGAAGCGCAGCATCGCGCAGGCGGCGGCTGAACTGGTGAAGCCGGGTCACCGCATTATTCTGGACTCCGGCACCACGACCTTTGAAATTGCTCGCATGCTGCGCCAGCATACCGATGTTATTGCCATGACCAACGGGATGAACGTGGCAAACGCGCTGCTGGAAGCGGAGGGCGTAGAGCTGCTGATGACCGGCGGGCACTTGCGCCGTCAGTCGCAGTCCTTCTATGGTGACCAGGCGGAGCAGTCCTTACAGAATTACCATTTTGACCTGCTGTTCCTGGGCGTCGATGCCATCGATCTCGATCGGGGGGTGAGTACGCACAACGAGGATGAAGCCCGTCTGAACCGGAAAATGTGCGAGGTGGCGGAGCGTATTATCGTTGTCACTGATTCCAGCAAGTTTAACCGTTCAAGCCTGCATAAAATCATTGATACTCAGCGGATCGACATGATTATCGTTGATGAAGGTATTCCGGCGGAAAGCCTGGAAGGGTTACGCAAAAGCGGGATCGATGTGGTGCTGGTCTAAAGAGGCTTTTCCCCTCACCCTAACCCTCTCCCCATAGGGGAGAGGGGACTGCTCGGTGCGGTTTTTTTACCCTCTCCCCGGTGGGGAGAGGGCAGGGTGAGGGGCCATCACGTCACCGGTGCCGGGTTAAACACCGCCAGCGAGTTATGCAATCCCCATTGATCGGAGAAGGTTTTCTTCCGCCCGCTTGCCACATCCAGAATGAAGTGGAACAGCTTCCAGCCCACCTCTTCAATACTCTCTTCCCCGGTGGCGATGGTGCCCGCGTTGATATCCATTAAGTCATACCAGCGGTTTGCCAGCTCGGTGCGGGTCGCCATTTTGATCACCGGTACCGCCATCAGGCCGTACGGCGTGCCGCGTCCGGTGGTAAAGACCTGTACCGTAATGCCGGATGCTACCTGCTGGGTGCCGCACACGAAATCACTGGCAGGCGTTGCCGCGTAGATCAGACCGCGTTTGGTTGGTCGCTGGCCAGGTGAGAGCACTTCCACAATCGCGCTCTGGCCGGATTTGGCAATCGACCCGAGGGCCTTTTCCACCACGTTTGCCAGGCCGCCTTTCTTGTTACCCGGAGACGGGTTGGCGCTGCGGTCGGTTTTGCCCATGTCGAGATAGTTATCGTACCAGGCCATCTCCTCCAGCAGGCGTTTGCCCACCTCTTCGTTGACGGCGCGCGGCGTGAGCAGGTGGATAGCATCACGCACTTCGGTGACTTCGGAGAACATCACCGTGGCGCCGCAGCGCACGAACAGATCGGAGGCATAACCTACCGCCGGGTTAGCGGTGACGCCGGAAAACGCATCGCTGCCGCCACACTGTGTCCCAACCACCAGTTCAGAGGCCGGGCAGGTTTCACGCTGACGTTTGTTCAGCTTCTCCAGATGGCGCTCTGCCACCTGTAAAATGTCGTCGACCATCGATCTGAAGCCGACATGGTGTTCATCCTGAAGACGCACAATACTGGCCTCGTCAACCGGAATGGCTTTCACATCCTCAGTACCCTGCAACAGGCGTTCTGGCTGCAATTTTTCACAGCCGAGGCCAATCACCATCACCTCGCCGCCAAAGTTCGGGTTAAGGGCGATATTGTGGATCGTGCGGATCGGCACGACCGCTGCGGGCGCGTTGATCGCCACGCCGCAGCCGTACAGGTGGTTAAGACCCACCACGCCGTCAACGTTGGGGTATTTCGGCAGCAGATCGCGCTCAATAATTTTCACCACGTAATCCACGACACCCGCCACGCAATGCACGCTGGTGGTGATGCCAAGCAGGTTTTTGGTTCCCACGCTGCCATCCGCGTTGCGGTAACCTTCGAAGGTATAACCCTCCAGCGGAGGTAACGGCTCAGGGACGCGGGTAGCCAGCGGCAACGTCTCCAGCGGCGGGGCGGTGGGCAGCTCAACCAGCGACTCCTCAATCCAGCTACCCTGCGGGATAGCGCGCACCGCATAGCCGATGACTTCGCCGTAGCGCACGATTTCGCCCTGCGCCGGGATATCGACCAGTGCGACTTTATGCCCCTGCGGAATGTGCTCAATCAGCTCCAGCCCGTCCGGGAACCGGGTACCCGCTTTTAAGCCATTGTCGTTGACAATAATCGCCACGTTATCGGTATCGTGCACTTTTATATAGAACGCCGTCGGCGCCGCCTGTCGAATTTCAATATCGGCCATTGTTCACTCATCTCCAGCAAAATATCTGATACTAAATATAGCCAGATGGTTAATCGTTTCTTATTGAGGAAATAAAGAATGTCAGGAGAGGAAAAGTGAGAATGTGATCGCGATCGCTCCCGAAACACTAATCGTTGATTCTGTGCATCAGCGCCCACTGCATTGGGCATATGCTCAAAATAGCGTGCTAACCCCGTTGGATAATTGAGCATTGAGACAATGTGCTGCCGGGTGGTGACGATTATACTGAATGACGATTTTATAAAGCCAAAATTCAGTCAGGAAAATAAATATAACGCTGACGCTGAGTCGGAATAAATAAGAAAAGCTACTGGCTAAAACTGCGGAATTAAAAAAGGTATACGTAATGAGTAACGACATCTTCCCGAATAAATTTAAAGCGGCCCTTGCGGCGCATCAGATTCAGATTGGCTGCTGGTCTGCGCTGGCCAACCCCATCAGCACCGAAGTGCTGGGCCTGGCCGGATTCGACTGGCTGGTGCTGGACGGCGAACATGCGCCAAACGATATCAACACGTTTATTCCGCAGCTGATGGCGCTGAAAGGCAGCCACAGCGCGCCGGTGGTGCGTGTACCTACCAACGAGCCGGTGATCATCAAGCGTCTGCTGGATATCGGCTTCTACAACTTCCTGATCCCGTTTGTTGAAACGGAAGAAGAAGCGGTGCTGGCCGTAGCTGCCACCCGCTATCCGCCGGAAGGGATCCGCGGCGTGTCTGTCTCGCACCGCGCCAACATGTTTGGCACCGTGCCGGACTATTTCGCCCAGTCCAACAAGAACATCACCATTCTGGTTCAGATCGAGAGCCAGCAGGGGGTCGATAACGTCGACGCCATTGCCGCGACCGAAGGTGTCGACGGTATTTTCGTCGGCCCGAGCGATCTGGCGGCCGCCTTTGGTCATCTGGGCAACGCCAGCCACCCGGACGTGCAGCGAGCAATCCAGCACATTTTTGCCCGTGCCAAAGCGCACGGTAAACCGTGCGGCATTCTGGCGCCGGTGGAAGCTGATGCCCGCCGCTACCTGGAGTGGGGCGCAACGTTTGTCGCCGTCGGCAGCGACCTCGGCGTATTCCGCGCCGCCACGCAGAAATTAGCAGACGCTTTTAAAAAATAACCATCATTGAGGAAATAGATTATGACGCTGAAAGTGGGTTTTATTGGCCTGGGTATCATGGGCAAACCAATGAGCAAAAACCTCATCAAAGCAGGTTACTCACTGGTGGTTTTAGATCGTAATTCAGACGCGGTGGCAGAAGTGATTGCGGCTGGCGCAGAAACGGCGACAACTGCAAAAGCGCTCGCCGAGCAGTGCGACGTGATTATCACCATGCTGCCAAACTCCCCGCACGTGAAAGAGGTGGCGCTGGGTGAGAACGGCATTATCGACGGCGCGAAGCCGGGTCTGGTGGTGATCGACATGAGTTCTATCGCGCCGCTGGCGAGCCGCGAAATCAGCGAGGCGCTGAAAGCGAAAGGCGTGGAGATGCTGGATGCGCCGGTCAGCGGCGGCGAACCGAAAGCCATCGACGGTACTCTGTCGGTAATGGTGGGGGGCGATAAAGCCGTGTTCGACAAATACTACGACCTGATGAAAGCCATGGCTGGCTCCGTGGTGCATACCGGTGAAATTGGCGCAGGCAACGTCACCAAGCTGGCAAACCAGGTGATTGTGGCGTTGAACATCGCGGCCATGTCCGAAGCACTGACGCTGGCCACCAAAGCGGGCGTTAATCCGGATCTGGTCTATCAGGCCATTCGCGGTGGTCTTGCGGGCAGCACCGTGCTGGATGCCAAGGCACCGATGGTGATGGATCGTAACTTCAAACCGGGCTTCCGCATCGATCTGCACATTAAAGATCTGGCGAATGCGCTGGATACCTCCCACGGCGTGGGCGCGCAGTTGCCGCTGACTGCCGCCGTCATGGAGATGATGCAGGCGCTGCGTGCGGACGGTCTGGGCACCGCCGATCACAGCGCGTTAGCGTGCTATTACGAAAAGCTGGCGAAGGTTGAAATTGCTCGCTAATGACGTCCCGCCCGGTGGCGTTACGCTTACCGGGCCTACGGCTCAGGCATACAACTATGAAAATCGTAATCGCGCCAGACTCTTATAAAGAAAGCCTGTCTGCCACTGAGGTGGCGCAGGCGATAGAAAAAGGATTTCGGGAAATTTTCCCGGACGCTCATTACGTGTCTGTTCCCGTTGCTGACGGCGGAGAAGGTACGGTTGAAGCGATGATCGCCGCGACGCAGGGCACCTGGCAGCAGGCTGTCGTCACCGGCCCGTTAGGGGAAAAGGTGAAGGCCAGCTGGGGGATCTCGGGCGACGGTACCACCGCGTTTATCGAGATGGCCGCCGCCAGCGGCCTGGTACTTGTTCCTCCCGCGCAGCGTAACCCGCTGGTCACGACGTCGCGCGGGACGGGGGAGCTGATCCTCCGCGCGCTGGATAAAGGCGCGCGCAACATCATTATCGGTATCGGCGGGAGCGCAACCAACGATGGGGGCGCGGGTATGATGCAGGCGCTGGGCGCGAGGTTTACGGATGCGAACGGGACGGAGATCGGCTACGGCGGCGGCAGCCTGATGGCGCTGAACCGTATTGATATTTCTGATCTTGATCCGCGTCTTCAGGGGTGCGCAATCCGCGTCGCCTGTGACGTGACGAATCCGCTGGTCGGTGAAAGCGGCGCGTCGCGTATCTTTGGCCCGCAAAAAGGCGCCACGGAGGAGATGATCCTCGAACTCGACGCCAGTCTTAGCCACTACGCCAACGTGATCAAAAAATCGCTGCGCATTGACGTCAACCCGGTTCCGGGGGCAGGAGCGGCGGGCGGCATGGGCGCGGCGCTGATGGCCTTCCTGGGCGCTGAGCTGAAAAGCGGCATTGAGATTGTCACTCAGGCGCTCAATCTTGAAGAACATATTCACGACTGCACGTGGGTGCTGACGGGAGAAGGGCGCATCGACAGCCAGAGCATTAATGGCAAAGTGCCCGTCGGCGTGGCGAGCGTCGCCAAAAAATACCATAAGCCGGTGATAGGGATTGCCGGAAGTCTGACGCAGGATGTGGGTGTGGTGCATCAGTACGGCATCGACGCGGTGTTCAGCGTATTGACCCGCATCGGTTCACTGGAAGAGGCGTTCCAGGGAGCGTACGACAACATTTACCGCGCCTCGCGCAATATCGCGGCCACATTGCAGGTAGGCATGCGTAGCCAGGGGTGACAGCGGCGCGCAAACCCTCTATACTGCGCGCCGAAGCTGACCAGACAGTCGCCGCTTCGTCGTCGTCCCTTTCGGGGGAGACGGGCGGAGGGGAGGAAAGTCCGGGCTCCACAGGGCAGGGTGCCAGGTAACGCCTGGGGGGGAAACCCACGACCAGTGCAACAGAGAGCAAACCGCCGATGGCCCGCGTAAGCGGGATCAGGTAAGGGTGAAAGGGTGCGGTAAGAGCGCACCGCGCGGCTGGTAACAGTCCGTGGCACGGTAAACTCCACCCGGAGCAAGGCCAAATAGGGGTTCACATGGTACGGCCCGTACTGAACCCGGGTAGGCTGCTTGAGCCAGTGAGCGATTGCTGGCCTAGATGAATGACTGTCCACGACAGAACCCGGCTTATCGGTCAGCTTCAACTTCTTACGAAACCCCGCTTCGGCGGGGTTTTTGTTTTCTGAAGGTTGCATGCCGGGTCAGCGAAGCGCCAAACGACATCAATTCTCAATTTTGCGACGCCAAGCACATTTCACTGCTTTACCGATTATGCGTTCCTTTCATCTGCTGCGCATGATCGTAATCACAAAATTTAGCGCTATAAAATTAGAAAATTTTAGTGTTGAACAGATGTTGTGAATGTTGACTCAGTGATGCTGAATGTTATTCATTTGATAATTTAATATTGAATCTAAAAACATTCTTCTGGTGAATGTGTGATATATCCCACTCTTTAACCGGAAGCTGAGAAAATATTCCTGATAAAGTTGATAAACCACAAAAATGTTTTAAAAGAATAATGATGGTTTATTAACCTTTAATTGCCTGAAAGATAGTCTTTATTAATATTGTCAAGGCAAAAAAATTCATGCTGGTTATTGCCATAAAATAAATTTATTACCGCGGATTTTGTTGATCAATATCAGCGTAATTGCGTATTTTTAGCTATCTAACTGTTTGAATAATAAGATTATAAATCGATTTTAAATGTGGTTGTAAAAAGGGCATCCTGGCAAATTGTGAGTAACAGCACATACCCCCTGAAACAATATTGGGTAGAATCCGCTGCGTCATAGGGAAATAAGCGCAGAATATTATGAATACTATTATTCTACCGAAAACACAGCACCTCGTGGTATTTCAGGAAGTCATCAAAAGTGGCTCTATAGGTTCTGCTGCAAGACAACTGGGGCTAACGCAACCTGCCGTCAGCAAAATCATCAGCGACATCGAATCTTACTTTGGGGTGGAAGTGATGGTGCGTAAAAACACCGGCGTAAAACTCACTGCCGCCGGTCAGGTGCTGCTGTCCTACGCTGAGTCGATCACCCGCGAAATGAAAAACATGGTGAGCGAGATCAACAGCCTCAGTTTCAGTACCGTCATGGACGTCTCCTTCGGCTATCCGTCGCTGATTGGCTTCACCTTCCTGTCCGGGATGATCAAAAAATTCAAGGAAGTGTTCCCGAAAGCGCGCGTCTCAATGTATGAAGCGCAGCTCTCTTCATTCCTGCCCGCCATTCGCGATGGCCGGCTGGATTTCGCCATCGGCACGCTGAGCGACGGGATGCAGCTTCAGGATCTTCACGTTGAGCCACTGTTTGAATCTGAGTTTGTGCTGGTGGCGAGTAAATCACGAACGTGCACCGGCCCGACCAGACTGGCATCGCTCACGCATGAGCAGTGGGTGATGCCGCAAACCGATATGGGCTACTACAACGAACTCCTGACCACCCTGCAAGACAACCACATCAGCATTGAAAACATCGTCCAGACCGATTCCGTCGTCACCATCTATAACCTTGTTCTCAATGCCGATTACCTGACGGTGATCCCCCGTGACATGATTGCGCCATTCGGCTCGGACCAGTTTATTGTCCTGCCGGTGGAAGATGCATTACCCGTGGCGCGTTATGCCGCCGTGTGGTCAAAAAATTACAGTATTAAAAAATCGGCGTCAGTATTAGTTGAACTGGCAAAACAATATTCGTCGATGAATATCGAAAAACGACGATAGAAATAATGATGATTTAAAAGACCCGGCGCGACGCTTTTTAACGCTCTGATACCCTGACTTTGCCTGAAAACAATGAATTATTATAACGAGGATATTATGCACATTACTTACGATCTCCCGGTGACCATTGACGATATTCAGGACGCCAGAAAAAGACTGGCGGGAAAGATCTATAAAACCGGTATGCCGCGCTCAAATTATCTGAGCGAACGGTGTAAGGGTGAGATATTCCTGAAATTTGAAAATATGCAGCGTACCGGTTCGTTTAAAATACGTGGGGCGTTTAATAAATTAAGCTCGCTGACCGATGCGGAAAAACGCAAGGGCGTGGTTGCCTGTTCCGCAGGGAACCACGCGCAGGGGGTGTCGCTCTCCTGCGCCATGCTCGGCATCGACGGCAAAGTGGTAATGCCTATGGGCGCGCCGAAATCCAAGGTGGCCGCCACGCGCGACTACTCCGCCGAAGTAGTGCTGCACGGCGAGAACTTTAACGACACTATCGCCAAAGTGAGCGAAATCGTCGAGATGGAAGGGCGCATTTTTATCCCGCCTTACGACGATCCGAAAGTGATCGCCGGTCAGGGCACCATCGGCCTGGAAATCCTCGAAGATTTATACGACGTGGATAACGTGATTGTTCCCATCGGCGGTGGTGGTTTAATTGCCGGTATTGCGACAGCAATTAAATCCATCAACCCAACTATCAATATTATCGGCGTGCAGTCTGAAAACGTGCACGGAATGGCGGCGTCGTATCAGACCGGTGAAATAACGAACCACCGCATTACCGGCACATTAGCGGACGGCTGCGACGTGTCTCGCCCGGGTAATTTAACCTTCGAAATCGTTCGTGAACTGGTTGACGACATTGTGCTGGTCAGCGAAGACGAGATTCGCAACAGCATGATCGCGCTTATTCAGCGAAATAAAGTGGTTACGGAAGGTGCTGGCGCGCTGGCGTGCGCGGCGTTATTAAGCGGCAAGCTGGACCACTATATTCAGGGCCGTAAAACCGTCTGCATTATTTCCGGTGGCAATATTGATCTCTCCCGTGTTTCCCAAATTACCGGCTTCGTTGACGCATAAAGGTGACCTATGAGCAACACAGAAAGCATTATCGTTGGCCAGACAAAAACGTCCTCCTGGCGTAAATCGGATACCACCTGGACGCTCGGCCTGTTTGGTACCGCCATTGGCGCTGGCGTGCTGTTCTTCCCCATCCGCGCAGGCTTTGGGGGGTTGATCCCTATTTTGCTGATGCTGGTTCTGGCGTTCCCCATTGCCTTTTACTGCCACCGCGCACTGGCGCGTCTGTGTTTGTCCGGCAGTAACGTCTCCGGCAACATCACCGAAACGGTGGAGGAGCATTTTGGTAAGACCGGCGGGGTGGTGATCACCTTCCTCTACTTCTTTGCTATTTGCCCGCTGCTGTGGATTTACGGCGTCACCATTACCAACACCTTTATGACCTTCTGGGAAAACCAGCTCCAGATGCCTGCCCTGAACCGCGGCGTGGTAGCGCTGTTCCTGCTGCTGCTGATGGCCTTTGTGATCTGGTTCGGTAAAGACCTGATGGTGAAGGTGATGAGCTACCTGGTGTTCCCGTTCATCGCCAGCCTGGTGCTGATTTCTCTCTCGCTGATCCCGTACTGGAACTCAGCGGTGATCGACCAGGTTAACCTGAGCGATATCGCCTTCACCGGTCATGACGGCATTCTTGTCACGGTGTGGCTGGGGATTTCCATTATGGTCTTCTCCTTCAACTTCTCGCCTATCGTCTCCTCGTTTGTGGTCTCCAAGCGCGAAGAGTACGAGCCGGAGTATGGTAAAGAATTCACCGAGCAGAAATGTTCCAAAATCATCGGTCGCGCCAGCCTGCTGATGGTGGCGGTGGTGATGTTCTTCGCCTTTAGCTGCCTGTTTACGCTCTCTCCGCAGAACATGGCGGACGCCAAAGCGCAGAACATTCCGGTGCTCTCTTACCTGGCGAACCACTTTGCGTCGATGTCAGGCAGTAAATCCACGTTCGCCACGGTGCTGGAGTACGGCGCGTCCATCATCGCGCTGGTCGCTATCTTTAAATCCTTCTTCGGTCACTACCTGGGCACGCTGGAGGGGCTGAACGGCCTGATCGTTAAGTTCGGCTACAAGGGCGACAAGAAGAACGTCTCCGTGGGCAAGCTGAACACCATCAGCATGGTCTTCATCATGGGCTCCACCTGGATTGTGGCCTATGCCAACCCGAACATTCTGGACCTTATTGAAGCCATGGGCGCGCCAATTATCGCCTCTCTGCTGTGCCTGCTGCCGATGTACGCCATCCGCAAAGCACCGGCGCTGGCGAAATACAAAGGCCGGACCGAGAACATCTTCGTAACCGTGGTCGGCCTGCTGACCATTCTGAACATCGTGTACAAACTGTTTTAAACCAAAGCTCAGGAAGAGCGGAGCCATACCATGATTGAGTTTCCGGTAGTACTGGTCATTAACTGCGGATCGTCCTCTGTTAAGTTTTCGGTGCTGGACGCCGCAGGCTGCGATGCCCTGCTGACGGGCATTGCGGACGGCATCAACACAGAAAAAGCCTTTATTTCCGTGAATGGGGGTGAGCCAGTCAGACTGGCTCATCAGGACTACGAAGGGGCGCTGGCCGCCATCGCCCTGGAGCTGGAGAAGCGCGACCTGATGGGCAGCGTGGCTTTGATTGGCCATCGCATTGCCCACGGCGGCGATCTCTTCAGCGAGTCGACCCTGATCACGGAAGAGGTGATGGAGCAGATCCGCCAGGTCTCCCCGCTGGCGCCGCTGCATAACTACGCTAACCTGAGCGGCGTGGAAGCCGCAGAGCGACTCTTCCCCGGGGTGCAGCAGGTGGCGGTATTTGATACCAGCTTCCACCAGACCATGGCGCCGCAGGCGTATCTGTACGGCTTGCCGTACCGCTATTTTGAAGAGCTGGGCGTGCGCCGCTACGGCTTCCACGGCACCTCTCACCGCTACGTGGCGGCGCAGGCGCACGCGCTTCTCGGGCTCTCCGCCGAAGACAGCGGCCTGGTGATTGCCCATCTCGGCAACGGGGCGTCCATTTGCGCGGTGCGTAACGGCAGAAGCGTGGACACGTCCATGGGGATGACGCCGCTTGAAGGACTGGTGATGGGCACACGCTGTGGCGACGTAGATTTTGGCGCGATGGCGTGGATTGCCCGGCAGAGCGGCCAGACGTTCGAGGATCTGGAGCGCGTGGTCAATAAAGAGTCCGGGTTGCTGGGGCTCTCCGGCATCTCCTCCGATTTGCGCGTGCTGGAGAAAGCCTGGCATGACGGCAACGAGCGGGCGCGGCTGGCGATAAAGACCTTTGTCCACCGCATAGCGCGGCATATCGCCGGTCATGCCGCGTCCCTGCACCGTCTGGATGGCGTGGTGTTTACCGGCGGGATCGGTGAGAACTCTGTGCTCATACGCGCGCTGGTGGTGGAGCACCTGAAGGTGTTTGGCATCATCCTCGACGAGTCCAAAAATGCCCTGCCGGGCAGCGCGGGCGAGCGCGTGATCTCCACCGAGTCGTCCCGCGCGGCCTGCGCGGTGATCCCTACCAATGAAGAAAAAATGATCGCACTGGACGCCCTCCGTCTTGGGAAGGTTACTCCGGCTGCGGCTTACGCCTGATAAAGCGAGAATCTGATGAAAGTAACAATCGATACGGGCGTCGCGCCTTACAGCGACGCATGGGCCGGGTTTCGCGGTGAAGAATGGAAAAACGCCGTTAACGTGCGCGATTTTATTCAGCATAACTACACCCCTTATGAAGGCGATGAAGCTTTCCTCGCGCAGGCGACGCCAGCAACGACGGCGCTGTGGCAGAAGGTGATGGTCGGCATTCGTCAGGAGAATGCTACTCACGCTCCGGTGGATTTTGACACCAACATCGCCACTACTATTACCGCGCACGGGCCGGGCTATATTGATCAGGAGCTGGAGACGATCGTCGGCCTGCAAACCGACAAGCCGCTCAAGCGCGCCCTGCATCCGTACGGCGGGATCAACATGATCGGCAGCTCGTTCGAAGCCTACGGTCGCGAGATGGATCCGCAGTTTGAATATCTCTTCACAGACCTGCGCAAAACCCACAACCAGGGCGTGTTTGACGTTTACTCCCCGGAGATGATGCGCTGCCGCAAATCGGGGGTGCTGACCGGTCTGCCGGACGGCTACGGGCGCGGACGCATCATCGGCGACTACCGTCGCGTGGCGCTGTACGGCATCAGCTATCTGGTGCGCGAGCGTGAACTTCAGTTCGCCGATCTCCAGGGGAAACTGGAGCGCGGAGAAGATCTGGAGGACACGATCCGCCTGCGCGAGGAGCTGGCGGAGCACAAACGTGCGTTGCTCCAGATCCAGCAGATGGCGGCGAACTATGGCTTTGATATTTCACGTCCGGCGATGAATGCGCAGGAAGCGGTGCAGTGGGTCTACTTTGCCTACCTTGCCGCAGTGAAATCCCAAAACGGCGGGGCGATGTCGCTGGGGCGCACGGCCTCGTTCCTCGATATCTACATTGAACGCGACATGCAGGCAGGAAGGCTGAACGAGGTGCAGGCCCAGGAGCTGATCGACCACTTCATCATGAAGATCCGCATGGTGCGCTTCCTGCGCACGCCGGAGTTCGACACGCTCTTCTCCGGCGATCCGATCTGGGCCACGGAAGTGATCGGCGGCATGGGGCTGGATGGCCGTACGCTGGTGACCAAAAACAGCTTCCGCTATCTGCATACCCTGCACACCATGGGGCCTGCGCCGGAGCCAAACCTGACGATCCTCTGGTCCGAACAGCTGCCGATCGCTTTCAAGAAATACGCCGCGCAGGTCTCGATCGTCACCTCCTCGCTGCAATACGAGAACGATGATCTGATGCGTGCCGACTTTAACAGCGACGACTACGCCATTGCCTGCTGCGTCAGTCCGATGGTGATCGGCAAGCAGATGCAGTTCTTCGGCGCACGCGCCAACCTGGCGAAAACGCTGCTGTACGCGATTAACGGCGGGGTGGATGAGAAGCTGAAGATCCAGGTGGGGCCGAAAACCGAGCCGCTGCTGGATGAGGTACTGGATTACGACACCGTAATGGCGAGCCTCGATCACTTCATGGACTGGCTGGCAGTGCAGTACATCAGTGCGCTGAATCTCATTCACTACATGCATGATAAATACAGCTACGAAGCCTCGCTGATGGCGCTGCACGACCGGGACGTTTACCGCACCATGGCCTGTGGCATTGCCGGACTGTCGGTGGCGGCGGATTCCCTGTCAGCCATCAAATACGCCACGGTAAAACCGGTGCGCGACCACACCGGTCTGGCGGTCGATTTCGTCATCGAAGGCGACTATCCGCAATACGGCAACAACGACGATCGCGTGGACAGTATCGCCTGCGATCTGGTTGAGCGCTTTATGAAGAAAATCCAGGCGCTGCCGACGTACCGCAACGCCGTGCCGACGCAGTCGATCCTGACCATCACCTCCAATGTGGTTTACGGGCAGAAGACCGGCAACACGCCGGACGGACGTCGCGGCGGTACACCGTTTGCGCCTGGCGCCAACCCGATGCACGGGCGCGACAGAAAAGGAGCGGTGGCGTCGTTGACCTCGGTCGCCAAGCTGCCGTTCACCTATGCCAAAGACGGGATCTCCTACACCTTCTCCATCGTGCCGCAGGCACTGGGCAAGGACGAGCTGGTGCGCAAAACCAACCTTGTCGGGCTGCTGGACGGGTACTTCCACCACGAAGCGACCATCGAGGGCGGGCAGCACCTGAACGTCAACGTGATGAACCGGGAGATGCTGCTGGATGCCATCGCCCATCCGGAGAACTATCCGAACCTGACGATCCGCGTTTCAGGCTATGCGGTGCGGTTTAACGCTCTGACGCGCGAGCAGCAGCAGGACGTGATTTCGAGGACGTTTACGCAGGCGATCTAACACAGGCCCCATCTTCAGCCTCCTCAGATGAGGAGGCTTTTAATTTTGTGAACACCGTCAATTTTAGAAAACTCGCTCTCTTTTCTGCTATCCCGAAGTAATATTTTCCTCTTGCCTTAGGAAATCCCTATAAAAGTTGTGACTTTTTTCTCCCGCGCTCCGGATATGATCTCCCCATACCAATAACTCACACCTGCACCCTCTGACTCGCAATCGCTGGCGATCGGAACCTTATAAAAACAAATCGTTACCCTACAAAATAAGCGAGTGCCCAATGAATATGGCAACAAACAGCAGTGTGATTGTGAGTGATTCCCCTGCGGCAAGGCGGGCGGGAATGAGCGAAAGCGAATGGCGAGAGGCGATTAAATTCGACAGCACCGATACGGGCTGGGTCATCATGAGTATTGGGATGGCTATCGGCGCGGGCATTGTTTTTCTTCCGGTGCAGGTTGGATTAATGGGGCTATGGGTATTTTTACTCTCGTCGATAATTGGTTATCCGGCCATGTACCTGTTCCAGCGCCTGTTTATTAATACGCTGGCGGAATCACCGGAATGTAAAGACTATCCGAGCGTTATTAGCGGATATTTAGGCAAAAACTGGGGCATCTTATTGGGTGCACTTTATTTCGTGATGCTGGTGATCTGGATGTTTGTCTATTCGACGGCCATTACCAACGACAGCGCATCCTATTTACACACCTTCGGCGTAACCGACAGTTTGCTCTCGGAAAATCCGTTCTACGGCTTATTCCTGATCTGCATTCTGGTCGCCATTTCGTCGCGCGGTGAAAAGCTGCTGTTTAAAGTCTCCAGCCTGATGGTGCTGACCAAATTATTTGTGGTGGCGGCGCTGGGGCTTTCGATGATTGGCCTCTGGCATTTAGCCAACGTCGGCATGCTGCCGCCAATGGGGCTGCTGATTAAAAACGCCATTATTACGCTGCCTTTCACCTTAACCTCCATTCTGTTTATTCAGACATTAAGCCCGATGGTGATTTCCTATCGTTCAAGGGAAAAATCCGTTGAGGTGGCGCGTCATAAAGCGCTGCGGGCAATGAATATCGCCTTTGGTGTGCTGTTTGTGACGGTCTTTTTCTACGCTGTCTCCTTCACCCTGGCGATGGGGCACGACGAGGCGGTAAAAGCCTACGAGCAGAATATTTCCGCCCTGGCAATCGCAGCACAGTTTATCAGCGGTGACGGCGCGGGCTGGGTCAAAATCGTCAGCGTAATCCTCAATATTTTCGCTGTGATGACCGCGTTCTTTGGCGTCTATCTCGGCTTTCGTGAGGCGACGCAGGGCATTGTGATGAACATCCTGCGCCGCAAAATGCCGGCGGAGAAAATCAATGAAAATGCCGTCCAGCGCGGGATTATGCTGTTCGCCATCCTGCTGGCCTGGAGCGCGATTGTGTTAAACGCGCCGGTGCTGAGCTTCACTTCCATCTGTAGCCCTATTTTCGGGATGGTGGGCTGCTTAATTCCGGCGTGGCTGGTCTACAAAGTGCCCGCACTTCATAAATATAAAGGCGTATCGCTGGTGATTATTGTAATTACCGGGCTGCTGCTTTGTGTTTCTCCTTTCCTCGCCTTCTCATGAGGTTAAATAAGGTCGTAACGATGTCTGAGCAAATTAATCCTTTATGGAACCATTTTATTCGCGCGGTGCAGGAAGAGGTAAAGCCTGCGCTGGGCTGTACCGAACCCGTCTCGCTGGCGCTGGCGTGCGCGATGGCTGCCGGACAGCTTGACGGTGAGGTGACGCGTATCGAGGCGTGGGTATCGCCGAACCTGATGAAAAACGGGCTTGGTGTAACGGTGCCCGGTACCGGTATGGTCGGTTTACCCATCGCGGCCGCGCTGGGCGCGATTGGCGGTAACGCGCATGCCGGACTGGAGGTGTTGAAAGACGCGTCGTCCGAGGCGCTAACGCGCGCCAAAGCACTGCTGAACGCGGGTCTGGTGCAGGTAAAATTGCAGGAGCCGTGCGATGAGATCCTCTATTCACGTGCCTGCGTTTACGTCGGTGAATCCTCGGCGATGGTGACCATCGCTGGCGGGCACACTCGCGTGGTGGAGGTAGTTTGTCAGGGCGAAACGCGCTTCAGGCTTGACGATAATCAGAACCAGAACAGCGACGATCCGCTGGAGGTGCTCTCGACCACCACGCTGTCGCAGATCCTTGAGTTTGTGGAACAGGTGCCGTTCGACGCGATCCGCTTTATCCTCGATGCGGGACGGCTGAACGATGCGCTCTCCCGCGAAGGTTTACGTGGCAACTGGGGGTTGCATATTGGTGCGACGCTCAATAAACAGCGCACACGCGGATGGATGGCGCAGGATCTGGGTTCAGACATTGTTATCCGCACCAGCGCAGCCTCGGATGCCCGCATGGGGGGCGCGACGCTGCCGGCGATGAGCAACTCGGGTTCCGGGAATCAGGGCATCACCGCCACCATGCCAGTGGTGGTGGTGGCTGAGCACGTTCAGGCCGATGACGAACGGCTGGCGCGGGCGCTGATGCTCTCGCACCTGTCGGCGATCTATATCCATTACCAGCTTCCGCGCTTGTCCGCGTTGTGCGCGGCGACAACGGCCGGAATGGGGGCCGCCGCAGGGATGGCGTGGCTGATGGGCGGTTCTTACCAGACTATTGCCATGGCGATCGGCAGTATGATCGGCGACGTCAGCGGGATGATCTGTGACGGGGCGTCTAACAGTTGCGCAATGAAGGTCTCGACCAGCGTCACCAGCGCCTGGAAAGCCGTGATGATGGCGCTGGATGATACTGCCGTGACGGGCAACGAGGGGATTGTGGCGCACGACGTGGAGCAGTCGATCGCGAACCTGTGCGCGCTGGCGTGCCGCTCGATGCAGGCAACGGACCGGCAGATTATTGAGATTATGGCGAGTAAGGTGTAAAAATTTCCCCTCACCCCAACCCCTCTCCCCATAGGGGCGAGGGGCTCGATCGTTCCCTCTCCCCTTTGGGGAGAGGGCTAGGGTGAGGGGCGAGTCTGTTCTTTAAACCGGCAAATCAATCAGCAGCGCGCGCAGCGGCGTATCCGCCACCAGGGTGATATTCGCTTCATCACGAATAAACGCACCGTCTCCGCAGGTGAGCGCCTCTTTCTCTTCCGCGTGCGTCACCGCATGCACCGTTCCGTGAATGGACTGCAGATAGGCGCGCGGGCCATGAAGCTGGAAGCTTGCCTGTTCACCTTTTTTCAGTTCGATATGGTGCAGCCACACCTGCTGGCGTAACTGCAGGCTGCCTTTGCTGCCGTCTGGCGAGGCAATCAGCTGCTGTTTATCGCCCTTCAGATCGATTTTTTGCACCAGCGGATTTTCCCGCTCCGGACAGGCATCCAGCCACAGCTGCATGCGGGTCAGCGTTTTGTCTTTGCTGAGGTTATGCTCGCTATAGCTAATACCCGGCTGCGTGGAAATTAACAGCGCCTCGCCAGCCTTCGCCTGGACATGATTGCCCTCGCTATCGCGGTATTCTGCCTCGCCTTCCAGGATCAGGTTCAGGATATCGACTTTCGGGTACGTGCGCGGCTGGAAGGACGCGCCCGGGGCGAGCACTTCCTGGTTCAATACGCGCAGTGAAGCGTAACCGAGAAGTTTAGGGTCAAAGTAGTGTCCAAAGGAAAAGGTGTAGCGGGCCTGCAACCAACCGAAATCGGCTTGTCCGCACTGTTTCGCTGTTCTTGTCGTAATCATAAACTTGACCTCTCTTTACACTAAATCAATGGTAAAGGTATGGACGCTGCATTGTTAGCCAGATATTCTGCCCGGTATGTTCAAATTTCCTGAATGAGAACGAGATGGCTAAAGAGAGAGCATTGACGCTTGAGGCGCTTCGCGTCATGGACGCGATTGACAGGCGCGGCAGTTTTGCCGCGGCGGCAGATGAACTGGGGCGCGTTCCGTCTGCGCTGAGCTATACCATGCAAAAGCTGGAGGAGGAGCTGGATGTTGTGCTCTTCGATCGCTCCGGTCATCGAACAAAATTCACCAACGTTGGGCGGATGCTGCTGGAGCGCGGCCGCGTATTGCTGGAAGCGGCGGATAAACTGACGACCGATGCCGAAGCGCTGGCCCGCGGCTGGGAAACCCATCTGACGTTAGTGACCGAAGCGCTGGTGCCCACCGAGGCGCTGTTCCCGCTGGTGGACAGACTGGCCGCGAAAGCCAATACCCAGCTGTCGATCATCACCGAGGTACTGGCCGGGGCGTGGGAGCGTCTTGAGACGGGCAGGGCGGATATCGTCATTGCGCCGGATATGCATTTCCGCTCATCGTCAGAAATTAACTCGCGCAAACTGTACAGCGTGATGAACGTCTACGTCGCTGCGCCGGGTCACCCGATCCATCATGAGCCGGAACCGCTCTCTGAGGTCACGCGCGTGAAATACCGCGGCGTGGCGGTGGCGGATACCGCGCGCGAGCGCCCGGTGCTAACGGTGCAGTTGCTGGATAAACAGCCGCGTCTGACGGTGACGTCGCTGGAAGATAAGCGTCAGGCGCTGCTGGCGGGGCTGGGCGTGGCGACCATGCCGTATCCGTTCGTCGAAAAGGACATTGCAGAGGGACGGCTGCGCGTTGTCAGCCCGGAATACACCAGCGAAGTGGATATTATTATGGCGTGGCGTCGTGACAGCATGGGCGAAGCCAAATCATGGTGTTTACGCGAAATTCCGAAGCTTTTCACGCAATATAATAAATAAAATCGTAATTTGTAGGCCCGGTAAGCGAAGCGCCACCGGGCTTTTTTTTATGCGCAGATCTTCGGATCCGGACCAAAGCGGTTTTCTCCCGGCGTTCCGCTCTGACAGTTGAAAATCAAAATCACGATCCAGCCGACAAGCGGGATCAACAGCAACAGCAGCCACCACGCCGAACGATCGGTGTCGTGGAGACGACGAAACAGTACGGCCCATGAAGGCAGCAGAACTAACACACCATAAATGGTGGTGAGAATGCCTTCACCCCCCTCGCGTTCCCAGCCGAGGATCTTGTCCACAATGCCCAGCACCATAATCAGGACGAAGTTCACCAGAACGAACATCCAGTACTCTTTACGGCGGGCACGGCCACCAAATCCAACGTAGTTGCGCAGTACCTTTAAATACCAGTCCATTTTTCCTTGCCTCTTAGTCAGTCAATCACTTGTTTTCTAAGCGATCGAGGTAAGGATAGATGTATGCCGTGAATTAAAAAAGGGAATCAATTGATTCCCTAAATAATTATCCGAAACGCACGTCGCGCCCGTGCGGTTCATCCAGGTCCTGCCACGGGCCAATGGAGATAATGCCCGTTGGGTTGATGGTCTTATGACTGCGGAAATAATGGGTGCGAATATGCTCAAAATTGACCGTCTCCGCAATACCCGGCATCTGATAGATGTCGCGCAGGAAACCGTGCAGGTTCAGATAATCGCTGATGCGATGCTTGTCGCACTTGAAGTGGGTGACATACACCGGATCGAAGCGGATCAGCGTCGTCCACAGGCGGATGTCTGCTTCAGTGAGGCGATCGCCCGTTAAATAACGATGCTGGCCGAGGATCTGCTCCAGACGTTCCAGGGATCCAAACACGTTGCCGACCGCTTCGTCGTACGCTTCCTGACTGGTGGCAAAACCGGCTTTATAGACGCCGTTGTTGACGTTGTCGTAGATCCAGCCGTTCAGCTCGTCAATTTTCTCGCGCAGCTCAACCGGATAGTAATCCCCGGCGCGGGCGCCGTGCGCGTCAAACGCGGTAATGAACATGCGAATGATTTCAGCGGATTCATTGCTGACGATCGTCTGGTTTTTCTTGTCCCACAGCACAGGCACCGTTACGCGTCCGGTGTAGTGCGGATCGGCGCGCAGATAGAGCTGATACAGGAAATCGTGATGATAAAGCTCATCACCCGTCGCGGCCGGGAAGTCACTGTCGAACGTCCAGCCGTTTTCCAGCATCAGCGGGTTGACCACCGAAACCGGAATTAGCGATTCGAGACCTTTAAGTTTGCGCACAATCAGCGTGCGGTGCGCCCACGGACAGGCGAGAGAAACATACAGATGATAACGATCTTTCTCCGCCGCAAAGCCCCCTTCGCCACTCGGGCCGGGCGCGCCGTCGGCGGTCAGCCAGTTACGGAAGGCCGAAACAGAGCGCTTAAAGCGTCCACCGGTGGATTTGGTGTCATACCAGACATCCTGCCAGACGCCGTCTACGAGTTGTCCCATTTTTTACTCCTCCGTCAGATAGCAAAAGCGAGGAGATGTCTCCTCGCTTTGAATTTAATCAGTATAGCGTGCTTACCACTTCTTATTCAGAAGACGGTCGATGCTGTAGGCGCCCGGACCCGTGATAGCCAGCAGCAGGAAGCCACCTGCGATGGTCAGGTTTTTCATGAACATCAGGGAGTTCACGCCTTCCGCAAAGTTGCTGTGGAAGATGAACGCGGTCAGCAGGGTAAAGCCTGCGGTGAACAGCGCTGTGGTGCGGGTCAGGAAACCGAACAGCACTGCCAGGCCGCCGCCGAACTCAAGCAGGATGGTCAGTGGCAGCAGGAAACCCGGTACGCCCATCGCTTCCATATACTGCTGAGTGCCCGCATAGCCGGTAATTTTGCCCCAGCCTGCGGTGATGAACAGCACAGGCATCAGAATACGCGCTACCAATACACCAACATCATCTAATTTTTTCATTTTACTCTCCAGGAAACCACATCAGCGGCTAAACGTTATTTGCGTGCAAATTCGGGTAGATACCGCGTCTTTGCTGTCGATGGAGAGGAGTGTAAACGGGGCGGATGGCAATTGTTAGCAAGGAAAACTGTCAATCTTTTTCAAAGATATTGAGTAAGGGAGCATAGAGAGATTTTGCCGGGTGACGGCTACGCCTTACCCGGCCTACTTTTTACCGTAGGCCGGGTAAGCGCATCGCCACCCGGCGAGAAGGCTAGCGCAGCTGCTGCTGACGAATCGTTGCTTTCACCAGACGCCATGCGCTCCAGACACCAAAGCCACGGCGTGCCCAGCGAATCAGCATGTTTGGATGACGAATCGTCCAGATCGCCATCACGCTGCTACCCACCAGCGCCCACGATCGCAGGCTCAGAAGAGTATTCCAGCCGCGATCGTAACGCTGGGTCAGCTCCAGCCAGTCGCGACGGCTAGCGGACAGGTCCAGCCGCTGCTGCTGGATCTGGCTCAGCAGATACGCTTTCCGCTTTTGACGTTCGGCTTTGTCGCTCACGACTTATCATCCTCCAGCAGGGCGCGGTCGTTGGCCAGCTCCTGGCGCGTATGGCGCAGGAAGGTCGACGTGCGCGCTTTATGCAGGGTCCAGATACCGCCTATCAGCGCCGCCACCAGCAGAACCACGGTAGTCGCAATCATCGCGTTCAGTCGATACTGTGGATCGATAGCCCAGATGATTAACACCATCAGGCTCATCAGACCAAACGCGGCAAAGAGCATCGTAAGCCCAAGCATGAGCAGCATCTGGAAGAGATTGGCTTTCTCCTCTTCCAGTTCCACTACCGCAAGCCGGACGCGCGTTTCGGCAATCCCGACCAGCGTCGTAAGAATACGCTGGCCGATGCCGAGGACGTTTTTAGCAGGCCCTTGTGCGTGACGTGGATCTTCCATAATCAACGACGCGTCAGCAGGACACCCAGCACCACACCCACTGCGGCACCAATACCAACGCCTGTCCATGGATTGTCACGTACATATTCGTCTGCGCGCGCAGCCGCTTCGCGGGTCTGTTTCGCCAGTGCATCACCGGTTTCACCCAGACGGTAACGGCTCTCTTTCAGTGCCTGCTCCGCTTTGCTGCGCAGTTTGCTGACTTCTTCTTTCGATTTATCGGCAGAAGAGTTCAGCACCTCTTCCAGGGTGTCCGCCAGGGATTTCAGCTCAGCGCGCAGATGTTCTGAAGTTGTATCTTTTGACATGATTCTCTCCTGTTGAGATTTCCGTTAACTCAATAATCGCGAGCTTCCAGCGCTTTCAGTTCGTCCTGCGCCTCTTGCAACTTCCTCTCGCGCTTGGCAATTTTTTCCGCATCACCTTTCTCTTTCGCTTCTTGCAGGTCTTGACGGCGCTCGGCTATCTCGTCCTTCTGTTCAGCGATTTTTTCCTGATGATCGGCACGCAGCTTGCTGTCCGTACAATTGTCTTTCACTTCGCTCAGCGCTTTTTTCAGTCCGTCGATCCGGTGCTGATTGTTATGCTTTTCGGCATAACTGATTTCGCGTTGAATATCCTGTTCTTTCTCCTGACAAAGAGACATAGCGAAGGAAGCTGTGCTTAAAGAAAAAAGGGCCAGAGCCAGGGTGATGCGGTATTTCATTATAGAAACCTTCCATTGTGTTACGGCGTAAGCCGTGTTCCAGAACTATGCGGAGAACATCTGAGGGGTGCTCCGCGTACTTAAGCATAGTAAGTAAACGGGAGTTTCACCAAAGTGGGTGAAAATATTCGGAATATTAGTCGTTAGCCAAATCGATGCGACGTGTCGCGTAACCGTGACATCCAGGAGGTTACGTGGCTGTCATCATCCTGTTGCGCGATGATGTAACCCTGCGGCAACGTGCGGTCCAGCACCGCTTTCGCCGCGGCGCTTTGCGCACTGGAGTCAAATTTTATCAGCAGCACATCGTCTTGCGGCGTGATGCTCTTAAAGCGGATCCCGTTAGCATCCAGATGATGCCAGATGGAAAAACCATCCGGCACGCTGGTTCCTTGACTCACAGGACGGATAGTCAGCGTCGACTCCTGGTGCTGTAGGGCAGACCATAGCAGGATGAGAGCGCTGAACATCATTAGCGCGACGATGGCGTAAGAGAAGCGGCGCAGCGCGAGCGGGGAGATAACCATCGTTAACCCCTGGCTCCGTATTTCTTTTTCCACAGTACGACCAGTGAACCGACCAGGCCAAACACCAGCAGGACGACGGGCAGCAGCATCAGGCAAGACATCAGCTGGTCTTCATATTTCATAAAGACCGGCGTTTTACCGAGCGCGTAGCCGAGCGTGGTCAGGATCAGAACCCACAGCAGGCCGCTCATCCAGTTAAAGAACTGGAAGCGCGCGCTGCTCAGGCCGGACAAGCCCGCAATGGTCGGCAGCAGGGTGCGTACGAATGCGATAAAGCGGCCAATCAGCAAGGCGGAGAGCCCGTGCTTATGGAAAAGGTGGTGCGCTCGCTGGTGATAATGTGCCGGAAGATGCGAAAGCCAGTTCTGAACGATTCGCGTGTTGCCCAGCCATCGCCCCTGAATATAACTCACCCAGCAACCCAGGCTGGCGGCAATGGTCAACAGCAGAACCGTTTGTGGGAAAGCCATCGCTCCTTTTGCACAGAGCACCCCAACCAGCACCAGCAGGCTGTCGCCCGGTAAAAAGGCAGCAGGCAGCAAACCGTTCTCAAGGAACAGGATCATAAATAACACAAAGTAGAGCATGCCAATCATGGACGGGTTGGCCAGCGTTTCGAAATCCTGAGCCCAGAGGGCGTTCAGTAGTTGGGTCAAAAGTTCCATTCAGTGTTCCTGGAAATCGGTTAACGTCACGCCTGTCATTCGGGAAAACAGCACGGCGACATTGTTATGATTTCATTATGGTCGCTCGCGGACACAATGATGTGTGGCCAACACTGTTCCCTGTTAATTGGCTGGTTAGCAAGCACTAACTTACAAAATAACGAAGTGAATCCAATTGTAACAAAGCCCGACGTTCTGCGTCACAGAATTTGAGGGGAAACACGATTTTGGCGTAAGCCACGGAGGGGAGCGAGAGATTTTACAAAGGCTGACACTATAGAGGTTTTCTTACCCTGTCTGGCCGGAAGGCGCGGCGGTGCGCCTGCCAGCAGTTCAGGAGGTTATTTTGCGACATTGGTCGCGGTATCGAGGTGAACCACCGGATTATCAGCAAAAAGATAGCGGTCAGCGTTAAATTCAAAGTCATCACTCGTTTCATTAAAAAGCATCTGTTTAGTGTTCTCCAGATGCTGCCACATTGCCAGTTTCGCCGCATGCGGATCTTTACGAATCAGGGCCTTAAGAATCTGGTCGTGGTCGTCACACCAGTTGTCTACCGTGCGGGAATCAATGTGATCGTGCAGTTTCTTCCAGTACGGGTTGTGAACGCGCTGAGTCCACATTTTTTCAACGATTGCCGCCAGCGCTGTGTTCTGAGTCGCAAGGGCGACCTGAACGTGGAATTGCAGGTCCCATTCGGAATCGCGGAAACATTTTTCTTTACGCGCATGATCCTGGATTTCCATCAGCTTCATGATGTCCTGCTTGGTGACCTGCGTCGCTGCGAATTCTGCGATATTGCTTTCAATCAGCTGGCGAGCCTGGAGAAGCTCAAACGGACCGTAGCTGGCAAATTCCAGACTTTCGTCCGGCGCGGGGGAGTGTTTCGCCTGGCTGGAAATCACGTGAATACCGGAACCTTTGCGTACCTCAACATACCCTTCAACTTCCAGCATGATGATGGCTTCGCGGACCACCGTACGGCTGACGCTTTTTTCATCCGCAATAAAACGCTCAGCGGGAAGTTTATCACCGACAAGATAGACCCCTTGCTCGATGCGATCTTTCAGCTCGGCGGCAAGTTGTTGATATAAACGACGTGATTCGGTGATTTCCATATGCGCTCCAGGCAGGGTACGGCGAATGATTTGTTATACCACTTTTGCTTGCCACTCTCCAGATTTCGCCATTAAAAAAGCCGCCCGGAGGCGGCTTTTGCGACGTTTTTGCCGGGTGGCGCTACGCTTACCCGGCCTACGGTTTTATCGGGTGTTGTAGGCCGGGTAAGGCGGAGCCGCCACCCGGCACAACAAGCTAACTCTGCGTCGCCGGTCCCCCAAGGGACTCTTTCGCCAGTTCCTCGGCGGATTTACTCTTCAGCACCGTCCAGATAACCACTGCACCCAGCAGGTCGAAGATGGCCAGTACCGCGAACAGCGGGCTGAAGCCGATGGTGTCTGCCAGCGCGCCGACCACGAGGGCGAACAGGGTACTTGCGGTCCAGGCGGCCATCCCGGTCAGACCGTTGGCGGTGGCAACTTCGTTACGACCAAACACGTCGGACGAGAGCGTAATCAGCGCGCCAGACAGAGACTGGTGAGCAAAGCCCCCGATACACAGCAGGGCGATAGCCACGTAAGGACTGGTGAACAGGCCAATCATGCCAGGGCCAATCATCAGCAGGGCGCCCATGGTGACCACCATCTTACGGGACACAATCAGGTTCACGCCAAACCAGCGCTGGAACAGCGGTGGCAGGTAGCCGCCGACGATACAGCCCAGGTCTGCAAACAGCATTGGCATCCAGGCGAACATCGCGATCTCTTTCAGGTTAAAGCCGTAGACTTTGAACATGAACAGCGGGATCCAGGCGTTGAACGTACCCCAGGCCGGTTCCGCCAGGAAGCGTGGCAGGGCGATACCCCAGAACTGACGGGTACCCAGGATCTGCCAGACGGACATTTTCTTGCCGTTGTCGGTCTGATGATGAGATTCCTGACCATTGATAATGTAGTCACGTTCTTCGGTAGACAGCTTTTTCTGATCGCGCGGGTGTTTATAGAAGATCAGCCACGCCATGGCCCAGGCAAAACTCAGCACACCGGAGATGATGAACGCCATTTGCCAGCTGTGCATCACAATCGCCCACACCACCAGTGGCGGAGCGATCATCGCCCCGATGGAGGAACCCACGTTGAAGTAACCGACAGCGATTGAACGTTCTTTTGCCGGGAACCATTCAGAGCTGGCTTTCAGACCCGCAGGGATCATCGCCGCTTCGGCAGCACCTACCGCACCACGCGCCAGCGCCAGCCCGCCCCAGCTGCCAGCCAGCGCCGTCGCCCCGCAGAAGACGGCCCATGCTACAGCGAAGAAGGCATAACCAATTTTTGTACCCAGAATATCAAGAACATAACCTGCAACAGGCTGCATTACGGTGTAAGCGGCAGAATACGCCGCAATGATGTAAGAGTATTGTTGTGTGGAGATATGTAACTCTTCCATCAACGTTGGCGCCGCTGCTGCCACGGTGTTACGTGTCAGGTAGCCCAGCACGGTGCCGAGCGTCACCAGTGCGATCATGTACCAACGTAACCCTTTAATTTTACGCATGTAAAACCTCATCGTTATGTTATTTCCGTGTCGGGACACGGCAACAACTCAACCGTTGCCGGGAGCTGTTCTGTAACGGGAGGGGCGTAACCGGGAACCTGTCCCGGAACGGCCCGAACCTTGCCATAAGTCATCGTGCTAAGTCGGCTTCCGTACCGTTAAATCCGATGTAACAAACACCGGTAATGCATTCCGTCGGCTTATAGTTTGCGACGGCGAAAAGATAACTTGTCATACAACTTTAAAAGGTGAGTGACATCACAAAAGAGTGAATCTTTGTAGGGATATTATGCGGCGTGCGTAAAGCCAGATCTGGCGCGGCCTGCAAGAAGGTTTACCCCTTTGAGGGTAATTTATTTGTCGACGTTTATTGATCTAACTCACGAAAAAAACGTCGGACTCTGGAAATTGGTGTGATAACTTTGCAGCATCTGAACATAAGCTTTCTGACGCTCCCGTAATGAGGAAGACGATAATGACACCGTTTATGACCGAAGATTTCCTGTTAGATACCGAATTTGCTCGCCGCCTGTACCACGACTACGCAAAAGATCAGCCGATTTTCGACTACCACTGCCATTTACCGCCGCAACAGGTTGCCGAAAATTACCGTTTCAAAAACCTGTATGATATCTGGCTGAAGGGTGACCACTATAAGTGGCGCGCGATGCGCACCAACGGCGTGGCCGAGCGCCTGTGTACCGGCGACGCGACCGATCGCGAGAAGTTTGACGCCTGGGCCGCTACCGTTCCCCACACCATCGGTAACCCGTTATACCACTGGACGCACCTCGAACTGCGTCGTCCTTTTGGTATCACCGGCAAGCTGCTCTCTCCCGCCACGGCGGATGAAATCTGGGATCAGTGCAACGAACTGCTGGGGCAGGATAGCTTCTCGGCGCGCGGCATCATGCAGCAGATGAACGTGAAGATGGTGGGCACAACCGACGATCCGATCGACTCCCTGGAGCACCACGCGGTTGTCGCGAAGGACAGCACCTTTGACATCAAAGTGCTGCCAAGCTGGCGTCCGGATAAAGCCTTCAACATTGAGCTGCCGACCTTTAATGACTACATGACGAAGCTGGCGGAAGTATCGGATACCGATATCCGTCGTTTCGCCGATCTGCAATCCGCGCTGACCAAACGTCTGGATCACTTTGCCGCACACGGCTGTAAAGTGTCTGACCACGCGCTGGACGTGGTGCTGTTCGCGGATTCCAGCGAAGCCGAGCTGGACAGCATCCTGGCGCGTCGTCTCTCCGGCGAAGCCCTGAGCGAGCATGAAGTCGCCCAGTTTAAAACCGCGGTGCTGGTGTTCCTAGGTGCGGAATATGCCCGTCGCGGCTGGGTTCAGCAGTACCATATCGGCGCGCTGCGTAATAACAACCAGCGTCAGTTTAAACTGCTGGGCGCGGACGTGGGCTTCGACTCCATCAACGACCGCCCTCTGGCAGAAGAGCTGTCAAAACTGCTGAGCAAACAGAACGAGCAAAACCTGCTGCCAAAAACCATTCTCTACTGCCTGAACCCGCGCGATAACGAAGTACTGGGCACCATGATCGGCAACTTCCAGGGCGAAGGGATGCCGGGCAAGATGCAGTTCGGTTCCGGCTGGTGGTTTAACGATCAAAAAGACGGCATGGAGCGTCAGATGACACAGCTGGCGCAGCTCGGCCTGTTGAGCCGCTTCGTTGGCATGCTGACCGACAGCCGCAGTTTCCTCTCCTATACCCGCCATGAATATTTCCGCCGCATTCTGTGCCAGATGATTGGCCGCTGGGTGCACGCGGGCGAAGCGCCAGCGGATATCCAGCTGCTGGGCGAAATGGTGAGAAACATCTGCTTTAACAATGCGCGTGACTACTTCGCCATTGAACTGAACTAAGGCCGTTTGAGGTTGATATGCAATACATCAAAATCCATTCGCTGGATAACGTTGCCGTCGCGCTGGCAGATTTAGCCGAAGGGATGGAAGTGACCTTCGACAACCAGTCGGTGACGTTACGCCAGGCCATCGGACGTGGACATAAGTTTGCCCTGATCCCCATCGCGAAAGGGGAGAACGTGGTGAAGTACGGTTTGCCCATCGGTCATGCGCTGGCGGATATTGCGCCGGGTGAATACATTCATTCCCACAATACCCGCACCAATCTCAGCGATCTGGACGAGTACAGCTATCAACCTGACTTCCAGCCAGAAGAAGGACAGGCGGCCGATCGTGAGGTACAGATCTACCGCCGCGCCAGCGGCGAGGTGGGGATCCGCAATGAGCTGTGGATCCTCCCGACTGTCGGCTGCGTGAACGGGATCGCGCGTCAAATTCAGACGCGTTTCCTGAAAGAGACTAATGATGCTGAAGGCACCGACGGTGTGCATCTGTTCAGTCACACCTATGGATGCTCCCAGCTGGGTGACGACCACATCAATACCCGCACCATGCTGCAAAATATGGTGCGCCACCCGAACGCGGGCGCGGTGCTGGTGATCGGCCTCGGCTGCGAGAACAATCAGGTCGACGCCTTCCGCGACACGCTGGGCGAATTTGACCCTGAGCGCGTGCACTTTATGGTGTGTCAGCACCAGGACGACGAAGTGGAAGCGGGCGTTGAACAGCTGCATCAGCTGTACGAGGTGATGCGTCACGACAAGCGCGAGCCGGGCAAGCTGAGCGAACTGAAGTTTGGCCTGGAGTGCGGCGGATCTGATGGCCTTTCCGGCATAACCGCTAACCCAATGCTGGGTCGCTTCTCGGATTACGTGATTGCCAACGGCGGCACTACGGTGCTGACCGAAGTGCCGGAGATGTTCGGCGCAGAGCGCATTCTGATGAGCCACTGCCGCGACGAAGAGACCTTTGAGAAGACCGTCACCATGGTCAACGACTTCAAACAGTACTTCATCGCCCATAACCAGCCGATATACGAGAACCCCTCGCCGGGGAACAAGGCGGGCGGGATCACCACGCTTGAAGAGAAATCCCTGGGCTGCACCCAAAAAGCGGGCGCCAGCCAGGTGGTGGACGTGCTGCGCTATGGTGAGCGTCTGAAAACGCACGGCCTGAACCTGCTCAGCGCACCGGGCAACGATGCGGTCGCCACCAGCGCGCTGGCGGGAGCGGGCTGTCATATGGTGCTGTTCAGTACCGGTCGCGGTACGCCGTACGGCGGGTTTGTGCCGACGGTGAAAATCGCCACTAACAGCGAACTGGCGGCGAAGAAAAAGCACTGGATCGACTTTGACGCGGGCCAGCTGATCCACGGCAAAGCGATGCCGCAGCTGCTGAGCGAATTCGTGGACACGATTGTGGAATTTGCCAGCGGCAGGCAGACCTGCAACGAGAAGAACGACTTCCGCGAGCTGGCGATCTTTAAGAGTGGTGTGACGCTATAAGTCGGGTGCGGGCTGGTGCCCTCACCCCGGCCCTCTCCCACAGGGAGAGGGTGCAAACACTAAAAACGGCAACACATGTTGCCGTTTTGCATTTACCTTGTAGGCCCGGTAAGGCGTAGCCGCCACCGGGCTTTTCTTTTTAACTGCGCAGGGCGTTCTTCGCTAAACGCGCATCTTCCGCCTGACAGGCTGCGGCGGTAAACAGCACGTCGGTAGAGGAGTTCAGCGCGGTTTCGCAGGAATCCTGCAATACGCCGATAATGAAACCGACCGCGACAACCTGCATGGCAATCTCGTTCGGAATACCGAACATGTTACAGGCCAGCGGGATCAGCAGCAGAGAGCCGCCCGCCACGCCGGATGCGCCACAGGCACACAGTGATGCAACGACGCTCAGCAGCAGCGCGGTTGGCAGATCTACCGGAATACCCAGCGTATGCACCGCCGCCAGCGTCAGCACGGTGATGGTAATCGCCGCACCGGCCATGTTCACGGTTGCACCCAGGGGAATCGACACCGAATAGGTATCGCGGTCCAGGTTCAGCTTCTCCGCCAGCGCCATGTTCACCGGTATGTTCGCCGCTGAGCTGCGGGTGAAGAAGGCATACACGCCGCTCTCGCGCAGGCAGGTCAGCACCAGCGGATACGGGTTGCGGCGGATCTGCCAGAACACCAGCAGCGGGTTGATCACCAGCGCCACCAGCAGCATACAGCCGACCAGGACGACCAGCAGCTGCGCGTAGCCCCACAGTGCGTCGAAACCGGTGGTGGCCAGCGTCGAAGAAACCAGACCAAAGATACCGACTGGTGCAAAGCGAATCACCAGCTTCACCATGAAGGTCACTGCATTGGACAAATCGTTAACCAGGTTTTTCGTGGTCTCGTTGCCATGACGCAGCGCGAAGCCCAGACCAATCGCCCAGACCAGGATGCCAATGTAGTTTCCGTTCATCAGTGCGGTGATGGGGTTAGAGACCATGCTCATCAGCAGGCCGCGAAGGACTTCCACAATCCCGGACGGCGGGGTGATATCACCGGCCGCGCTGGTCAGGTGCAGCGTGGACGGGAACAGGAAGCTAAACACAACGGCCGTTAAGGCAGCAGAGAAGGTTCCCAGCAGATACAGGAACAGAATAGGGCGAATGTTGGTTTTTTGTCCGTGCTGGTGGTTGGCAATCGACGCCATCACCAGCATCAGCACCAGTACCGGGGCGACGGCCTTCAGTGCGCCAACGAAAAGGGTGCCGAGCAGTCCCGTCGCTTCCGCCGCAGGTTTTGACACCATCGCCAGCAGAATACCCAGTACCAACCCGACCAGAATTTGTTTTACAAGACTGCCCTGCGCCAGGCGCGCAAGCAGGCCCTTAGATTGTGTGCTCATACGTTATTCCTGAGTGAAATTGCGTTCCATCCTGGATGTGCTCTAAGTCACATTTGTATCCGGATGTAAGTATTTGTTTGCCTGGTTGAGTATCAGGGAAAGCAGCGAAAGGCGGAAGCGTAAAATGCTGGATTTTACGTGTTGCGTCATGTTTTTTAACTATTGGTTAACGAAAGTGCCGGGTGGCGCTGCGCTTACCCGGCCTGCATTGCATTTCCCCCTCTCCCCGTGGGAGAGGGGTGGGGTGAGGGCATCAGCCCGCACCGAACGTTGCACTAAGCCTGCTGCTTCTTATCGTGCTGGCGGTTAACCCAGGTATTGATAATCAGCGTCACCAGCAGAATGCCAAACACCACGCCGAGCGAAATGGCGATCGGGATATGGTAGAAATCAACAATCAGCATCTTGATACCGATAAAGACCAGAATCACCGACAGACCGTACTTCAGCATTGAGAAGCGCTCTGCCGCGCCCGCCAGCAGGAAGTACATCGCACGCAGGCCGAGGATGGCGAACAGGTTCGAGGTCAGGACGATGAACGGGTCGGTAGTGACCGCGAAGATAGCCGGGATACTGTCCACCGCGAAAATCACGTCGCTCAGCTCGACCAGAATCAGCACCAGCAGCAGCGGGGTGGCGAACAGCAGGCCGTTCTTACGCACGAAGAAATGCTCGCTCTCGATCTTGTCCGTCATGCGCAGATGACCCCGGATCCACTTCACCAGCGGCTTATCACCGATACCGGTATCGTCTTCTTTCGCCAGCGCCATTTTGACCCCGGTGAACAGCAGGAACGCACCAAACACGTACAGCAGCCATTCGAACTGGGTAATCAGCCAGCTACCGGCGAAGATCATGATGGTACGCAGGATGATGGCGCCCAGCACGCCGTATACCAGCACGCGGCGTTGCAGGGCCGCAGGCACGGCGAAGTAACTGAACAGCATCAGCCAGACGAAGACGTTATCAACCGCCAGCGCTTTTTCAATCAGATAGCCGGTGAGGAAGGCGAGTGCCTGAGGATCGGCCACCGCGCGACCTTCGGTTGAGGCCAGATACCACCAGAAGGCGGCGCAGAAAAGAAGTGAGAGGGTAACCCATACCAGCGACCAGACGGCGGCTTGCTTAACGCTCATGCCGTGTTCGCCGCGACGACCCTGCAAAAAGAGGTCGATCGCCAGCATGATGAGCACGACAACCGCGAATCCGCCCCACAGCATTGGAGTGCCGACAGAATGCATACTATTTTCCTTACACATAAAAAAACAAAAACGGCTATGGTCAGAAGACGATAGCCGTTAGCTTTTTATGCATAGACCTCGCCTTCCGGCAAGGTCTCACTTACAACCACGAAGGTTGCCCGGCGACCGGATGCGGTTTTGCACGCATCGTAATGACGATCCACCGGCGAAGAAGTTACTCCCCTTTGCAGGTAACAAATTATGTCAGACCATCGATTTCGTCAATGGTCTGCACGATTTCATTACACAGCTTTACGCGACGGCTTCCACATTCACGCCGTCTGCGGGGAAGATTACGCCGGTCTGTCGGCGGATCTCCGTTTGCAGCTTCGCCGTGGTGCGGCTGATCGCCAGTCCCGGGTGGTTCACTTCGTTGTCTTCTACCAGACGGGCGAAGACCTCTGCCTCATAAAGCATAGTGTTAATATGCTGAGGCTGCGTCAGCTCCTGCGCTTTTCCGCCGCGCGGAACGATGCTGAGCTTCTGGCATTCGGAGATTTTTTCGATCACCAGCGAGCCGTCTTCGCCCTGAATTTCGCTTGGCAGCACGGAGTCGCTGACCTTCGAGTGCTGCAACGTCACGCTGAAATCACCGTAGTCCAGCACCACAACGCCGTGTGCATCCACGCCGCTCTCCAGCAGGCTGGCGGTGGCCGTCACGCCGTGTGGTTCCCCCCACAGCGCAACCGCAGAGGCCAGGCAGTAAAAACCGATATCCATAATCGAGCCATTCGAGAAGGCCGGGTTAAAGGTGTTCGGGTTTTCGCCGTCCAGATAGCGCTGGTAGCGCGAGGAATACTGGCAGTAGTTGATAAAGGCTTTACGCACTTTGCCAATTTTCGGCAGGGACTGCTGCAACAGCAGGAAGTTGGGCAGGCTGGCGGTTTTGAACGCTTCAAACAGCACCACCTGGTTTTCGCGGGCAAGCGCAATGGCGGCTTCCACTTCGTGGATATTCGACGCCAGCGGCTTCTCGCAGATCACATGCTTTTTATGGCTGAGGAACAGCTTCGTTTGCGGGAAGTGCAGAGCATTCGGGCTGGCGATATAGACCGCGTCAATGGCGTCGCTTTGCGCCATCTCATCGAGTGAGGTGAACAGATGTTCAACCAGGTAGTCATTCGCAAAACTTTGCGCCTGCTCAAGGCTGCGGGAATAGACTGCGGTGAGCTTATATTTGCCGGTTTCGTGGGCGGCGTCGACGAACTGGCGCGTGATCCAGTTCGTACCGATGACTGCGAAACGTATCATAAACGTTTACGTACTCCGTAGCAGGGAACCTAAAGCCACTGTAGCACGTCCTCATGACATTTCGCGTGCGCTACTGCGCATTACTCTTTAACGATAAATGCGTCAGCCACAAACGGGTATCAAACTCCAGCTGGTGGTACTGCGGCTCCATATGGCAGCACAGGGAATAGAACGCTTTGTCGTGATCTTTCTCTTTCAGGTGCGCCAGCTCGTGCACCACGATCATCCGCAGAAAGGCTTCCGGTGCATTGCGAAAGACGGTCGCGACGCGGATCTCCGCCTTAGCCTTCAGCTTGCCGCCCTGCACGCGGGAGATGGCGGTATGCAGGCCGAGCGCGTTTTTCAGCACGTGGATCTTGTTGTCGTACATCACCTTGTTGATCGGCGGGGCGCTCTTCAGATACTGGCTTTTCAGATCCTGCGTATACTGCCAGAGGGCTTTGTCAGTCGCGAAATCATGCGTGCCCGGGTAGCGTTTTTCCAGCACCGCGCCGAGCTTTCCCGCGGCGATCAGGTCGCGAACCTGGGATAGTAATTGCTCCGGGTAGCCCTGGAGATAAGTCAGCTGGTTCATCAAAACCCCAAAATAGTGTGAAAACGGGTATACTCACGCACCCTTTTCAGGGATACGCCAAATTTTACCATTCAGGAGGGCCGATGAGCCACTTAGACAACGGTTTCCGTTCACTCAACCTTAAACGTTTCCCGGAAACGGACGACGTGAACCCGCTTCAGGCGTGGGAAGCGGCGGATGAATATCTGCTGCAGCAGTTGGATGAGACTGAAATCCGCGGCCCGGTACTGATCCTGAATGACGCGTTTGGCGCGCTGGGCTGTGCGCTCGCGGAACATGCGCCTTACAGTATCGGCGATTCTTACTTAAGCGAGCTGGCGACGCGTGAAAACCTGCGTCACAACGATATCGACGAATCCAGCGTGAAGTTCCTCGACAGCACCGCGGACTACCCGCAGGCGCCAGGCGTGGTTCTGATTAAAGTGCCCAAAACCATGGCGCTGCTGGAGCAGCAACTGCGCGCGCTGCGCAAAGTCGTGACGCCAGAAACGCGCATCATCGCGGGCGCCAAGGCGCGTGATATTCACACCTCGACGCTGGAACTGTTCGAGAAAGTGCTCGGCCCGACCACTACGACGCTGGCCTGGAAAAAAGCGCGCCTGATCAACTGTACCTTCAGCGCGCCGGAACTGGCCGACGCGCCAGAGACCCTGAGCTGGAAGCTGGAAGGGACCGACTGGACCATCCACAACCACGCGAACGTCTTCTCCCGTACCGGTCTGGATATCGGCGCACGCTTCTTTATGGAACATCTGCCGGAAAACCTGGAAGGGGAGATTGTCGATCTCGGCTGCGGTAACGGCGTGATTGGCCTGACGCTGCTGGTGAAGAACCCGGAGGCCAGCGTGGTGTTCAGCGACGAATCGCCAATGGCGGTGGCTTCAAGCCGTCTGAACGTGGAAACCAATCTGCCGGAGGCGCTGGATCGCTGCGAGTTTATGATCAATAACTCGCTGTCCGGCGTAGAGCCTTTCCGCTTCAACGCGGTGTTTTGCAATCCTCCGTTCCACCAGAAGCACGCCCTGACGGATAACGTCGCGTGGGAGATGTTCCACCACGCGCGCCGCTGCCTGAAAATCAACGGCGAGCTGTACATCGTGGCGAACCGCCATCTGGACTACTTCCACAAGCTGAAGAAGATTTTCGGTAACTGCGTCACCATTGCGACAAACAACAAGTTTGTGGTGCTGAAGTCGGTGAAGCTGGGGCGTCGTCGATAAGATCGTTTTGCCTGGCGGCGTTTCGCTTGCCCAGGCCTACGGTTTCAAATGCCCGGTGGCGCTTCGCTTACCGGGCCTACAATGGCCTCGGACCCGTAGGCCCGGTAAGCGAAGTGTATGACCGGATACATAGGTAACAGATCAGACCGGGAACATAGGTAACACTTTTCAGTCTATCCGGAGCACACTCTGGGTTTTTCGGTCGTAGT
>NZ_JADBPZ010000031.1:0-66317 GCF_014893445.1 Enterobacter cloacae complex sp. P29RS | reverse complement strand
CTATTCATTTTAATTATGTATAAATTACCCAACCTATTTGTCGGGTAATTTATAACAGTACTATTGGCTTAGGCAACCTGAACCGGAATTGCCTTCGCAATACGTTTCATTTCATTATCGCCTTCAAAGTATGCCACTTTTGGCTGCCAGCGACGTGCCTCTTCGTCAGACATCATCACAAAGCTGGCAATAATGACGATATCACCCACGTCCGCGCAGTGCGCCGCTGCCCCATTAACGGAGATGATTTTAGACCCGCGTTCAGCGGCAATCGCGTACGTTGAAAAGCGTTTGCCGTTATTAACGTTCCAGATATCAATAGCTTCGTTTTCGAGAATACCCGCCGCGTCGAGAAAATCCTGGTCGATCGCGCAGGAGCCTTCATAGTGCAGGTCGGCCTGGGTGACTTTCACACGGTGAAGCTTACCTTGTAGCATTTTGCGAATCATTACGTTTACCTTTCACTTCCGGGTAGTAAAACTACGCCAGTTCAACCACTTTGTTGTCGATAAGGCGGGCCTGGCCGAGCCAAGCCGCCACCAGAATTACCGCACGTTTGCTGGTATCTGAGAGTTCCAGAAGCGTATCGGCATCCCGAATTTGAACGTCGTCAGCACGAAGACCTTTCTCGTTCAGCGCCTGTTCAGCCAGAGCGATGATTTCTTCTGCGGTTAATTCTTTTGCCAGCAGTTGCTCTGCCATGGTATTCATGACTTTGCTTAAGCCTGGCGCAATTTTACGCTGTTCCGCAGTCAGATAGCCGTTACGGGAGCTAAGCGCCAGGCCATCTTTCGCACGTACAATCGGCACGCCGACAATCTCTATGTCGTAGCCCATATCGGCAACCATTTTGCGGATCAGCGCCAGCTGCTGGAAATCTTTCTCGCCAAAGCAGGCGATGTCCGGCTGCACCAGGTTAAACAGCTTGCTGACGATGGTGGAAACGCCGCGGAAATGGCCCGGACGGCTGGCACCCTCCAGCATGGTCGAAATACCCGGTACGTCGACGTAGGTCGCTTCAGTGGTACCCTGAGGATAAACATCTGCGGGGGCCGGTGCGAAGACGATATCCGCATAACGTTTTTTGAGCTTCTCGCAATCTTCCTGCAAGGTACGTGGATAGCGCGCCAGATCGTCTTCGCGATCGAACTGCATCGGGTTAACGAAGATACTGACTACCACGATATCTGCACGGGCTCTCGCTTCATCGACCAGCTTCATATGGCCGTCGTGCAGATTGCCCATGGTCGGGACGAGGGCGATACGTTTACCTTCCTGACGTGCACGGCGGATATGCTGGCGCAGCAGCGGCAGAGTTTCTATGATTAGCACACCTGGACTCCTTAATGGAAACTGTGTTCTTCGCCCGGATAAACGCCGGACTCAACCTCGGCAATATACTGCCGCACAGCAGCACGCATGTCGCCTGCTTCTGTCAGGAAATTTTTAGCAAATTTTGGAATGTGACCGCCGGTGATCCCGAAGGCGTCGTGCATGACCAGAATCTGGCCATCGGTGACGTTGCCCGCGCCGATGCCGATCACCGGAATCGACAGCGCCTCAGTGATACGCTTAGCCAGCTCAACCGGCACACACTCCAGCACCAGCAGCTGTGCACCAGCGGCTTCCAGCGCCAGGGCATCATCAAACAGCGTCTGCGCCGCATCGCCACGCCCCTGAACTTTATAACCGCCAAAGATATTCACGGACTGCGGCGTCAGCCCTAAGTGCCCGCAAACTGGCACGGCCCGTTCGGTAAGCATTTTCACCGTATCGACCAGCCAGTCGCCGCCTTCGATTTTGACCATATTGGCGCCGGCGCGCATCACTGTTGCCGCATTTTCAAAGGCCTGTTCCGGGGTGGCATACGCCATAAACGGCAGATCGGAAAGTAGCAGGCAGGCGGGCGCACCCCGGCGCACGGCGCGGGTATGGTAAGCAATATCCTCGACCGTGACCGGCAGAGTAGAATCATGTCCTTGTACCGTCATCCCTAACGAGTCTCCGACCAGCATGACGTTGATCCCTTCTTCGGCAAACAGTTTTGCGAAGCTGTAGTCATACGCGGTGATAGTGGCGAAGCGTTTCTTTTCCTGTTTGCATTTCTGCAATAAGGAGATGGTAGTTGGTTTCATACTGTTTCCTGATGGCCCAAAAGCGGATCTTTGCGCATTCTAACAGTAACATTCGAGGGAACAATGATTTTAGGCAATCGATTAACCATATTTAACACATGGCTAATCGGGGGCGACACGGGATTACCAGCGGACCGGTTTTTCCGCGTTGAGGCTTTGCAGAACGGCGTTCAGCGAGGTGCCGTCAGGGAAGGTGAGATCGGGGGCGACTTCAAACAGTGGCCAGAGCATAAACGCACGGTTTTTCATGTCATAGTGCGGAACGGTGAGGCGCTCGGTGTTAATCACCTTGTGGCCGAAAAGCATAATATCGAGGTCGAGTGTGCGCGGTCCCCAGCGTTCGGCTTTACGTACGCGACCCTGCTGTAGCTCAATACGCTGGGTATTATCCAGCAGCGTTTCTGCGTCAAGGGCTGTTTCCAGCACCACGGCGGCGTTCAGATAATCAGGCTGATCCTGCGGGCCGAGCGGGGGCGTACGGTAAAAGGAGGAGACCGCCACGATACGGCTTTGCGGGATCTCCCCCAGCGCCTGAACGGCAGCGTTAACCTGCTCAAGCGGAGAGGCCAGATTGCTGCCGATGGCAATATACGCCAGGGTCATGCTGTGCCTTCACGACGCGGCGCGCGCTTGCGCGGGCGACGGTGACGACGGCGCGGTGCCGGCTCGTCATCCAGATCCGTGAGCATATCTTTTTGCTCCGGTGGTGCAGAGACCTGAAATTCTCCCCACCACTGCGCCAGGCGCTGTAGCTCCTGGTTTCTTTCGACTTCAGCACGCAGAGAGAGCAAATCGAACGCGGCGCGGAACTTAGGATGCTCCATCAGTTTCCAGGCACGTTTACCCTGACGGCGGGACATACGCAGCTGAAGCTGCCAGATATCACGCACCAGCGTGGTAATACGTTTCGGGATCGCCAGCGTGCGACAGCCTTCGTCCAGCACGTCGTTTGCCGCCAGCGCGAACGCATCATAATAGGCGAGGCCGCTCTCCTGGGTAATGCGCTGCGCCGTTTCCAGCAGCGGATACCAGAACATGGCCGCGAACAGGAACGCCGGATTCACGCGCATATCGTTATGAATACGGGTATCCGTGTTCTTCAGCACCTGTGCAATCATCCGCTCCATTGCGCTGTCACCGTTTTCGGTGAAGTAGCGGGTAATGGTCGGGAACAGCGGCTGGAACAGGTTGTATTCACGCAGCAAATTGTAGGTTTCAAACCCGTAGCCTGCCTGGAGCAGCTTTAACGACTCCTCAAACAGACGGGCAGGGGGGACGTCGTTAATCAGCGTCGCCAGGCGCGGGATCGGCTCTGCGGTTTCCGGGCTGATACGCATGTTTAGCTTGGCGGCGAAACGCACGGCGCGCAGCATCCGGACCGGATCTTCGCGATAGCGCGTTTCCGGCGTGCCGATCAGGCGAATCAGGCCGTCTTTCAGATCCTGCATACCGCCGACGTAATCGCGCACGGTAAAATCCGCCACGCTGTAGTAAAGGCTGTTGATGGTGAAATCGCGACGCTGAGCATCTTCTTCAATAGAGCCAAAGATGTTGTCGCGCAGCAGCATGCCGTTTTGGCCGCGCTGGGAAGTTGTGCGATCGTTGATGCCCGCTTCGTGGTGACCGCGGAAGGTCGCCACTTCAATAATTTCCGGCCCAAACATCACGTGCGCCAGACGGAAACGGCGGCCAACCAGACGGCAGTTGCGGAATAATTTACGCACCTGTTCAGGCGTGGCGCTGGTCGTCACGTCGAAATCTTTTGGTTTTTTGCCCAGCAGTAAATCGCGCACCCCGCCGCCGACGAGATAGGCCTCGTAGCCTGCTTTATTCAGACGATAGAGCACCTTGAGGGCATTTTCACTGATATCTTTGCGGGAAATATTGTGCTGCTCACGCGGAATGACCGACATGTGTGGCTGTGCAATAGCATCATTCGCCATGCTCTCTTCGCGGCTCAGCACTTTACGGCAAAAATTAGCGACTCGGGTAAAAATAGTACACCTCGTAGTGTGTTTTGTTATCAAAAAAGCGGCTAATCATAGCTCAGCGCAACGCATTTGAGAATGCTGGATTTTTGGCACGGCCATAAGCGTCCAGTCAGCAATGGCCGTTTTCAGCAATTCATCCAGACTCAGATCCTGCCATTCCTGCGTTACATTCTGGTTGAGAAATCGCAGCGCGTCGATCAATACCGGGCGCGGATCGCCGTCAGGCAGCGCCGGGGCATGATTCTGTTTTGACAGCTTACTCCCCTGTTCATTGACCGCCAGCGGCAGATGGATGTAATCCGGCACCGTCCAGCCAAACTGCTGGTAAAGCGATATTTGCCGCACGGTAGGCTCAACCAAATCCGCCCCACGCACGATTTCCGTGACGCCCTGGAAATGGTCATCGACAACCACCGCCAGGTTATAGGCAAACAAGCCATCACGACGGTGAATAATAAAATCTTCACGCGCCAGACGATCATCCGCCTGAATGGTTCCTGAGAGGACATCGGTAAACTGCGTCACCGGAGCGCGCTGTATCAGCCGTACGGCGGCATTCTCAGGGCCGTTGTGCCGCGTACGGCAGTGGCCGTCGTAAACGCCACCCACGCTCTGAATTCGCGCACGCGTGCAGGTGCAGTTATAGGAAAGGCCCTGTTCAGCAAGCCACGCCAGACGTTCACGGTAGGCATCATGGCGTTGAGACTGCCAGAGTACGTCGCCGTCCCAGTGAAGACCGTAATGTTCCAGCTGACGCAGAATAGTTTCTGCCGCACCGGGAACTTCACGCGGAGGATCGATATCTTCAATGCGAACCAGCCATTTACCCTGACGGGCGCGAGCCTGTAGGTAGCTGCCGAGCGCGGCAATTAATGAGCCGAAGTGTAATTCACCGGAGGGAGATGGCGCAAAGCGCCCGATATAGTGAGATTCAGACATATCAACGGTAACAAGGCGGGAGAAACTCCCGCCTTAGCAGAGTAGTGAGAGGGAAGGCGTTAGCCAGCCATCTGTTTTTCGCGGATTTCTGCCAGCGTTTTACAGTCGATGCACAGATCGGCTGTTGGACGCGCTTCCAGACGACGAATACCGATTTCAACACCGCAGGATTCGCAGTAGCCAAAATCTTCGTCCTCGACCTTTTTCAGCGTTTTCTCGATCTTTTTGATCAGTTTGCGCTCGCGGTCACGGTTACGCAGTTCGAGGCTGAACTCTTCTTCCTGAGCGGCACGGTCGACCGGATCCGGGAAGTTAGCAGCTTCATCCTGCATATGTGTAACGGTGCGATCGACTTCATCCCTGAGTTGATTACGCCATGCTTCAAGAATACGCTTGAAGTGCGACAGCTGGGCTTCGTTCATATACTCTTCGCCCGGCTTCTCTTGATACGGCTCCACCCCAGCGATGGCGAGAATACTCAGGGACGATGTTTTACGGTTTTGCCCTTCTTGCATGTTGCTTCTCCTTAACACGCACTATCGATCCCCGTGTTGGGGGAAAAATCAGGTCGCTATAAATAGCAGATGCTTTTCCGTATGGCAATTATCTAAACGTAACACTTGACAACCCTGTGAGGAAAAGCGTATTTGCGCACGCGGCCAGAACACTTATTAGTCAATCGTCTAATCCCTTATAGGACAATGGGAAGAGAGGATCTCAGAGTCATATTATCGGCAGAAAGTTCCGCTTTATAAGCGAAAATCTCTACCCCCTGCTTTTGTGCCTCATTCAACAATTGCGCGTATTTAGGATCAATATGACGGGCCGGGGAAAACCGTTCAATGGCTGAATGCAGAACCGCAAACAGCAACACGGCGCGCTTGCCCGCCGCCGCTACACTCATTAGCTCCCGCAGATGCTTCTGGCCACGTAGCGTTACCGCATCCGGAAAGAAGCCGTTTTCCTCTTCCGCTAACGTCACTGATTTCACTTCAATATAGCACTCAGGGCGGTCTTCCGCCTGTAACATAAAATCAATTCTGCTGCTTTCATCGCCATATTTCACTTCGCTTTTTTGCGTGCCGTAACCCACCAGTTCAGGAAGGATTCCATTTGTCAGGGCTTCCTTAACCAGCTGATTTGCGCGCAGGGTATTAACGCAAATAAATGCCCCGCTTTGCGTCTCGGTCATTTCCCAGGTATGAGGATATTTGCGTTTAGTATTTTCTGATGTGGAATACCAGACCGTGTCACCCGGTGTGGCGCAACCGGTCATGGCGCCGGTGTTAGGACAATGCAGCGTGAGCGTTTCGCCCTCAGGCGTGATCACGTCAGCGAGAAAGCGTTTGTAACGCTGGATCAGCGTGGCGGGCTGGAGTGCAGGGCTAAACTTCATCAGGATTCCTTAACGTATCGCCCAGCGTCCAGCGCTGGAGCGGAGTATAGCGGGTGCGTCCTTGTACAAAGGCAGATTCGTACAGCGCAAATTCATTCACCTGAAAGGACCAGTGGAAGCCCGGTGGCGGGATGGCAACAGCCTGACCCGCATCGCGCAGCAGGGTAATGTGGGGATGAAACGGCTGCGGGCTCTGATAACAGCCGCTGCGCGCGGCCTGTGCCCGCAGCATATTTGCGAGCTGGAGCAGTCCGCGAGGGGGCTGCCGCGTCCCCAGCCAGACCACCCGAGAGCGTAGCCATTGCCCGGCATCGTCAAGATGCAGCGTAAAACCCGGCTGAGAAATGCGTCCGGCCATTGCGCTTAACGCGCGCTGCTTTTCTGCGCTCACCTCGCCAAGAAAAGCTAACGTCAGGTGCATATTGGCGGCGACGACAGGGCGGCCCGCTTCCGCGGGGAAGTGGCTGGCGCGCCAGCGAACAATTTGCCGTTGAAGCGTGGTGGGTAATTCAATGGCGAAGAATAGCCGTTTTGACTCAGACATGCGCAAGACTCGGTAATGATATGCGCCGATGCTACAATGTACGCCGATTAATGTTAACCCTCTGGAGCCGTAAGTGTCCTCTTTGCCCGTCGCCGTCGTCCTTCCTGAGCTTCTCGCAGCCTTAGAACATGCGCCACAGGTTTTGCTCAGCGCGCCTACCGGAGCGGGTAAATCCACCTGGCTGCCCCTGCAAATTCTGCGCGAGGGGAGCATCAGCGGGAAAATTATCCTGCTGGAACCGCGCAGGCTGGCGGCGCGCAATGTGGCGCAGCGCCTGGCGGAACTGCTGAATGAAAAACCGGGCGAGACGGTAGGGTACCGGATGCGCGCCGAAACCTGCATTGGCCCGTCTACGCGGCTGGAGGTGGTCACTGAAGGCATTCTTACCCGTATGCTGCAAAACGATCCGGAGCTGAGCGGCGTCGGGCTGGTGATCCTTGATGAATTTCACGAGCGCAGCCTCCAGGCCGATCTGGCCCTTGCGCTGCTGCTCGACGTTCAGCAGGGGCTGCGCGACGACCTTCGGCTGCTGATTATGTCGGCGACGCTGGATAACGAGCGGCTCCGGCAGACGCTCCCTGACGCGCCGATGATCTCCTCTGAAGGGCGTGCGTTCCCGGTCGAGCGCCGCTTTCAGCCGCTGCCTGCCCATCAGCGTTTTGACGAAGCCGTTGCCATCGCCACCGCCGAATTGCTCCGTCAGGAACCCGGCTCGCTGCTGCTGTTTTTACCCGGCGTAGGCGAAATCCAGCGCGTACAGGAGCAGCTGGCATCCCGGGTGAGCAGTGACGTTATGCTGTGCCCGCTCTACGGCGCGCTGCATTTGGCTGACCAGCGCAAGGCGATCCTTCCCGCACCGGCGGGGCAGCGCAAAGTGGTACTGGCGACCAATATCGCCGAAACCAGTTTGACCATCGAAGGCATTCGCCTGGTGGTGGACAGTACGCAGGAGAGGGTGGCCAGTTTTGATCCGCGTACCGGGCTGACCAGGCTACTGACGCAGCGCATCAGCCAGGCCTCAATGGTGCAGCGCGCAGGCCGAGCAGGGCGTCTTGAGCCGGGTATTTGCCTGCATTTAACCAGCGCCGAGCAGGCGGAGCGTGCGGCATTGCAGAGTACGCCTGAGATTTTACAAAGCGATCTCTCCGGGCTGGTAATGGATCTGATGCAGTGGGGCTGCCCGGACCCTGACCAGCTCACCTGGCTTAATCCTCCGCCTGTTGTGAACCTTTCCGCCGCGCGCAGCCTGCTGACCCAGCTTGGCGCGCTGGAAGGCGAGCGACTGACGGCGCGCGGCCAGAAAATGGCGGCGCTGGGCAACGATCCGCGTCTGGCAGCGATGCTGGTGGCAGCACAAGGCGACGATGAAATTGCCACGGCGGCAAAACTGGCGGCTATTCTTGAGGAGCCGCCGCGCGGTGGCAGCAGCGATCTGGGACAGGCCTTTTCACGCCAGCAGGGAAACTGGCAACAGCGCGCGCAGCAGTTGTGTCACCGCCTGAAGAGCCGGGGAGGATCGCCCGACAGCGATAAAGTTATCCCTCTTCTGGCCCAGGCCTTCCCGGACAGGATCGCGCGCCGTCGCGGGCTGGATGGTCGTTATCAACTGGCAAATGGGATGGGCGCGATGCTGGACAGCGATGATGCTCTGACGCGTCATGAATGGCTGATCGCGCCGCTCTTACTCCAGGGTAGTCACTCCCCGGATGCGCGCATCTTGCAGGCGGTTGCCGTAGATATTGACGCCCTGACGCGTACCTGCCCGCAGCTGCTTCAGCAATCTGACATTGTCGAATGGGATGATGCCCAGGGCACGCTGAAGGCGTTCCGTCGTAGCCAGATTGGCAAACTGACGCTCGGGACAAAACCGCTGGCGAAGCCGTCGGAGGAAGAGTTACACCAGGCGATGCTGAACGGCATTCGGGAAAAAGGGCTGAGCGTATTGAACTGGACGCCTGAGGCTGAACAATATCGTATACGTCTGCACTGCGCCGCGAAGTGGCTGCCGGAACAGGGGTGGCCAGCGGTGGATGATGAGACGCTGCTCGCGACGCTTGAACAGTGGTTGTTGCCGCAGATGAGCGGCGTACACTCCCTGCGCGCCCTTAAGGCGCTTGATGTTAAGGCAGCGTTACAGAATTTACTGGACTGGTCGTTACGTCAACGTCTGGATAGTGAACTGCCTGGGCATTACACTGTGCCAACCGGGAGTCGGATTGCCATTCGTTATCATGAGGATAATCCGCCAGCGCTGGCGGTTCGGATGCAGGAGATGTTTGGTGAGGCCACCACGCCGTCCATCGCTGAAGGGCGCGTGCCGTTAGTGCTTGAGCTGCTTTCGCCTGCGCATCGTCCCTTGCAGATCACCCGCGATCTGGGTGCGTTCTGGGCGGGGAGCTATCGTGAAGTGCAGAAAGAGATGAAGGGGCGATATCCCAAACACGTCTGGCCGGACGATCCGGCGAATACCGCGCCGACACGGCGCACGAAGAAATATTCGTAATGGGGGAGTGCGGCCTGAAAGGTAAAGTGCGGCCTGATGCCCTCACCCCGGCCCTCTCCCACAGGGAGAGGGAGAAAACACTAAAGACTTTCCTGTCAGGAAAGTCTTGCTGTTTATTTTGAGAGATTTCTTCTTTCACTGACCTGTGCAAGATAAGAAAATCTGGCCTTTGCGCCTGAATGTTGCGGAGAAAAAGCATGGCGGGGAATGACCGCGAGCCAATAGGACGTAAGGGAAAGCCGACGCGTCCGGCGAAAGAAAAGGTAAGCCGTCGTCGCCTCAGAGATGAGGAGTATGACGATGACTATGAAGACGATTATGAGGATGAAGAACCGATGCCGCGTAAAGGGAAAGGCAAAGGGCGTAAGCCTCGTGGTAAGCGCGGCTGGTTCTGGCTGCTGCTGAAGCTGTTTATTGTTTTTGTTGTCCTGATCGCGATTTACGGCGTTTATCTGGATCAGAAGATCCGCAGCCGTATCGACGGGAAAGTCTGGCAATTGCCTGCGGCAGTGTACGGCCGCATGGTGAACCTTGAGCCGGACATGTCCATCAGCAAGAATGAGATGGTGAAGCTGCTGCAAGCCACGCAGTATCGTCAGGTCACGAAAATGACCCGTCCGGGTGAATTTACCGTCCAGGCGAAAAGCATTGAGATGATCCGCCGTCCGTTCGACTTCCCGGACAGTAAAGAGGGGCAGGTGCGCGCGCGTCTGACCTTTGACGGCGATCGCCTGGAAACCATTGAGAACATGGATAACGATCGCCAGTTCGGTTTCTTCCGTCTCGATCCACGTCTCATCACCATGCTGTCGTCCGCAAACGGCGAACAGCGCCTGTTCGTGGCGCGTAACGGCTTCCCGGATCTGCTGGTGGATACCCTGCTGGCAACCGAAGACCGCCACTTCTACGAGCACGACGGGATTAGCCTCTACTCCATTGGTCGTGCGGTACTGGCTAACCTGACTGCGGGGCGTACGGTGCAGGGGGCGAGTACCCTGACCCAGCAGCTGGTGAAAAACCTGTTCCTCTCCAGCGAGCGCTCTTACTGGCGTAAAGCCAACGAAGCGTACATGGCCGTGCTGATGGATGCGCGCTACAGCAAGGATCGTATTCTTGAGCTGTACATGAACGAGGTGTACCTCGGTCAGAGCGGCGATAACGAGATCCGCGGCTTCCCGCTGGCGAGCCTGTACTACTTTGGCCGTCCGGTAGAAGAGCTGAGCCTTGACCAGCAGGCGCTGCTGGTGGGCATGGTAAAAGGCGCGTCGATCTACAACCCGTGGCGTAACCCGAAACTGGCGCTGGAGCGTCGTAACCTGGTGCTGCGTCTGCTGCAACAACAGCAGGTGATTGACCAGGAGCTGTACGACATGCTGAGCGCGCGTCCGCTGGGCGTTCAGCCGCGCGGTGGGGTGATCTCTCCGCAGCCTGCCTTTATGCAGATGGTACGTCAGGAGCTGCAGTCTAAGCTCGGAGATAAAGTGAAAGATCTCTCCGGGGTGAAGATCTTCACCACCTTCGACTCCGTGGCGCAGGATGCGGCAGAAAAAGCGGCGGTTGAAGGTATTCCGGTTCTGAAGAAGCAGCGTAAGCTGAGCGATCTGGAAACCGCGATGGTGGTAGTTGATCGCAACACCGGCGAAGTTCGCGCCATGGTGGGCGGCGCCGAGCCGCAGTATGCGGGCTATAACCGCGCGATGCAGGCGCGTCGTTCGATTGGTTCTCTGGCAAAACCGGCAACCTACCTGACCGCGCTGAGCCAGCCGAATCTCTATCGACTGAACACCTGGATTGCCGATGCGCCAATCTCCCTGCGCCAGCCTAACGGCCAGGTGTGGTCTCCGCAGAACGATGATAAGCAGTTCAGCGGCCAGGTGATGCTGGTGGATGCGTTAACCCGCTCGATGAACGTGCCGACTGTTAACCTCGGCATGGCGCTGGGCCTCCCCGCCATCACCGACACCTGGCAGAAGCTGGGCGTACCGAAAGATCAGCTGCACCCTGTGCCAGCGATGATCCTGGGGGCGCTTAACCTGACGCCAATCGAAGTGGCCCAGGCGTTCCAGACCATCGCCAGCGGCGGTAACCGAGCGCCGCTTTCCGCCCTGCGTTCGGTGATTGCCGAAGATGGCTCCGTGCTGTATCAGAGCTTCCCGCAGGCGGAGCGCGCTGTTCCGGCGCAGGCGGCCTATATGACGCTGTGGACCATGCAGCAGGTGGTCCAGCGCGGTACCGGGCGTCAGCTGGGGGCGAAGTATCCTGGTCTGCATCTGGCAGGTAAAACCGGGACTACCAACAACAACGTCGATACCTGGTTCGCCGGTATTGATGGCCGTGAAGTGGTGATCACCTGGGTGGGCCGCGATAACAACCAGCCGACCAAACTGTATGGTGCGAGCGGCGCGATGTCGATTTACCAGCGCTATCTGGCCAATCAGTCTCCGGTGCCGCTGAACCTCGTTGCCCCGGAAGATATCGTCGATATGGGCGTGGACAGCTCGGGTAACTTCATCTGTGGCGGCGGCGTGCGTTCGCTGCCGGTCTGGACGACCAACCCGGATGCGCTGTGCCAGCAAAGCCAGCCAGAAGAACCGACAGGTAACCCGTTCGATCAGTCTTCTCAGCCTCAGCAGCCGCAGCAGCAACAGCCGCAGCAGCAGGAAGAGAAGAAAGACAGCGACGGCGTCGCCGGTTGGATCAAGGATATGTTCGGCGGCAACTAGCCCTTATGACACCCCCTTCCCTGGAAGGGGGTATTTTTTCACCTCAGCAACTCATTTCCTTAACCCTGTTTTCAATCCTTATTAACGACCCGTTTTCCGTTGATTATTTCTTAAACCCTCAATTCTTGTAGGGCCGCATATCGCTTGCTATGCCGTCAGCGTTTCGCATATTATTCTGCGGTCATAATAATAATTCTCGTTTACGTTATCATTCACCTTTTTCATCAGAGATCCATCATGGCGCTTTCCAATACTGCTCAGCCAATTAACACGTCGCTGCGTAAAATCGCAGCCGTCGTAGCCACAGCGGTTGCCGGCATGTCTGCTTATGCACAGGCCGCTGAAACCCCCAAGAAAGAAGAAACCATCACCGTGACTGCCGCACCGGCTGCACAGGAAAGTGCCTGGGGTCCTGCTGCGACTATCGCCGCTCGCCATTCTGCGACTGGAACCAAAACAGACACGCCAATTCAAAAGGTTCCACAGTCTATTTCTGTGGTAACTTCCGAAGAGATGGCGTTGCATCAGCCACGTTCCGTTAAAGAAGCTCTGAGCTATACCCCGGGCGTTGCGGTAGGCACCCGTGGTGCTTCTAATACTTACGACTACCTGGTTATTCGCGGTTTCGCGGCCGATGGTCAGAGCCAGAACAACTACCTCGACGGTATGAAGATGCAGGGCAACTTCTATAACGACGCGGTGATTGATCCTTATATGCTGGAGCGCGCTGAAATCATGCGCGGTCCGGTTTCCGTTCTGTACGGAAAAAGCAGCCCTGGTGGCCTGCTGAACATGGTGAGTAAGCGTCCAACAACAGAGCCGCTGAAAGAGATCCAGTTTAAAGCTGGTACTGACAGCCTGTTCCAGACCGGCTTTGACTTCAGCGATGCCATCGACGATGACGGCGTTTACTCCTACCGCCTGACGGGGGTTGCGCGTTCTAACAACGCACAGCAGGAAAATAAAGGCGAGCAGCGTTATGCCATCGCGCCATCTTTCTCCTGGCGTCCGGATGATAAAACGACTTTCACTTTCCTTTCCTACTTCCAGAACGAGCCTGAAACAGGCTATTACGGCTGGCTGCCAAAAGAGGGAACGGTCGATCCGCTGCCAAACGGTGATCGTCTGTCGACGGACTTCAACGAAGGTGCGAAGAACAATACCTATTCCCGTAACCAGAAAATGGTTGGGTATAGCTTCGACCACAAATTTAACGACACCTTTACCGTGCGTCAGAACCTGCGTTTTGCCGAGAATAAAACCTCGCAAAACAGCGTTTACGGCTACGGTGTATGTACCGATCCGGCAAATAGCGGCAGCAAACAGTGTGCTGCGTTAGCTCCTGCCGATAAAGGTCATTATCTGGCACGTAAATATGTTGTTGATAATGAAAAACTGCAAAACTTCACCGTTGATACTCAGTTGCAGAGCAAATTTGCGACCGGGCAGGTAGACCATATCCTGCTGACTGGTGTTGACTTTATGCGTATGCGCAATGATATCAACTCCTGGTTTGGCTATGACGACTCGGTACCGTTGCTGGATCTCTACAATCCGGTAAGCAGCGATTTCGATTTTGGCTCAAAAGATCCTGCAACCTCCGGTGCATATCAGATCCTCAACCGTCAGAAACAGACCGGTTTGTATGTTCAGGATCAGGCGCAGTGGGATAAAGTACTGGTTACTCTAGGCGGCCGTTACGACTGGGCCGATCAGGAGTCCTACAACCGTGTATTGAATACCACCTCCAAACGTGATGATACCCAGTTTACCTGGCGTGGCGGCGTTAACTATCTGTTCGATAACGGCGTAACCCCTTACTTCAGCTACAGCGAATCCTTTGAACCGGCTTCACAGACCGATGCTCAGGGTAAACTGTTCTCACCGTCTAAAGGCAAGCAGTACGAAGCGGGCGTGAAATACGTGCCGAACGATCGTCCGATCGTGATCACCGGTGCAGTGTATCAGCTGACCAAAACCAACAACCTGATGGCTGACCCGGCGGGCTCATTCTTCTCCGTTGAAGGCGGTGAGATCCGCGCCCGTGGCGTAGAGCTGGAAGCGAAAGCGGCGCTCTCTGCAAGCGTTAACGTTGTAGGTTCTTATACCTATACCGATGCTGAATACACCACCGACACTAACTACAAAGGCAACACACCGGCGCAGGTGCCAAAACATATGGCATCCGTGTGGGGTGATTACACGATGTTTGATGGCCCGCTGTCTGGCCTGACGCTGGGTACTGGTGTGCGTTACACCAGCTCCAGCAAAGGTGACCCGGCGAATAGCTTCACTGTTGGAAGCTATACGCTGGTTGATGCACTGGTCAGATACGATCTGGCGCGTGTAGGCATGGCCGGCTCAAACGTCGCGCTTCACGTGAACAACCTGTTCGATCGTGAGTACGTTGCAAGCTGCTTCAACACCTACGGTTGCTTCTGGGGTGCTGAACGCCAGGTTGTTGCCACGGCGACCTTCCGCTTCTAACCTCTTTATGGGCACGGTTCGCCGTGCCCTTTTTATTTAAGTTGGCTGACATGCAGGATACTAAAACGCAATCCGACTCCACCTTCACGCTCAACAATCTCTCCTTTCGCGTACCCGGGCGCACCTTGCTGCATCCGCTCTCTTTGACGTTTCCCGCAGGTAAAGTGACCGGTTTAATCGGGCACAATGGTTCCGGTAAATCGACGCTGCTGAAGATGCTGGGCCGTCATCAGCCGCCGTCCGAGGGCGACATTCTGCTGGATGACCAGCCGCTGGCGAGCTGGAGCAGTAAGGCCTTTGCCCGCAAGGTGGCCTATCTGCCGCAGCAGTTGCCGCAGGCGGAGGGGATGACGGTGCGCGAGCTGGTGGCGATTGGACGTTATCCGTGGCACGGTGCGCTCGGGCGTTTTGGCGTTGCTGACAGAGAGAAAGTGGAAGAGGCGATCGCGCTGGTTGGGTTAAAACCGCTGGCGCACCGTCTGGTGGATAGCCTGTCCGGTGGCGAGCGTCAGCGCGCATGGATCGCGATGCTGGTAGCGCAGGACAGCCGCTGCCTGCTGCTCGACGAACCCACTTCAGCGCTGGATATTGCTCATCAGGTTGACGTCCTGGCGCTGGTGCATCGCTTAAGCCAGCAGCGCGGCCTGACGGTGATTGCCGTTCTGCATGATATCAACATGGCGGCACGCTACTGCGACTATCTGGTAGCGCTGCGCGGCGGTGAAATGATCGCTCAGGGTACGCCTGCCGAACTGATGCGCAGCGAAACGCTGGAACATATCTACGGTATTCCTATGGGCATTCTGCCTCACCCGGCCGGGGCTGCACCCGTGAGCTTTGTCTACTGATGCTGGATCCAACATTAATTAGCCGCCGTCGCCTGCTGACGGCCATGGCACTCTCACCGCTGCTGTTAAAGATGGGCCCGGCCCGCGCTGCCGCAGTCGATCCGCACCGCATCGTGGCGCTGGAGTGGTTGCCCGTCGAACTGATGATGGCGCTGGGCGTGACGCCTTACGGCGTGGCCGATATTCCCAACTACACCCTGTGGGTGAATGAGCCAAAACTGCCGGACTCCGTCATCGACATCGGTCTGCGTACGGAGCCGAACCTTGAGCTTCTCACCCAGATGAAACCGTCTTATTTATTCTGGTCTGCGGGGTATGGCCCGTCGGAAGAGATCATGGCGAAGATTGCGCCCGGACGGGGCTTTTCCTTTAGCGACGGTAAAAAGCCGCTGACCATGGCAAAAAATTCCATCCACGAGATGGCGCAGTTCCTCAACCGTGAGGCTGAGGCGAAAAAACATCTCAATGAATTTGATGCGCTGATTGATTCCCTTAAGCCGCGCTTTGCCCACCGTGGCGATCGGCCTTTGCTGATGGTGACCCTGCTGGATGCCCGCCATATGCTGGTCTTTGGAAATAACTGTCTGTTCCAGGAAGTACTCGACAGCTTTGGCATTCGCAATGCCTGGGAAGGCGAGATGACGTTCTGGGGCAGTACCGCCGTGGGGATTGACCGTCTGGCGGCGTTTCGTGATGTGGACGTGCTGTGCTTTGACCACGGCAATGAGCGCGAAATGCAAACCCTGATGGCGACTCCGCTCTGGCAGGCAATGCCGTTTGTCCGCGAGCAGCGCTTCCTGCGCGCGCCAGCGGTATGGTTCTACGGCGCGACGCTGTCGGCCATGCATTTTGCCCGCGTGCTGGACAATGCACTGGGAGGCAAAGCATGAGCACGCGTATGGCCCGTTTCCCGATGTTACTGTTAGCGCTCATTTTTCTGGCTGCCCTGGCATTAACCGGCTTTAACCTGACCACGGCGTTACCGCGCGATCAGTGGGCAGCCGCGTTTGCCGCACCGGATATCGACAATATTCAGCAAATGCTGTTCCACTACAGCCTGCTGCCGCGTCTGGCTATCTCCCTGCTGGTCGGGGCGGGACTGGGACTGGTGGGCGTACTGTTTCAGCAGGTGCTACGTAACCCGCTGGCGGAGCCAACCACGCTGGGCGTGGCGACGGGGGCTCAGCTGGGGATCACCATCACCACGCTCTGGACCCTGCCGGGAGTGTTAACCTCGCAGTTTGCCGCGCTGGCAGGCGCATGTGTGGTCGGTGCGCTGGTCTTTGGCGTAGCCTGGGGAAAACGTCTCTCGCCGGTCACGCTGATCCTCGCGGGGCTGGTCGTCAGCCTCTACTGTGGGGCGATCAACCAGCTGCTGGTGCTGTTTCACCACGATCAGCTGCAAAGCATGTTTATGTGGAGTACCGGCACGCTCACCCAGACCGACTGGAGTATCGTCCAGCGCCTGTGGCCGCAGCTGTTTGGCGGCGTGGTGCTGACGCTGCTGCTGCTGCGTCCGCTCACGTTGATGGGCCTCGATGACGGCGTGGCGCGCAATCTCGGGCTGGCGCTGTCGCTGGCCCGTCTGGCGGCCCTGACCCTGGCGATTGTGCTGAGCGCGTTACTGGTTAACGCCGTCGGCATCATCGGTTTTATCGGCCTGTTTGCGCCATTGCTGGCAAAAATGCTCGGCGCGCGCCGTCTGCTGGCGCGTCTGATGCTGGCGCCGCTGATTGGTGCGCTGATACTCTGGCTTTCCGATCAGCTCATTCTCTGGCTGGCGCGCGTCTGGATGGAAGTTTCCACGGGCTCGGTGACGGCCCTGATCGGCGCGCCGCTGCTGCTGTGGCTGCTGCCGCGCCTGCGCAGCATTAGCGCTCCGGCGATGGATGCCGGCGATAAAGTGCATGCCGAGCGTCAGTCGGTGGTGTGGTTCAGCCTTGCCGGGCTGGCAGTGCTGGTTATCGCCTCGTTTGCCGCACTCTCGCTGGGACGCGACGCCACGGGCTGGCACTGGGCAACGGGGGATTTGCTGCATGAACTCATGCAGTGGCGCTGGCCGCGGATTTTCTCCGCGCTGATTGCGGGCGTCATGCTGGCGGTGGCGGGCTGTATTATCCAGCGTCTCACCGGCAACCCGATGGCAAGCCCGGAAGTTTTAGGGATCAGCTCCGGGGCCGCGTTTGGCGTAGTGTTGATGTTGTTCCTCGTACCGGGAAATGCGTTCGGCTGGCTGATGCCTGCCGGGAGTATCGGTGCGGCAGTCACGCTGATGATTATCCTGATCGCCTCCGGGCGAGGTGGTTTCTCACCTCACCGCATGCTGCTGGCCGGGATGGCGCTCAGCACCGCGTTTACTATGCTGCTGATGATGTTGCAGGCGAGCGGCGATCCGCGCATGGCGCAGATCCTGACATGGATTTCCGGTTCAACATACAACGCCACCGGCAGTCAGGTGGTGCATACCGGGATTGTGATGATCGTGCTGCTGGCGATTGTGCCGCTGTGCCGCCGCTGGATGACCATTCTGCCGCTGGGTGGGGATACCGCCCGCGCGGTCGGGGTGGCGCTGACGCCAACGCGCATTGCGCTGTTGCTGCTGGCCGCGTGCCTGACGGCGACGGCCACCATGACTATCGGCCCGCTCAGTTTTGTCGGATTAATGGCGCCGCATATCGCCCGTATGATGGGTTTCCGCAGGACTTTGCCGCATATCGTGATCTCTGCGCTGACGGGCGGGGCGATCCTGGTCTTTGCTGACTGGTGCGGAAGGATGGTGCTGTTCCCGTATCAGATCCCGGCGGGCCTCCTGTCGACCTTTATCGGCGCGCCTTACTTTATTTATCTGTTGAGAAAGCAGAGTCGGTAATAAAAGTAAACGGCAATCCTTAGATTGCCGTTTTAGTGTTTGCTCCCTCTCCCTGTGGGCTGAGGGTTGGGGTGAGGGCATCAAGCCGCACATTTTACAGCTTCGCAAATACCTTACGCGCTGCGTCGATGGTGTTATTGATATCTTCTTCGCTGTGCGCCACGGACATAAAGCCCGCTTCAAACGCTGACGGGGCAAGATACACGCCTTCTCCCAGCATCAGGTGGAAGAAGCGTTTGAAGCGTTCCACGTCGCATTTCACCACGTCCTGATAGCAGGTCACGGTTTTCGCATCGGTGAAGAAAATCCCGAACATCCCGCCCACGTGGTTCACCACCAGTGGAATACCCGCATCTTCTGCGGCTTCCAGCAAACCGTTTGCCAGTTGCGTCGTCCGGTCCGTCAAGGTTTCGTGGATACCCGGCTGCGCCACTTCGGTCAGACAGGCAAAGCCCGCCGCCATCGCAATCGGGTTACCGGAGAGCGTACCCGCCTGGTAAACCGGACCGGTTGGCGCCAGCGCGTCCATGACGTCCTTACGTCCACCGAACGCGCCGACAGGCATGCCGCCGCCAATGATTTTGCCGAGGCAGGTCAGATCCGGCTCCACGCCATAATAAGACTGGGCACCCGCCAGCGCCACGCGGAAGCCGGTCATCACTTCGTCGATGATCAGCAGCGCGCCGAACTCATCGCACAGGGCGCGCAGGCCCGGCAGGAAGTCAGGCTGCGGTGGGATACAGTTCATGTTGCCCGCAACTGGCTCAACGATGATGCAGGCGATCTCCTGCGGATACTGCTCGAACGCGGCGCGAACGGTGTTCAGATCGTTATAGGTGCAGGTCAACGTGTGTTTCGCGAAATCAGCCGGCACCCCCGGAGAGTTTGGCTGGCCGAGGGTCAGCGCGCCGGAACCGGCTTTCACCAGCAGACAGTCTGCATGGCCGTGATAACAACCTTCGAACTTGATGATCTTGTCACGGCCGGTAAAACCGCGCGCCAGACGGATAGCGCTCATGGTCGCTTCGGTACCGGAGTTCACCATACGCACCATGTCCATCGTTGGCACCAGCTCGGTGACCAGTTCTGCCATTTTGACTTCCATCTCGGTTGGCGCGCCGAAGCTCAGGCCGCGCTGAGCGGCTTCAATCACCGCATTGCGGATCGCCGGGTGGTTGTGGCCCAGTACCATCGGGCCCCAGGAGCCGACGTAATCGACATAGGCTTTACCATCCACATCATACAGATATGCGCCATCCGCCCGTTCGATAAACAGCGGGGTGCCACCCACGCCGGTAAAGGCGCGCACGGGTGAGTTCACGCCGCCTGGGATTAGCTCGCGGGCTGCGCTGTAGAGGTTTTCAGACTTGCTCATGGCGTCGTTCCTGGTTCGTAGAAATGAGTTAAGGCAACTATTCTAAGTGATTCGGAAGAGGTTATAAAATTTTTGCCCCATAGAAGGCTTAACAATTGTTAAGTATTTTTCAGGGGACGAGGGGATTGTCTCTGGTAGAATCCCTGCGGCCTTTTGTATGACGAAACAGAACAGGTAATGAACGAGAACACGCCTTCTTTTGAACAACAACAGTTTACGCGCGCGAAGCACCGGGTCAGTATCCGGCGGCTGCTCAACCGTGACAAAACCCCGTTAGCCATTCTGGTGGCAGCCGCCGTTGTGGGCACGCTGGCCGGGCTGGTAGGCGTCGCGTTTGAGAAAGCCGTCAATGCGGTGCTCAACTGGCGTATAGGTACCGTCGCCAGCTTCGCGGATCGTGAATGGCTGGTCTGGGTGTGGGCCTTTGGCCTTTCGGCCCTGTTTGCCATGGTGGGCTATTTTCTGGTGCGTAAATTCGCACCTGAAGCAGGCGGCTCGGGGATCCCTGAAATTGAGGGGGCGCTGGAAGAGCTACGCCCGGTTCGCTGGTGGCGCGTGCTTCCTGTGAAATTTATCGGCGGGATGGGAACGCTCGGAGCGGGCATGGTGCTCGGTCGGGAAGGACCAACGGTACAGCTGGGCGGTAACGTCGGGCGCATGGTCGGCGATCTGTTCCGTATGCGCAGCGCCGAAGCGCGCCATACGCTGCTGGCGACGGGGGCGGCGGCCGGGCTGTCTGCCGCGTTTAACGCGCCGCTGGCGGGTATCCTGTTTATCATTGAAGAGATGCGCGCCCAGTTCCGCTACAACCTGATCTCCATTAAAGCGGTGTTTACCGGCGTGATTATGTCGAGCATTGTCTTTCGCGTCTTTAACGGCGAAGGGGCGGTGATTGAAGTTGGCAAGCTAACCAATGCGCCGGTCAATACTTTGTGGCTGTATCTGATTCTTGGGATGATTTTTGGCGTCGTTGGCCCGCTTTTTAACGCCCTGATTTTACGGGCTCAGGATATGTTTCAGCGCATCCATGGCGGAAATACCACGAAATGGGTGCTGGTGGGGGGCCTGCTTGGTGGCGTGTGCGGGATCCTCGGTTTTATCGAACCGAATGCGGCGGGCGGCGGTTTCGGTCTGATTCCCATTGCCGCGGCGGGGAATTTCAGCGTAGGCCTGCTGCTGTTTATGTTTATTTCACGCGTCATCACCACGGTATTGTGCTTCTCCTCTGGTGCCCCGGGCGGCATTTTCGCCCCGATGCTGGCGCTGGGGACGCTGCTGGGTACGGCGTTCGGGATGGCGGCGGCGGCAGGCTTCCCGGCCTACCATCTGGATGCGGGGGCGTTTGCGGTTGCGGGAATGGGGGCGCTGCTGGCGGCCTCCCTGCGTGCGCCGCTGACCGGGATCGTGCTGGTGCTGGAAATGACCGACAATTACCAGCTCATTTTGCCAATGATCATTACCTGCCTCGGCGCGACACTATTAGCCCAATTCCTGGGTGGAAAACCGCTATACTCCACCATTCTTGCCCGTACCCTGGCGAAACAGGAAGCTGAACAGGCCCTGAAGCAGAATACTTGAATGAATTACCAGGGTATTAGATAATGACAAAAAGAATTGGGTGATTTTTACCCAATAGCAGTCGCAGTATTCATGGGAGCATAAGATGAGTGATGACGTAGCGTTGCCGCTGGAATTTACCGAAGCAGCAGCGAAAAAAGTGAAAACCCTGATTGCCGACGAGGACAATCCGGATCTGAAACTGCGTGTTTATATTACCGGCGGCGGCTGTAGTGGCTTCCAGTATGGTTTTACCTTTGACGACCAGGTTAACGATGGTGATATGACTATCGAGAAACAGGGCGTCGCGCTGGTGGTTGATCCGATGAGCCTGCAATATCTGGTGGGCGGTTCAGTGGACTACACTGAAGGTCTGGAAGGTTCGCGCTTTGTGGTGACTAACCCGAATGCGACCAGCACCTGCGGGTGTGGTTCTTCATTCAGTATTTAACCTGAATGCAAATTGTAGGCCCGGTAAGCGAAGCGCCACCGGGCTTATAAACGATACCTATCTTGAATTTTCATCCAGTGCAAACGTCGGCAGCTTCAGGTGCCAGCGTATCGCCGCTAAACGGATCACCAGCGTTACCACCATCCCCAGCATCGCCGCGTTTTCCAGCGGGACAGCAAAGGTATAATACGCCGTGGCGTGAACAATCCCCCCGATGATACAGGCCGTCGCGTAGATTTCCGTTCGCAGGATCATCGGGACTTCTCGCGCCAGAATGTCGCGAATAATCCCTCCGCCCACGCCGGTCAACACGCCCATACAGATCGCCACCAGCGGGCCAGTCCCGGCAATAAAGGCTTTATTCACGCCTATTCCCACAAAGACCGCCAGACCGACGGCATCCAGCACTGGCAATATCCATTTTGGTAGTCTGCGAGGCTGACGAACCAGCACGATGGTTAACAGGCAGGTGACCATCGCCACCACCAGATCCGTTGGATCTTTTACCCAGAATACCGGGCCGTTTGCCAGCGCCATATCGCGAATCGTTCCGCCGCCTACCGCCGTAACGACGCCGAGCACCAGTACGCCAAAAGGATCCATGCGTAGTTTTCCGGCAAGCAAAACGCCGGAGATAGCAAAAACGGCTGTGCCAAGAATATCCAGCCAATACACGAGCATCGTTAAATCCTCGAATAGGGTATTTATCTGTTTGAGTGACTCTCTGCCAGTTCGGCGCAGAGTTGTTTTGCGGCGAGGATAATACGCGGGCTGGCGCGTTCAAACCAGTCGCTGTTGAGTGCGATGACCGGAATTTTAAGCTGCCGATGCCAGAATTGTTCTATTTTAGGAATCTCGCTCGCATTTCCGACCACCACAATGGCCTGCGGTTGTCGCGCCAGAACCTGCTCACGACTGACCTGCGGCCAGGGGACCCGGCTTTCGGCAAAGATATTTTCACCTCCACAGATCTCAAGCACCTGGTTCTGGATCGAACCTTTCCCGGTAGTGAACAGCGGCTGGCTGCCAAATTGCAGAAAAACGCGTTGTTTCGGTTGCGTGCCGTATCGGGTTTTTAGCGCAGCATAGTCGTTGAGCATCTGCTGTGCAGCGTGCTCGGCGCGTTGGGGGGTAGGGCTGAAGGGCGCGAGGTCCCGGAGGGTTTGCGCCACCTGTTCGATGCTCACCGCATCTACCCATTTTACCGTTATTCCCAGCGAAGAGAGCTGGTTCACCTGTCGTTCGGCATTACCACCGCGCCAGGCAAGAACCAGATCGGGCTTCAGCGCCACGATGCGTTCCAGGTTCATTCCCTGCCAGGTGGCAACCTGTTCGATTTGGGCGGCCTGCGGTGGATAATCGGAAAAGCTGCTCACCGCAACGGGCGTAATCCCGGCGGCAAACGCCAGTTCCGTATTGGCAGGGGAGAGTGTGATCACCCGCGGCGCGGCGATGAGCCAGGCCGGGGCGAGCAGAAGCAGGGCGACCAGCGCCCTGAATGACACCTTACCCACGCGCCAGTTTCTGCACCAGGGTTTCCACCATCACGGTGGACTGTTTGGCCGCAACGGCCAGGAACTCGTCGAAGCTGATGTGGGACTGCTGGTCCGCCACGTCAGAGATCGCGCGAACGACCACGAACGGCACGCTGAAGTTATGGCACACGTGCGCAATGGCCGTGGCTTCCATCTCAACGGCCACAGCCTGCGGGAAGTTATGACGGATTTTCGCCAGACCAACAGAGCCGTTGATAAAGGCATCGCCGCTGACGATCAGGCCACGCACCGCATTGAGGTTCAGCTCGTTAATGCAGCTTTCAGCGGCGGCAATCAGCTTATCATCCGCTTTAAACCCGGCCGGGCAGCCCGGAAGCTGACCATATTCGTAGCCGAATGCGGTGACATCTGCATCGTGGTAACGCGCTTCGTCGGAAACCACGATATCGCCCACTTTCAGCGTCGGCGCCAGACCGCCCGCCGAACCTGTATTAATGATAACGTCAGGCTTGCAGCGCTCAAGCAGCAGGGTCGCGCCCAGTGCCGCTGCAACTTTACCGATGCCTGATTTCAGCAGAGCCACGTCAACGCCGTTCAGCTGGCCGGTGTAGATCTCACAGCCACCAAGGGAGAGGGTCTGACGGTTCTCAATTTTGTCACGCAGTAGCGTAACTTCTTCTTCCATTGCACCAATAATGCCGATTTTCATAGATTTACTCGCGATGTGCCTTGTTAAGATGCATAGTCTATCATGCGGTTAAGGGGAAACGCATTCTCACGCGGGGGAGCACATGGCACCAATCGATTTTCGCACCAAAATTAACTGGCACCGACGTTTCCGTTCGCCACAGGGCGATAAGAGCGAACATGAGATCCTGCGCATTTTTGAAAGCGATCGCGGACGCATCATCAATTCGCCCGCCATCCGCCGGTTACAGCAAAAAACCCAGGTGTTCCCGCTGGAGCGTAACGCCGCGGTGCGTACGCGGTTAACGCACTCCATGGAAGTGCAGCAGGTGGGGCGCTACATTGCAAAAGAGATCCTCAGCCGTCTTAAAGAGCAACGTCTGCTGGAAACCTACGGGCTGGATGAACTGACCGGGCCGTTCGAAAGCATCGTTGAGATGGCCTGCCTGATGCACGATATCGGCAATCCTCCCTTTGGTCATTTCGGCGAGGCCGCCATCAATGACTGGTTTAAACAGCGGCTTTTTCCCTCTGACGCCATAAGCCAGCCGCTCAGCGATGACCGCTGTGTGGTACGCGATTTACGCCTGCGTGAGGGCGAAGATAGCCTGAACGATCTGCGCCGCAAGGTGCGTCAGGATCTGTGTCATTTCGAAGGTAACGCGCAGGGGATCCGTCTGGTGCACTCCCTGATGCGCATGAATCTGACCTGGGCGCAGGTGGGCTGTATTCTTAAATACACGCGTCCCGCGTGGTGGATGGGGGAAACGCCTGCCACCCATAGCTACCTGATGAAAAAACCGGGCTATTACCTGTCGGAAGAAGCGTACATTGAACGGTTGCGTAAAGAACTTTCGCTAACGCCGAATGGCCGTTTTCCATTGACGTGGATTATGGAAGCGGCTGATGACATTTCTTATTGCGTGGCCGATCTGGAAGACGCAGTGGAAAAAAGAATATTCAGCGTCGAGGAGCTGTATCAGCATCTTCACGATGCCTGGGGAGAGCATGAAAAAGGTTCTCTGTTTGCACAGGTCGTCGAGAATGCCTGGGATAAATCGCGTTCAAATTCGCTGAGCCGCAGTACCGAAGATCAGTTCTTTATGTATTTGCGGGTCAATACGCTGAATAAACTGGTGCCGTATGCGGCCGCCCGTTTCATTGATAATTTGCCGATGATATTTAGCGGGGAATTTAATCACGCCCTGCTGGAAGATGAGAGCAGTTTTAGTCAGCTGCTTGAATTATATAAAAACGTGGCTGTTCGCCATGTTTTCAGCCACCCGGATGTCGAACAGCTGGAGCTGCAAGGATACCGGGTTATCAGCGGTTTGCTGGAAATTTATGGCCCGCTGCTCCAGCTGACGGTCGATGAGTTTTGCGAGCTGGTCGAAAATGAACGTGTTCGCCGCCTGCCGATTGAATCTCGTCTCTATCAGAAGCTTTCAACCCGTCACCGGCTGGCATACATTGAGGCCGTCAGTAAAATAGATCGTCATTCTTCCCAATGGCCAGTCATGGAATATTATTATCGCTGTCGTCTTATCCAGGACTATATCAGCGGGATGACAGATTTGTATGCCTGGGATGAATACCGCAAGCTTATGGCCGTTGAATAAGCCATGAGTTTTGTAAAGACGACCAATAAATTTTTACTTTTTCCATAACTTAATCCCGGAACTAAGCGGTATAAAACGAATCTGAGTTACACAGCAATTTTGCGTTATCTGGTAAATCGAGATTGAGAAACATGAAAAAAACCACATTAGCAATGAGTGCACTGGCTCTGAGTTTAGGTTTAGCGTTGTCCCCTCTGGCGACGGCGGCCGAGACAGCTTCCTCGGCAGCGACTGCGCAGCAGATGCCAAGCCTGGCCCCGATGCTCGAAAAAGTGATGCCATCGGTGGTGAGTATTAACGTTGAGGGCAGCACAACCGTCAATACGCCGCGTATGCCGCGTAATTTCCAGCAGTTCTTCGGCGACAATTCGCCATTCTGCCAGGACGGTTCGCCATTCCAGAGCTCCCCGTTCTGTCAGGGCGGCGGCGCAGGGGATGACGGTCAGGGCGGCGGCCAGCAGCAGAAATTCATGGCACTCGGCTCGGGCGTTATTATTGATGCAGCGAAAGGCTACGTGGTGACCAATAACCACGTGGTAGATAATGCTAACACCATTAAGGTTCAGATGAGCGATGGCCGTAAATTCGATGCCAAAGTGGTCGGTAAAGACCCGCGCTCCGATATCGCACTGATTCAAATTCAGGATCCGAAGAACCTGACGGCGATTAAGCTTGCCGACTCTGACGCGCTGCGCGTGGGTGACTACACTGTCGCCATCGGTAACCCGTTTGGTCTGGGCGAAACCGTGACCTCGGGTATCGTCTCCGCGCTGGGACGTAGCGGCCTGAATGCGGAAAACTATGAAAACTTCATCCAGACGGATGCGGCCATTAACCGCGGTAACTCCGGCGGTGCGCTGGTTAACCTGAACGGTGAACTGATCGGTATCAACACCGCTATCCTGGCACCGGACGGTGGCAACATCGGTATCGGCTTTGCTATCCCGAGCAACATGGTGAAAAACCTGACTGCGCAGATGGTGCAATATGGACAGGTGAAACGCGGTGAGCTGGGTATCATGGGGACCGAGCTGAACTCCGAGCTGGCGAAAGCGATGAAAGTGGACGCTCAGCGCGGCGCATTCGTGAGCCAGGTCATGCCGAACTCTTCAGCGGCGAAAGCCGGCATTAAAGCGGGTGACGTGATCACCTCTCTGAACGGTAAACCGATCAGCAGCTTTGCCGCCCTGCGTGCGGAAGTGGGTTCTATGCCAATCGGCAGTAAAGTGACCCTCGGCCTGCTGCGTGAAGGTAAGCCAGTTAACGTGAGCCTGGAACTGCAACAGAGCAGTCAGAATCAGGTGGATTCCAGCACCATCTTCAGCGGTATTGAAGGTGCTGAGATGAGCAACAAAGGGGCAGATAAAGGCGTGGTGGTGAACAACGTGAAAGCGAACTCACCTGCTGCCCGTATCGGCCTGAAAAAAGGTGATGTGATCATGGGCGCTAACCAGCAGCCGGTGAAAAACATCGCTGAACTGCGCAAAATTCTCGACAGCAAGCCGTCCGTGCTGGCACTGAATATTCAGCGTGGTGATACCTCTATTTATCTCCTGATGCAGTAATCTTCTTAAGCCCCTGTTCGCAGGGGCTTTCTCTTTTCTGTGACCTTTCCCACAACTCCATACATCTCTCTCTGCCTTTGGGCATCTGCACAATGCAGCCTTAGCTGAACTTCCCTATGCTTGAGCTCTGCTCACGGGAGGGTTATATGGCTGGCTGGCATCTTGATACCAAAATGGCGCAGGATATCGTGGCGCGCACCATGCGAATCATCGATACCAATATCAACGTAATGGACGCCCGAGGGCGCATTATCGGCAGCGGCGATCGTGAGCGTATTGGTGAATTGCACGAAGGGGCGTTGCTGGTGCTCTCTCAGGGGCGCGTGGTCGACATTGATGACGCCGTGGCGAAACATCTGCACGGGGTCCGTCAGGGGATCAACCTGCCGCTGCGTCTGGAAGGAGAGATTGTTGGCGTTATCGGTCTGACCGGCGATCCTGAATCGCTGCGTAAATACGGCGAGCTGGTCTGCATGACGGCGGAGATGATGCTGGAGCAGTCGCGTCTGATGCACCTGCTCGCCCAGGACAGCCGCCTGCGTGAAGAGCTGGTGATGAATTTGATCCAGGCGGAGGAGCACACGCCTGCCCTGAGCGAGTGGGCGCAGCGTCTGGGTATCGACCTGAATCAGCCGCGCGTGGTCGCCGTTATTGAGGTGGATAGCGGCCAGCTTGGTGTGGACAGCGCCATGGTGGAGCTACAGCAGCTGCAAAATATGCTGGCGACGCCGGAGCGTAACAACCTGGTGGCAATCGTCTCTTTGACGGAAATGGTGGTGCTCAAGCCTGCGCTTAATCAGTTTGGCCGCTGGGACGCGGAAGATCATCGTCGCCGCGTTGAGCTGCTCATCGAGCGCATGAAGGAGAACGGACAGCTCCGTTTTCGCGTCGCGCTGGGAAATTACTTTACCGGGCCGGGAAGTATCGCCCGTTCATGGCGAACGGCGCGCACTACCATGATGGTGGGTAAACAGCGCATGCCGGAGAGCCGCAGTTATTTCTATCAGGATCTGATGCTGCCGGTCCTGCTCGACAGTTTGCGCGGTGGCTGGCAGGCCAACGAGCTGGCGCGCCCGCTTGTGCGTCTGAAAGCGATGGACAACAACGGGCTGCTGCGCCGCACGTTGCAGGCGTGGTTCCGGCATAACGTGCAGCCGCTGGCCACGTCAAAAGCGCTGTTTATTCACCGTAATACGCTGGAGTATAGGTTAAACCGGATCTCGGAACTGACGGGGCTGGATTTAGGGAATTTTGACGACCGGCTACTGCTGTATGTGGCGTTGCAGCTGGATGAACAAAGATGATGCTGTTTGCCGGGTGGCGGCTTCGCCTTACCCGGCCTACATGCGTTCGTAGGCCCGGTAAGCGAAGCGCCACCGGGCAATAAAACGGCTCATTTGTTACGCGTCAATTTCTCAAGATCAGCTTCAATTTCGCTGATCTTATGGGTAACAACACTTTCCAGGTGACGCAGGTCGTCAAGGATCTTACGTTTCAGATCGACTTCGCTGCGATCGCGCTGGCAGATTTGATCGAGTTCGTCGATAACGTAGCGCAGGTTAGGGCTGATTTCCTGTACTTCTTTATATCCCTGACCGATACCGTCAGCGACAACGGTCTTACGCTGGCGTGGGTATTTAAATTTCACGCTTTTGGCGAAGAACTCTCCTTTGTCCTTATGAAAATAGATTTTCAAAATATCGTTATTGGCTTCCTGGCGGAGACTATAACGATCAATTTCATCAGGATTGGTAATGCCCAGACTTTTCAGATTATCGTACATAGCGGTACCCTTGATCTCAACATAACCTATGAATAATTAACGAAAAAATCTATTTTCGCCACCTTCGGATATAAAAAAAGCGGGGTTGCCCCCGCTTTTTGTTATACCCGATTAATCGATGGTGCGCAGCAGTTCATTGATGCCCACTTTACCGCGCGTTTTCGCATCCACTTTTTTCACGATGACCGCGCAGTACAGGCTGTATTTGCCATCTTTAGACGGCAGGTTGCCGGAAACCACAACGGAACCGGCTGGAACGCGGCCGTAGTGAATTTCACCGGTTTCGCGATCGTAAATACGGGTGCTCTGGCCAATGTACACGCCCATGGAGATCACAGAACCTTCTTCGACGATCACGCCTTCAACCACTTCGGAACGTGCGCCGATGAAGCAGTTGTCTTCGATGATGGTTGGGTTAGCCTGAAGTGGCTCCAGAACGCCACCAATGCCGACGCCGCCGGACAGGTGAACATTTTTACCGATCTGCGCGCAGGAGCCGACGGTAGCCCAGGTGTCCACCATGGTGCCTTCGTCAACGTAGGCGCCGATGTTCACGTAGGATGGCATCAGCACGGTGTTGCGTGCGATGTATGCACCCTGACGAACGGCTGCCGGTGGTACTACGCGGAAGCCCTCTTTCTGGAAGCGCGCTTCGTCGTAATCCGCAAATTTCATTGGCACTTTATCGAAGTAGCGGCTTTCTGCTCCGTCGATAACCTGGTTATCGTTGATACGGAAAGAGAGCAGCACAGCTTTCTTCAGCCATTGATGAGTAACCCACTGACCGTCGATTTTTTCTGCCACGCGCAGCGCGCCGGAATCCAGCAGGGAAATAACCTGGTTTACCGCTTCACGGGTCACGGTATCCACATTTGCCGGAGTGATGTCGGCGCGACGCTCAAAAGCGGACTCAATAACGTTCTGTAACTGCTGCATTGTTTACTCTTTCCATTTCACTAAAAAACACGTCACCCTTTATCGTTTGGATTGAGGGCTGCTGTCAACCGTTGTTGCACTTCAAGTTGCAGGTCATTATTAAGGGCACGCCGGTCGGCCGTCGCGATTATAAATAAATCTTCTACTCGTTCGCCAATGGTTGTAATTCGGGCGCCGTGAAGCGAAATTCCCAGATCGGCAAATACCTGGCCGACGCGGGCGAGCAGCCCTGGCTGGTCGAGCGCAATCAGCTCAAGGAACGATTTACGGTCGGTATGGGTCGGCAGGAAATTGACCTCGGTATCGACGGTAAAGTGGCGCAGTTTTGCTGGCTGACGTCGCGGCTGCGGAGGTTGCCAGCTGCGCTGCGTAATCGCCTGCTCGAGGCCAAAGCGTATCCCCTCATGCCTGTCCGACGACAGCGGGCTGCCATCCGGCTCCAGTACAATAAAGGTGTCCATCGCCATGCCGTCGCGGGTGGTAAAAATCTGCGCGTCGTGAACGCTCAGGTTACGCCTGTCCAGTTCGGCGCAGACCGCCGCAAACAAATAAGGCCGGTCCGGGCTCCAGATAAAGATCTCCGTTCCGCCACGCGTGGCCTGCGGGCTGAGCAGAATCATTGGTTTCGTCAGGTCGTGCTTCAGCAGATGCCGGGCGTGCCATGCAAGCTGGTTTGGGCTGTGGCGCACAAAGTAGTTGGCGCGACAGCGCGCCCAAATCTGATGTAGTGCCTCTTCGTTAATGTTATCCATGCGCAACAGGGCAAGCGCCTGCAACTGGTGGTGGCGCACGCGCTCGCGCATATCCGGGGTGTTCTGCATCCCGCGACGCAGCTGTTTTTCGGTGGCGAAGTACAGTTCGCGCAGCAGGCTCTGCTTCCAGCTGTTCCACAGGGTTTCGTTGGTAGCGCAGATATCGGCTACCGTCAGGCAGACCAGGTAGCGCAGGCGGTTCTCCGTTTGCACTTCCTCGGCGAACTGCTTGATCACTTCCGGATCCTGAATATCACGACGCTGAGCGGTAACCGACATCAGCAGATGATGGCGAACCAGCCAGGCAATAAGCTGCGTCTCACGTGAGTTCAGGCCGTGCAGCTCGGCAAATTTCAGCACGTCCTGGGCACCGAGTACGGAGTGGTCGCCGCCGCGACCTTTGGCGATATCATGGAACAGGGCGGCGATCAGGATCAGTTCCGGGTGAGAGAGGCGCGGCCACAAATCAACGCACAGCGGATGGCGGGATCGCGTCTCTTCTCTGGCAAAACTTTCCAGCTTCAGCATGACGCGGATCGTGTGCTCATCCACCGTATAGGCGTGAAACAGGTCGAACTGCATCTGCCCGACAATATGCGACCACTGTGGCATATAGGCCCACAATACGCTGTGTCGGTGCATCGGCAGCAGACCGCGGCTGACGGCGCCCGGATGACGAAGCATGCTCAGGAATAGCGAGCGCGCCTCCGGGATGTAACACAGCGGCTGCTTCAGATGACGCCGCGCGTGGCGTAAATGGCGAAGGGTGGTGGAGTAGATCCCGGTGATCGTGCTGTTGCGCACCATGGTATAGAACATTCGCAGGATCGCTTCCGGTTCGCGGATGAACAGCGTTTCGTCGCGAAGATCGATCAGCGTGCCGCGCAGCTGAAATTCGTCATCAATCGGACGCGGTTTTTCGTCTGCCGTCAGCGCGAGGATCGCCTCATCGAACAGCTGTAAAAGCATCTGGTTCAGCTCAGAGACGCGGCGAGTGACGCGGAAGAAATCCTTCATCATTTGCTCGACCGGCTCGTTGCCCTCGCCCTGGTAATTCAGGCGCTGCGCCACGCTAAGCTGCCGGTCAAACAGCAGGCGGTTATCGTAGCGGGTGACCTCCAGGTGCAGCGCAAAACGGATGCGCCAGAGCAGATGCAGGCACTCGTTGAGTTCGTTACGTTCGGCTTCGGTCAGAAAACCAAAACCGACCATTTCGTCCAGCGAGGTGGCCCCAAAATGGCGACGGGCGACCCATTGCAGCGTGTGGATATCGCGCAGGCCACCGGGGCTGCTTTTAATATCCGGTTCGAGATTATAGCTGGTGCCGTGATAGCGCTGGTGGCGCTGGTTTTGTTCTTCGACTTTCGCGGCGAAGAATTTTTCTGAAGGCCAGAAGCCGTCGCTAAAGATGTGCTTTTGCAGTTCGAGGAACAGCGCCACGTCGCCAATCAGCAGGCGGGTTTCAATTAAATTGGTGGCGACGGTCAGGTCAGATAACCCTTCCAGCAGACACTCTTCCAGCGTGCGCACGCTGTGACCCACTTCCAGCTTCACGTCCCAGAGCAGGGTCAACAGCTCACCGATTTTCTGCGCCCGATCGTCCGGCAGTTTTTTACGGCTTAAGATTAGCAGGTCGATATCAGAGAGCGGATGCAGTTCACCCCGGCCATATCCGCCGACAGCAACCAGCGCGACGTCGCTCACCTGCCCGAAACCGTAGTCGATCCACAGACGTTGCAGGAGCTGGTCGATAAATTCGGTGCGCGCTTCAATGAGCTGTTCGGCTGAGACGCCAGCATCAAATGCGCTACCCAGCCAGCGATGGAAAACCGCCATATGGGATTTGATATGTGCGCAGGTCAGCTCATGCGGTGGCCAGACGCCCGGGTTATCAGGCTGGTCGGGGAGGGTGGGAAGTGCTGTGTTAGCATACTGTTCGGGTAAGAGATTACTCATCGTGCGCCACCCATAAGAAAAAGCTATCGCCATTAAAAAAGCCGGCATTCGCCGGCTTCTTATCACTCAATGTTCGTCAGTATCGCGGGGATGGTGTCATCCTTGCGCAACGTCATAATTTCGCAGCCGTTGTCTGTAACCACAATAGTATGCTCATACTGGGCAGACAAGCTTCTGTCTTTGGTTTTTACCGTCCAGCCATCTTTCATGGTACGGATGCGGTAATCGCCCGCGTTGACCATTGGCTCAATAGTAAAGGTCATGCCCTTTTGCAGCACTACGCCACCGTCGTCTGCATCATAGTGCAGAACTTGCGGTTCTTCATGGAACACACGACCAATACCGTGACCGCAATATTCACGCACCACGGAGAAACCTTCCGCTTCCACAAACTTCTGGATTGCGGCGCCAATGGTGCGCAGGCGGATGCCTGGCTTCACCATTTTCAGCGCCAGGTAGAGGCTGTCCTGGGTGACTTTACACAGGCGCTCGCCCAGAATCGTTGGCTTGCCAACGATGAACATCTTAGAGGTGTCACCGTGGTAGTCGTCTTTAATGACGGTCACGTCGATGTTGACGATATCGCCATCTTTCAGCAGCTTCTCGTCATCCGGAATGCCGTGGCAAACCACTTCATTAATAGAGATGCAGACGGATTTTGGAAAACCGTGATAGCCAAGGCAGGCGGAGACCGCGTGCTGCTCGTTGACGATATAGTCGTTACAGATGCGATCCAGTTCGCCAGTGCTGACGCCCGGTTTCACAAACGGTTCGATCATTTCAAGCACGTCAGCGGCCAGACGACCGGCGACGCGCATCTTTTCAATTTCTTCAGGTGTCTTAATAGAGATAGCCATGTAATCTGTCCATCGGTGTCGATTTTTTCGACAATACTAGTGTAAGTGTTGTCAATGGTATCAGTCAGGCGCACCCCGTGCCAAATTGAGAATCATTAACAGCACACTCCGCCAACAATTATTGGTTTCTGGCCGTGTTTTGTGATATAAAGCGCGCCGGACTTCCGATCCATCTCAGATACACAGGCTGGACGGGAGCGACAAATCTCACTTTGTGTAACAACACACACGTATCGGCACATATTCCGGGGTGCCCTTCGGGGTCGGTAATATGGGATACGTGGAGGCATAACCCCAACTTTCAATATAGAGGTTTTAAACATGGCAACTGTTTCCATGCGCGACATGCTCAAGGCTGGTGTTCACTTCGGTCACCAGACCCGTTACTGGAACCCGAAAATGAAGCCTTTCATCTTCGGCGCACGTAACAAAGTTCACATCATCAACCTTGAGAAGACTGTACCAATGTTCAACGAAGCCCTGGCTGAGCTGAGCAAGATCTCTTCCCGTAAAGGTAAGATTCTGTTCGTTGGTACTAAGCGCGCTGCAAGCGAAGCTGTGAAAGATGCTGCTAACAGCTGCGACCAGTTCTTCGTGAACCATCGCTGGTTGGGCGGCATGCTGACCAACTGGAAAACTGTTCGTCAGTCCATCAAGCGCCTGAAAGATCTGGAAACCCAGTCTCAGGACGGTACTTTCGATAAGCTGACTAAAAAAGAAGCGCTGATGCGCACTCGTGAACTGGACAAGCTGGAAAACAGCCTGGGCGGTATCAAAGATATGGGCGGCCTGCCAGACGCGCTGTTCGTAATCGATGCAGACCACGAGCACATCGCAATCAAAGAAGCTAACAACCTGGGTATCCCGGTATTCGCTATCGTTGATACCAACTCCGATCCGGACGGTGTTGACTTCGTTATCCCGGGTAACGACGACGCAATCCGTGCTGTTAGCCTGTACCTGAGCGCTGTAGCTGCTACCGTTCGTGAAGGCCGTTCCCAGGATCTGGCTTCTCAGGCGGAAGAAAGCTTCGTAGAAGCTGAATAATAAGGTTTTACCCCTTATTAGTACCGTGTATGAATAGGGGCCCATTATCGGCCCCTTTTTTCAATTTATACTGTTTGGCTCCCGGCCGGGCAGTTCACATCTCCCGAGGATTTAAGAATGGCTGAAATTACCGCATCCCTGGTAAAAGAGCTGCGTGAGCGTACTGGCGCAGGCATGATGGATTGCAAAAAAGCTCTGACCGAAGCGAACGGCGACATCGAGCTGGCAATCGAAAACATGCGTAAATCCGGTGCGATCAAAGCAGCTAAGAAAGCAGGCAACGTTGCTGCTGACGGCGTGATCATCACCAAAATCGACGGCAACTACGGCATCATTCTGGAAGTTAACTGCCAGACTGACTTCGTTGCTAAAGATGCTGGTTTCCAGGCATTTGCTAACAAAGTTCTGGACGCAGCGGTTGCAGGCAAAATCACTGACGTTGAAGTGCTGAAAGCACAGTTCGAAGAAGAGCGTGTTGCGCTGGTTGCTAAAATCGGTGAGAACATCAACATCCGTCGCGTTTCTTCCCTGGAAGGCGATGTTCTGGGCTCTTACCAGCACGGCGCGCGTATCGGTGTTCTGGTTGCGGCTAAAGGCGCTGACGAAGAGCTGGTTAAACAGCTGGCAATGCACATCGCTGCAAGCAAACCAGAATTCGTTAAGCCAGAAGACGTGTCTGCTGAAGTGGTAGAGAAAGAGTACCAGGTTCAGCTGGACATCGCGATGCAGTCTGGTAAGCCAAAAGAAATCGCAGAGAAAATGGTTGAAGGCCGCATGAAGAAATTCACCGGCGAAGTTTCTCTGACTGGCCAGCCTTTCGTAATGGATCCAAGCAAGTCTGTTGCTCAGCTGCTGAAAGAGCACAACGCTGACGTGACTGGCTTCATCCGCTTCGAAGTGGGTGAAGGCATCGAGAAAGTTGAGACTGACTTCGCAGCAGAAGTTGCTGCCATGTCCAAGCAGTCTTAATGATTGAAAAGGAGCCGCCTGAGGGCGGCTTCTTTTTGTCACCCGTCTCACGAAATCAGACAGGCTCCAGTATCGCTGTGCTGATTTGCGACATATCATGTCGCCAGAATTAACCCCATCTTAATCGTTGACAGTCTCAGGAAAGAAACATGGCTACCAATGCAAAACCCGTGTACAAACGCATTCTGCTTAAGCTGAGTGGCGAAGCGCTGCAAGGATCGGAAGGCTTCGGTATTGACGCAAGCATCCTTGATCGCATGGCACAGGAAATCAAAGAACTGGTCGAACTGGGTATTCAGGTTGGCGTGGTCATTGGCGGTGGCAACCTTTTCCGTGGTGCTGGTCTGGCGAAAGCGGGGATGAACCGCGTAGTGGGCGACCACATGGGGATGCTGGCAACCGTGATGAATGGCCTGGCGATGCGTGATGCGCTTCATCGCGCCTATGTGAACGCTCGCCTGATGTCCGCTATTCCTTTGAATGGCGTATGCGATAACTACAGCTGGGCAGAGGCTATCAGCCTGCTGCGCAACAACCGCGTGGTGATCCTCTCCGCCGGTACGGGTAACCCGTTCTTTACCACCGATTCCGCAGCCTGCCTGCGCGGTATCGAAATCGAAGCCGATGTGGTGCTGAAAGCGACCAAAGTAGATGGCGTGTTTACTGCCGACCCGGCAAAAGATCCTTCCGCGACCATGTACGATCAGCTGAGCTACAGCGAAGTGCTGGATAAAGAGCTGAAAGTGATGGATCTTGCCGCCTTTACGCTTGCTCGCGACCATAAACTGCCGATCCGTGTTTTCAACATGAACAAGCCTGGCGCGCTGCGTCGCGTCGTGATGGGCGAAAAAGAAGGCACTTTGATCACGGAATAATTTCCGTCGGCGATAAATACAGGTAAGATTCCGCTTTACTTTGTAGTGGTATCTTACCTGGACGCGCCTTTGGCGCTGTCATGAATTAAACGCGACTATACTTAGCACACCTGTAGCGCTGTGCTGGCGGATAGTCTGCCTGAGACAAGTTTTCAAGGATTCGTATCGTGATTAACGACATCAGAAAAGATGCTGAAGTACGCATGGACAAATGCGTAGAAGCGTTCAAAAACCAAATCAGCAAAATCCGTACTGGCCGTGCTTCCCCAAGCCTGCTGGATGGCATCATCGTAGAATACTACGGTACGCCTACGCCACTGCGTCAGCTGGCGAGCGTGACGGTAGAAGATACCCGTACCCTGAAAATCAACGTGTTCGATCGCTCAATGAGCCCGGCCGTTGAAAAAGCGATCATGGCATCTGACCTGGGTCTGAACCCAAGCTCAGCGGGCGCGGATATTCGCGTTCCACTGCCTCCGCTGACGGAAGAGCGTCGTAAAGACCTGATCAAAGTCGTACGTGGTGAAGCAGAGCAGGGTCGCGTTTCCGTGCGTAACGTGCGTCGCGATGCGAACGATAAAGTGAAAGCCCTGCTGAAAGAAAAAGAGATCAGCGAAGATGACGATCGTCGTTCTCAGGACGACATTCAGAAAATGACCGACGCGGCGATCAAGAAAATTGATGCGGCGCTGGCAGAAAAAGAAGCGGAACTGATGCAGTTCTGATTTTCGCTATACACTGATAAACGCCGTTCAGAAGGACATTGAGTCTTGCTGGCGGCGTTTTGCTTTTATCTGGTCTAACTTTTGGGCATCTCATGAAGCATCTCACTCTCCTCGGCTCGACCGGCTCTATCGGTTGCAGCACTCTCGACGTCGTACGTCATAATCCCGACAGCTACACCGTGACCGCACTTGTGGCCGGAAAGAACGTGCAGCGAATGGTCGAACAGTGCATGGAGTTTACCCCTCGTTTTGCGGTGATGGATGATGAAGAGAGCGCCCGCCAGGTGAAAGCGCTGTTGCAGGAGAAGGGCTGTCGTACCGAAGTGCTCAGCGGGCAACAGGCGGCTTGCGATATGGCCTCGCTTGATGAAGTTGATCAGGTAATGGCGGCAATCGTCGGGGCGGCGGGTCTTCTGCCGACGCTTGCCGCTATTGATGCGGGAAAAGATGTTCTGCTTGCAAATAAAGAGTCGCTGGTCACCTGCGGACGCCTTTTTATGGAGGCGGTAAAACAGCGTGGGGCGCGTCTTTTGCCGGTCGATAGCGAGCACAACGCGATTTTTCAGAGTTTACCCCAACCTTTTCAACAAAACCTGGGGTACGCTGACCTGGAGCAGAATGGCGTTGTGTCGATTCTGCTTACCGGGTCTGGTGGCCCGTTCCGTGAAACGCCACTGTCTGAATTGAGCGCAATGACGCCGGATCAGGCGTGTCGTCATCCGAATTGGTCAATGGGGCGTAAGATCTCCGTCGATTCGGCCACCATGATGAACAAAGGTCTGGAATACATTGAAGCTCGCTGGCTGTTCAATGCGTCGGCGAAACAGATGGAAGTGCTGATCCACCCGCAGTCGGTGATTCACTCTATGGTGCGCTATCAGGACGGCAGCGTGCTGGCCCAGTTGGGCGAGCCGGATATGCGTACGCCTATTGCTCATACGATGGCGTGGCCAAACCGCGTAAAATCGGGCGTTAAGCCTCTCGATTTTTGCAAGCTGAGTTCACTGACGTTTAGCGAGCCTGATTACGACCGTTATCCCTGCCTGAAACTGGCGATGACGGCCTTCGATCAGGGGCAGGCGGCGACAACGGCGCTTAATGCAGCCAATGAAGTGACCGTTGAAGCATTCCTGAATCAGCAGATCCGCTTTATTGATATCGCCGCGTTGAATTTATCCGTGCTGGAGATGATGGATTTGCGTGAGCCGCAGAGTGTGGAAGAGGTGCTGGCCGTGGATGAACAGGCACGTATTGTTGCGCGTAAACAGGTGACACGTCTCGCAAGCTGGTGATAAAGCAAGCACTAGTCGTCGTGCTATTTGTTAGCGTTGGGCTTCAGTGATATAGTCTGCGCCACCTGATCGCAGGTATTTGGCTTTAAGTGGTCAGGTAAGCCGTGGTATGACACGGCTTTTTTATGTATAGGCTTCAGTATTCCTGTGTACCGTTAAATCCTTTCAGGGACTAAAAACGCGTTATGTTGTCTGCGAATCAACCAATAAGCGAAAACTTGCCAGCACATGGCTGTCGCCATGTTGCAATCATCATGGATGGCAATGGCCGCTGGGCGAAAAGACAAGGGAAGATACGAGCCTTTGGGCATAAAGCCGGGGCGAAATCTGTTCGCCGCGCCGTTTCTTTTGCCGCCAATAACGGCATTGATGCGTTAACGCTCTATGCTTTTAGCAGTGAAAACTGGAATCGACCTGCGCAAGAAGTGACTGCGTTGATGGAACTGTTCGTGTGGGCGCTCGATAGTGAAGTAAAAAGCCTGCACCGCCACAACGTCCGCTTGCGTATTATTGGCGAAACCAGTCGTTTTAACTCACGTTTGCAGGAACGGATTCGCAAAGCTGAAGCGCTGACGGAAAATAATACCGGCCTGACGCTCAATATCGCGGCGAATTACGGTGGACGCTGGGATATTATCCAGGGGGTTCGGCATTTGGCTGAGCAGGTTCAGGAAGGTCTGTTAAGACCCGACCAGATTGATGAAGAGGCGCTGAGTCAGCAAATCTGCATGAATGAACTGGCTCCCGTGGATTTGGTTATAAGGACAGGGGGGGAGCATCGCATAAGTAACTTTTTGCTGTGGCAAATTGCCTACGCTGAACTTTACTTTACGGATGTTCTTTGGCCAGATTTTGATGAACAAGACTTTGAAGGTGCGCTGCATGCCTTTGCCAATCGAGAGCGTCGTTTCGGCGGCACCGAGCCTGGTGGCGATAACGCCTGATGGGGGTAGCTTTTGCTGAAGTATCGCCTGATTTCCGCTTTTGTATTAATACCCGTCGTTATCGCAGCGCTGTTTTTACTGCCTCCGGTGGGATTCGCTATTGTTACGTTGGTGGTGTGTATGCTCGCCGCGTGGGAATGGGGGCAGCTTAGCGGCTTTACCTCGCGCACTCAGCGGGTATGGCTGGCGGTACTCTGTGGTTTTTTACTGGCCCTGATGCTGTATACCTTGCCTGAATATCATCACGATGTTCACCAGCCGCTGGTTGCCGGATCCTTATGGATATCGCTGGCCTGGTGGATTGCTGCGCTTGTTTTAGTGCTTTTCTACCCGGGCTCTGCGGCGATCTGGCGTAACTCTAAAGTGTTGCGCCTTATTTTTGGTCTGCTCACGATTGTTCCGTTCTTCTGGGGTATGGTTGCGCTGCGCGCCTGGCACTATGACGAAAACCACTACAGCGGCGCAATATGGCTGCTTTATGTGATGATTCTCGTCTGGGGGGCTGACTCCGGAGCCTATATGTTTGGTAAACTGTTTGGCAAACATAAACTGGCGCCAAAGGTTTCTCCGGGCAAAACCTGGCAAGGCTTCATCGGCGGCCTGTTTACGGCAGCGATTATCTCCTGGGGCTATGGCGTCTGGGCGAATCTTGAGGTTGCCCCCTCCACGCTGCTGGTATGTTCGATTTTCGCGGCGCTGGCATCGGTACTGGGTGATTTAACCGAGAGCATGTTTAAGCGTGAAGCAGGGATTAAGGACAGTGGTCACCTGATTCCAGGACATGGCGGAATACTGGATCGCATTGACAGCCTTACCGCGGCTGTTCCCGTATTTGCTTGCCTGCTTTTACTGGTGTTTGGGACGATATAACGGAAGGTTTTATGCTGAGCATTCTCTGGAATCTGGCGGCGTTCATTGTTGCATTGGGTGTACTGATTACCGTGCATGAATTTGGCCATTTCTGGGTTGCCCGGCGCTGTGGTGTGCGGGTAGAGCGATTCTCGATTGGCTTTGGCAAATCGCTCTGGAAGCGCACCGATAAGCATGGCACCGAGTTTGTCATTGCTCTGATCCCCCTGGGCGGCTATGTCAAAATGCTCGACGAACGCGTTGAGCCTGTCGCCCCGGAACTTCGACATAGCGCGTTCAACAATAAAACTGTTGGCCAACGTGCTGCCATCATCGCTGCCGGACCGGTAGCCAATTTCATCTTCGCTATCTTCGCCTACTGGCTGGTGTTTATTATCGGCGTGCCTGGCGTACGCCCGGTTGTGGGTGAAATCACCACGGGTTCCATTGCGGCAACGGCGCAAATTACACCGGGAATGGAACTTAAAGCGATTGATGGTATCGAAACCCCTGATTGGGATGCCGTGAGGTTACAACTGGTTGCGAAAATCGGTGATGAGCAGACAACCGTCAGCGTATCGCCTTTTGGTTCCGACCAGCGGCAGGAAAAAGTGCTGGATTTACGCCACTGGCGCTTTGAGCCAGACAAAGAGGATCCAGTCGCTACATTGGGGATTCGCCCACGCAGCGCGCAGATCGAGCCGGTGTTAGCCGAAGTGCAGTCTAATTCGGCAGCGAGTAAAGCAGGTTTACAAGCGGGTGACAGGATCGTTAAAGTCGATGGTCAGCCATTAACACAATGGATGTCCTTTGTTACTCTGGTGCGCGATAATCCAGGCAAGCCGCTCGCGCTGGAAGTGGAAAGGCAGGGGAGTTCGCTCTCACTGACCCTCACCCCGGATACCAAATCGGGCGGCGGTAAGGCGGAAGGGTTTGCCGGCGTTGTGCCGAAAGTGATCCCACTGCCAGATGAGTACAAGACAATACGCCAGTATGGGCCGTTTAGCGCCATCGTTGAGGCCACGGATAAAACATGGCAGCTGATGAAGCTTACGGTCAACATGTTGGGGAAATTGATAACCGGTGATGTGAAACTGAACAACCTCAGTGGGCCAATTTCGATTGCTCAGGGGGCTGGGATGTCAGCGGAGTTCGGGGTGATTTACTATCTCATGTTCCTTGCGCTGATTAGCGTGAACCTGGGGATAATCAACCTGTTCCCGCTTCCCGTATTAGATGGGGGCCATCTGCTGTTTTTAGCGATTGAAAAGCTAAAAGGCGGACCGGTATCCGAGCGAGTTCAAGACTTTAGTTATCGCATTGGCTCGATTTTGCTGGTGCTGTTAATGGGGCTTGCACTTTTCAATGATTTCTCTCGGTTGTAAGAGAGTTAGTTAGGAAGAACGCATAATAACGATGGCGATGAAAAAGTTGCTCATAGCGTCGCTGCTGTTTAGCAGCGCGACCGTATACGGTGCTGACGGGTTCGTAGTGAAAGATATTCATTTCGAAGGCCTTCAGCGTGTCGCCGTTGGTGCGGCCCTCCTCAGTATGCCTGTGCGCCCCGGCGATACGGTTAATGATGAAGATATCAGTAACACCATCCGTGCTCTGTTTGCCACTGGCAACTTTGAGGATGTCCGCGTCCTGCGCGATGGTGATACGCTGGTGGTTCAGGTAAAAGAACGTCCAACGATTGCCAGCATCACTTTCTCCGGCAACAAGTCGGTGAAAGATGACATGCTCAAGCAGAACCTTGAGGCATCGGGTGTTCGTGTGGGGGAATCTCTGGACCGCACAACCCTTGCAGACATTGAAAAAGGTCTGGAAGATTTCTATTACAGCGTCGGTAAATACAGCGCGAGCGTTAAAGCGGTTGTTACACCGCTGCCACGTAACCGTGTTGACCTGAAACTGGTCTTCCAGGAAGGTGTTTCTGCGAAGATCCAGCAGATCAACATCGTGGGTAACCACGCGTTCAGCACCGACGAATTGATCTCCAACTTCCAGCTGCGTGACGAAGTGCCGTGGTGGAACGTGGTAGGCGATCGTAAATACCAGAAACAGAAACTGGCGGGTGACCTTGAAACCCTGCGCAGCTACTATCTGGATCGCGGTTACGCCCGTTTCAACATCGATTCAACTCAGGTGAGTCTGACTCCGGACAAGAAAGGTATCTACATTACCGTTAACATCACAGAAGGCGATAAATACACGCTTTCAGGTGTTGAAGTCAGCGGCAACCTGGCAGGACATTCTGCTGAAATTGAATCTCTGACCAAAATCCAGCCGGGCGATCTGTATAGCGGATCTAAAGTCACCAAAATGGAAGACAGCATTAAGAAGCTGCTCGGCCGCTATGGTTATGCGTATCCGCGTGTGCAAACGCAGCCGGAAATTAACGACGCGGATAAGACTGTTAAGCTTCACGTTAACGTTGATGCGGGCAACCGTTTCTACGTGCGTAAAATCCGCTTCGAAGGTAACGATACCTCTAAAGACTCCGTTCTGCGCCGTGAAATGCGCCAGATGGAAGGGGCATGGCTGGGAAGCGATCTGGTCGACCAGGGTAAAGAGCGTCTGAACCGTCTGGGCTACTTCGAAACGGTCGATACCGATACTCAGCGTGTACCAGGTCGTCCGGATCAGGTGGATGTTGTTTATAAAGTTAAAGAACGTAATACCGGTAGTTTCAACTTCGGTATTGGTTACGGTACTGAAAGTGGCGTGAGCTTCCAGGTCGGCGTTCAGCAGGATAACTGGCTGGGTACGGGTTACTCTGTCGGTATCAACGGGACGAAAAACGACTACCAGACCTACTCTGAGTTCTCCGTTACCAACCCATACTTCACCGTGGACGGTGTAAGCCTGGGTGGTCGTATCTTCTATAACGACTTTAAAGCGGACGACGCGGACCTCTCCTCGTATACCAACAAGAGTTACGGTCTGGATGGTACGCTCGGCTTCCCGGTTAACGAATACAACACCCTGCGTGCAGGTTTAGGGTACGTGCATAACGACCTGTCTAACATGCAACCGCAGGTGGCGATGTGGCGTTACCTGGACTCCATCGGTCAGTCTGCAAGTACGTCCAGCGATGACAACGGTTTCGCCGCGGATGACTTCACCTTCAACTACGGTTGGACCTACAACCGTCTTGACCGTGGCTACTTCCCGACGGAAGGTTCACGCGTTAACCTGAACGGTAAGGTGACGATCCCTGGCTCGGATAACGAGTTCTACAAGGTCACGCTGGATACGGCGTCCTACTTCCCAATTGATGACGACCACAAGTGGGTCGTACTGGGTCGTACCCGCTGGGGCTATGGTGACGGTATCGGAAGCAAAGAGCTGCCGTTCTATGAGAACTTCTACGCCGGTGGTTCAAGCACCGTTCGTGGCTTCCAGTCCAATAACATTGGTCCGAAAGCGGTTTACTACGGCGGTAATGACGAAGATAACTGCGCAAGCCGCGATTCAAAACAAGTCTGTAGCTCTGATGATGCGGTAGGCGGTAACGCCATGGCCGTGGCGAGCCTCGAGTTCATCACGCCGACGCCGTTTATCAGTGATAAGTACGCGAACTCTGTCCGTACCTCCTTCTTTATGGATGCAGGTACGGTGTGGGATACCAACTGGGAGAATACCGCCCAGATGCGTGCAGCGGGCGTTCCGGACTACAGCGATCCGGGCAACATTCGCATGTCCGCAGGTATCGCATTACAATGGATGTCACCGCTGGGGCCGTTGGTCTTCTCCTACGCCCAGCCGTTCAAGAAATACGATGGAGACAAAGCGGAGCAGTTCCAGTTTAACATTGGTAAAACCTGGTAATAATCCGCTGCAATGGAATGCGTTGGCAGTGTAGCGCTGACAACCGGCGATCGGTAAAACGGTCGCCTTGCCACGCAAAGAACGGCACCCCTCGGGTGCCAATGGGATGGTAAGGAGTTAATTGTGAAAAAGTGGTTATTAGCTGCAGGTCTCGGTTTAGCGATGGCAACTTCTGCTCAGGCAGCGGACAAAATTGCAATCGTCAACATGGGTAATTTGTTCCAGCAGGTTGCACAGAAAACGGGCGTTTCTGCAACGCTGGAAAACGAATTCAAAGGCCGTGCGAGCGAACTGCAACGTATGGAAGGTGATCTTCAGTCCAAGATGCAGCGTTTACAGCGTGATGGTTCTACCATGAAAGCGAGCGAGCGCAGCAAACTGGAAAAAGATGTCATGTCTCAGCGCCAGACCTTCTCTCAGAAAGCGCAGGCTTTCGAGCAGGATCGTCAGCGTCGTTCTAACGAAGAGCGTGGCAAGCTGGTGACGCGTATTCAGTCTGCCGTTAAAGCAGTAGCAGCCGATCAGAGCATCGATCTGGTTGTTGATGCGAACGCCGTTGCATTCAACAGCAGCGATGTTAAAGACATCACCGCTGATGTTCTGAAACAGGTTAAATAAGTAATGCCTTCAATTCGACTGGCTGATTTAGCTCAGCAGTTGGATGCAGAATTACACGGTGATGGCGATATCGTCATCACCGCTGTTGCGTCCATGCAATCTGCTAAAGCAGGCACTATTACCTTCATGGTAAGCCCTAAGTACCGTGAACACCTGGCTCAGTGCCAGGCGTCTGCCGTTGTTCTGACGCAGGACGATCTTCCGTTTGCCACTAACGCTGCACTGGTAGTGAAAAATCCCTACCTGACCTATGCACGCATGGCCCAAATTCTTGATACCACGCCGCAGCCGGCGCAGAACATTGCAGCCAGCGCTGCGATTGATCCAACGGCTCAGCTGGGTAACAACGTGGCAGTCGGCGCAAACGCCGTTATCGAATCCGGCGTTGTGCTGGGTGATAACGTGGTGATTGGGCCAGGCTGCTTTGTTGGAAAAAATACGAAAATTGGCGCAGGGACTCGTCTGTGGGCCAATGTTTCTGTCTACCATGAGGTTGAGATTGGCGAGAATTGCCTCGTACAGTCCAGCACGGTGATTGGTTCTGACGGATTCGGTTACGCCAACGATCGGGGTAACTGGGTTAAGATCCCGCAGCTGGGTCGCGTGATTATCGGCGATCGCGTTGAGATCGGCGCTTGCACAACCATTGACCGTGGTGCACTTGACGACACCATTATTGGTAACGGTGTTATCATAGACAACCAGTGCCAGATTGCACATAACGTTGTGATTGGCGACAATACCGCAGTTGCGGGTGGTGTTATCATGGCAGGCAGCCTGAAAATAGGCCGTTACTGCATGATAGGCGGTGCCAGCGTGATCAATGGCCATATGGAAATATGCGACAAAGTCACGGTGACGGGGATGGGTATGGTGATGCGTCCCATCACTGAGCCCGGCGTTTATTCCTCCGGTATCCCGCTGCAACCGAACAAGGTATGGCGTAAAACAGCTGCACTGGTGATGAATATTGATGATATGAGCAAGCGACTCAAAGCGATTGAGCGCAAAATCGATCAACAAGACTAAGCGTTCATCCGTTTAACGCTAAATTTCCCGGCCTGTCGGCTTTGTTTATAAACCGGCAGGCCGTGTTATTATTGCTACTTAGTACATTTGACAGGAAGAGTATTTTGACTACTGACACTCATACTCTGCATATTGAAGAGATTTTAGAACTTCTGCCGCACCGCTACCCGTTTTTACTGGTAGACCGTGTGCTGGATTTTGAAGAAGGTCGTTTTCTGCGCGCAGTGAAAAATGTCTCCGTTAACGAGCCATTCTTCCAGGGGCACTTCCCTGGTAAACCTATCTTCCCGGGTGTGTTGATCCTGGAAGCGATGGCACAGGCTACCGGTATTCTGGCGTTTAAAAGCGTAGGTAAACTGGAGCCGGGTGAACTCTATTACTTCGCGGGTATCGATGAAGCGCGCTTCAAGCGTCCGGTCGTGCCTGGTGATCAAATGATCATGGAAGTCACTTTTGAAAAAACGCGTCGCGGCCTGACTCGCTTCAAAGGCGTAGCTATGGTTGACGGCAAAGTTGTTTGCGAAGCGACAATGATGTGTGCGCGTAGCCGGGAGGCCTGATACGTGATTGATAAATCCGCCTTTATTCATCCTACCGCCATTGTGGAAACGGGTGCCATCATTGGCGCAAACGTCCACATTGGCCCGTTTTGTATTGTTGGACCCCATGTCGAAATTGGTGAGGGTACAGTACTGAAATCTCACGTTGTCGTGAATGGTCATACCACCATTGGCTGCAACAATGAGATCTATCAGTTCGCCTCCATCGGCGAAGTTAACCAGGATCTTAAGTATGCTGGCGAACCGACCCGCGTGGAAATCGGCGATCGTAACCGCATTCGCGAAAGCGTCACCATTCATCGTGGTACAACGCAAGGCGGTGGATTGACGAAGGTGGGCAGCGACAACCTGTTTATGGTTAATGCGCATATTGCGCACGACTGTACCGTGGGTAGCCGCTGTATTCTCGCCAACAACGCAACGCTGGCGGGGCACGTATCGGTCGATGATTTCGCAATTATTGGCGGCATGACCGCAGTCCATCAGTTCTGCATCATCGGTGCACACGTGATGGTCGGCGGGTGCTCCGGTGTGGCGCAGGACGTCCCACCGTTTGTGATTGCGCAGGGCAACCATGCCACGCCGTTTGGCGTGAACATTGAAGGCCTTAAGCGTCGTGGCTTTAGCCGCGAAGCGATTACCGCGATCCGCAACGCGTACAAATTGCTGTACCGTAGCGGTAAAACGCTGGAAGAGGCGAAGCCGGAAATTGCCGAGCTGGCGAATAAGCATCCTGAAGTGAAAACGTTCATGGAATTCTTTGAACGTTCAACCCGTGGTCTGATTCGTTAATGGTCGACAGTCGTCCGCTTACTATCGCCCTGGTCGCCGGAGAAACCTCCGGCGATATTCTTGGTGCAGGTCTTATCCGCGCGCTTAAAGCCCGTGTACCCAATGCCCGCTTTGTGGGCGTGGCTGGGCCGCTGATGCAGGCCGAAGGCTGTGAAGCCTGGTATGAAATGGAAGAGCTGGCTGTGATGGGCATCGTCGAGGTGCTGGGCCGCCTGCGTCGCCTGCTGCATATTCGCGCCGATCTTACCCGCCGCTTTACCGACCTCAAGCCCGATGTCTTTGTCGGCATTGATGCACCTGATTTCAATATTACCCTTGAAGGGAACCTGAAAAAGCAGGGGATCAAAACTATCCATTACGTCAGCCCGTCCGTGTGGGCGTGGCGACAGAAACGCGTTTTCAAAATCGGACGGTCCACCAATCTGGTGCTGGCTTTTCTGCCTTTCGAAAAAGCGTTTTACGACAGGTTTAATGTCCCGTGCCGTTTTATCGGTCATACCATGGCGGATGCCATGCCGCTGGACCCTGATAAAAATGCGGCGCGTGACGAACTGGGCATCCCGCATGATGTGCACTGTCTGGCGCTGCTGCCAGGGAGCCGGGGTGCGGAAGTTGAAATGCTAAGTGCCGATTTCCTGAAAACGGCGCAAATTCTCCGCAAGACGTACCCAGACCTTGAAGTGGTCGTGCCGCTGGTGAATGCCAAACGCCGCGAGCAGTTTGAGCGTATCAAAGCCGAGGTTGCCCCGGATCTTCACGTCCGCCTGCTGGACGGGAAAGGGCGGCAAGCCATGTATGCGAGCGATGCCGCACTGCTGGCTTCCGGCACGGCTGCGCTGGAGTGTATGCTGGCAAAATGCCCAATGGTGGTCGGTTATCGCATGAAACCGTTTACCTTCTGGCTGGCAAAACGTCTGGTAAAAACAGACTACGTATCCCTGCCAAACCTGCTTGCAGGTCGCGAGCTGGTGAAAGAACTCTTGCAGGATGAATGCCAGCCGCAGGCACTGGCTGATGCATTACTGCCGCTGCTGGCCAACGGTAAAACCAGCCACCAGATGCATGATACTTTCCGTGAACTGCATCAACTGATCCGCTGTAATGCTGATGAGCAGGCGGCCGATGCGGTGCTGGAGTTAGCACAATGATGGAATTTATTTATCCCCATACCCACCTCGTTGCCGGTGTGGATGAAGTCGGTCGTGGTCCGTTAGTGGGTGCCGTTGTGACCGCGGCGGTGATCCTCGATCCAGCCCGCCCGATCCCTGGCCTGAACGACTCGAAAAAACTGAGCGAAAAGCGCCGCCTGGCGCTGTTCGATGAAATTAAAGAGAAGGCGCTGGCCTGGAGTCTCGGGCGCGCAGAGCCGGATGAGATCGACGATCTGAACATTCTGCACGCCACCATGCTGGCGATGCAGCGTGCCGTTGCGGGCCTGAAAATTGTGCCTGAGTATGTGCTGATCGACGGTAACCGTTGCCCGACGCTGCCGATGCCTTCAATGGCTGTTGTTAAAGGCGATAGCCGCGTCGCAGAAATCAGTGCGGCGTCAATCATTGCCAAAGTGACGCGCGATGCCGAAATGGCCGCGCTGGACCTCACTTATCCCGCGTATGGTTTCGCCCAGCACAAGGGATATCCAACGGCTTTCCATCTGGAAAAGCTGGCTGAACATGGCGCAACTGAACATCATCGGCGCAGCTTTGGCCCGGTGAAACGCGCGCTGGGACTGGTGTCCTGAATCAAGACGCAAGCAATTAAGTAACGCGGGATCTGAAGATGGCTGAACCACGTTTCGTACACCTGCGGGTGCATAGCGACTACTCCATGATCGATGGGCTGGCAAAGACCGGGCCGCTGGTAAAGAAGGCGGCCTCGCTTGGCATGCCTGCGCTGGCGATCACCGATTTTACCAACCTGTGTGGCCTGGTGAAGTTCTACGGAACGGCGCATGGCGCAGGATTAAAGCCCATCGTCGGCGCGGATTTCCACGTGCAGAGCGACCTGCTCGGCGATGAGATGACGCAAATTTCCGTGTTAGCCATGAATAACACGGGCTATCAGAACCTCACTCTGCTGATCTCAAAAGCCTACCAGCGCGGCTACGGCGCGCTGGGTCCATGGATTGACCGCGACTGGCTGGCGGAGCTGAACGAAGGTCTGCTGCTGATCTCCGGTGGCCGTATGGGTGATGTCGGCAAATGTCTGCTGCGCGGGAACAACGTGCTGGTGGATCAGTGCGTCTCGTTCTACGAAGAGTATTTCCCGGATCGCTATTACCTGGAGCTAATCCGTACCGGGCGTGCGGATGAAGAGAGCTATCTGCATGCGGCCGTCGCCCTGGCGGAAGCGCGTGGCCTGCCTGTAGTGGCCACCAACGATGTGCGCTTCCTTGAGCCGGGCGATTTTGACGCGCATGAAATTCGCGTCGCTATCCACGACGGCTTCACCCTCGACGATCCGAAACGTCCTCGCAACTACTCATCGCAGCAGTACATGCGCAGCGAAGAGGAAATGTGTGAGCTCTTCTCCGACATCCCGGAAGCGCTGGAAAACAGCGTAGAGATTGCCAAGCGCTGCAACGTCACCGTGCGTCTCGGCGAATACTTCCTGCCGCAGTTCCCGACGGGCGACATGACCACGGAAGATTTCCTGGTCATGAAATCGAAAGAGGGCCTTGAAGAGCGTCTGGAATTCCTCTTCCCGGATGAAGCGGTCCGTAAAGAGAAGCGTCCTGAATATGACGAGCGTCTGGATATTGAACTCCAGGTGATCAATCAGATGGGGTTCCCTGGCTACTTCCTGATCGTAATGGAGTTCATCCAGTGGTCGAAGGATAACGGCGTACCGGTTGGCCCGGGCCGTGGTTCAGGTGCCGGCTCGCTGGTGGCGTACGCATTGAAAATCACCGACCTCGATCCGCTGGAATTCGACCTGCTGTTCGAACGTTTCCTCAACCCGGAACGTGTCTCCATGCCCGACTTCGACGTCGACTTCTGCATGGAAAAACGCGACCAGGTGATTGAGCACGTGGCCGATATGTACGGTCGTGATGCGGTTTCACAGATCATTACCTTCGGTACGATGGCGGCGAAAGCGGTTATCCGCGACGTGGGCCGCGTTCTGGGCCACCCCTACGGTTTTGTCGATCGAATCTCTAAGCTGGTGCCGCCCGATCCGGGCATGACCCTGGCGAAAGCCTTTGAAGCTGAACCTCAGTTGCCGGAAATCTACGAAGCCGACGAAGAGGTGAAAGCGCTGATCGACATGGCGCGCAAGCTGGAGGGCGTCACGCGTAACGCCGGTAAGCATGCGGGGGGCGTGGTTATCGCCCCGACCAAAATCACTGACTTCGCGCCGTTGTACTGCGATGAAGCGGGCCAGCATCCGGTCACCCAGTTCGACAAGAACGACGTTGAATACGCCGGGCTGGTGAAGTTCGACTTCCTTGGTTTGCGTACGCTGACCATCATCAACTGGGCGCTGGAGATGATCAACGCCCGCCGTGAGAAGAACGGCGAGCCGCCGCTGGATATCGCGGCTATCCCGCTTGATGACAAGAAAAGTTTCGACATGCTGCAACGCTCCGAGACGACAGCCGTCTTCCAGCTTGAATCCCGCGGCATGAAAGATTTGATTAAGCGTCTGCAACCAGACTGCTTCGAAGATATGATCGCGCTGGTGGCCCTGTTCCGTCCGGGCCCGTTGCAGTCGGGGATGGTAGATAACTTTATCGACCGTAAGCACGGGCGCGAAGAGATTTCCTATCCGGATGTGCAGTGGCAGCATGAAAGCCTGAAGCCGGTACTGGAGCCAACCTACGGCATCATCCTGTATCAGGAACAGGTCATGCAGATCGCCCAGGTGCTTTCTGGTTACACCCTTGGCGGCGCAGATATGTTGCGTCGTGCGATGGGTAAGAAAAAGCCGGAAGAGATGGCCAAGCAGCGTTCCATCTTTGAAGATGGGGCGAAGAAAAACGGCGTCGATGGCGAACTGGCGATGAAAATCTTCGACCTGGTGGAGAAATTCGCCGGGTACGGATTTAACAAATCCCACTCCGCCGCTTATGCTTTGGTGTCGTATCAAACGCTGTGGCTCAAGGCCCACTATCCCGCTGAGTTTATGGCGGCGGTAATGACCGCCGATATGGACAACACCGAAAAGGTGGTTGGCCTGGTGGACGAGTGCTGGCGCATGGGGCTGAAGATCCTGCCGCCGGATATTAACTCTGGCCTGTACCATTTCCACGTCAACGATGACGGGGAAATCGTCTATGGGATCGGCGCGATCAAGGGCGTGGGTGAGGGGCCGATCGAGGCGATCATCGAAGCGCGTAACAACGGCGGCTATTTCCGCGAGCTGTTCGACCTGTGCGCCCGCACCGATACCAAAAAACTGAACCGCCGCGTGCTGGAAAAACTGATCATGTCCGGTGCGTTTGACCGGCTGGGGCCACACCGCGCCGCGCTGATGAACTCGCTCGGCGATGCGCTGAAAGCGGCCGATCAGCATGCTAAAGCGGAAGCCATTGGTCAGGCGGATATGTTCGGTGTGCTGGCGGAAGAACCAGAGCAGATCGAGCAGTCCTATTCCAACTGCCAGCCCTGGCCAGAACAGGTGGTGCTGGATGGGGAGCGTGAGACGTTAGGCCTGTACCTGACGGGACACCCGATCAACCAGTATCTGAAAGAAATTGAGCGCTATGTCGGCGGCCACAGGCTTAAAGACATGCATCCGACAGAACGTGGTAAAATCACCACGGCTGCGGGGCTCGTGATTGCTGCAAGGGTAATGGTCACCAAGCGCGGCAATCGTATCGGCATCTGTACCCTGGATGACCGTTCCGGGCGTCTGGAGGTGATGTTGTTCACCGACGCGCTGGATAAATACCAGCAATTGCTGGAAAAAGACCGCATACTTATCGTCAGCGGACAGGTCAGCTTTGATGACTTCAGCGGGGGGCTTAAAATGACCGCCCGCGAAGTGATGGACATTGACGAAGCCCGGGAAAAATATGCTCGCGGGCTTGCTATCTCGCTGACGGACAGGCAAATTGATGACCAGCTTTTAAACCGACTCCGTCAGTCTCTGGAACCCCACCGCTCGGGGACCATTCCAGTACATCTCTACTATCAGAGGGCGGATGCACGTGCGCGGTTGCGCTTTGGTGCAACGTGGCGTGTCTCTCCGAGCGATCGTTTACTGAACGATCTCCGTGGCCTCATTGGTTCGGAGCAGGTGGAACTGGAGTTTGACTAATACAGGAATACTATGAGTCTGAATTTCCTTGATTTCGAACAGCCGATTGCAGAGCTGGAAGCGAAAATCGATTCTCTGACAGCCGTAAGCCGTCAGGATGAAAAACTGGATATTAACATCGACGAAGAAGTGCATCGTCTGCGTGAAAAAAGCGTAGAACTGACGCGCAAAATCTTTGCCGATCTCGGCGCATGGCAGATCGCCCAGCTGGCGCGTCATCCACAGCGTCCGTACACCCTGGATTATGTCCGCCTGGCGTTTGACGAATTTGACGAACTGGCAGGCGACCGCGCATACGCTGACGATAAAGCTATCGTCGGCGGTATCGCGCGTCTTGATGGACGTCCGGTGATGATCATTGGTCACCAGAAAGGCCGTGAAACCAAAGAGAAGATCCGTCGTAACTTCGGTATGCCAGCACCAGAAGGCTACCGTAAGGCCCTGCGTCTGATGGAGATGGCTGAGCGTTTCAATATGCCAATCATCACCTTCATCGACACACCGGGTGCTTACCCGGGTGTTGGCGCAGAAGAGCGCGGTCAGTCTGAAGCCATCGCACGCAACCTGCGTGAGATGTCTCGCCTGAAAGTGCCGGTCATCTGTACCGTTATCGGTGAAGGTGGTTCCGGCGGTGCGCTGGCAATTGGCGTGGGCGATAAAGTGAATATGCTGCAGTACAGCACCTATTCCGTTATCTCTCCGGAAGGCTGTGCCTCCATTCTGTGGAAAAGTGCCGATAAAGCGCCGCTGGCTGCGGAAGCGATGGGCATCATTGCCCCACGTCTGAAAGAGCTGAAGCTGATCGACACCGTTATCCCTGAACCGCTGGGTGGCGCGCACCGTAAGCCGGAAGTGATGGCTGCTTCCCTGAAAGCGCAGCTGCTGGCAGATCTGGCGGATCTGGACGTGCTGAGCACAGAAGATCTGCTCAACCGTCGTTATCAGCGCCTGATGACCTACGGTTACGCGTAAGCCTCACAATTATCCTAAAAGCCGCACATTGTTGCGGCTTTTTTTATACCTGCCGTTTACCTTAACTATGCTTATCTGATGTTTTTCAAGGAGGTAAACCATGAACATCATTGCCATCATGGGGCCACACGGCGTCTTTTATAAAGACGAACCCATCAAGGAGCTTGAGCAGGCCCTTAAAGCACGCGGATATCAGCTAATCTGGCCGCAAAACAGCGCCGACCTGCTGAAATTCATCGAACACAATCCGCGCATCTGTGGCGTGATATTCGACTGGGACGAATACGACATGGAGTTGTGCAGCGAGATCAATAAGCTCAACGAATATCTTCCGCTGTACGCCTTTATCAACACTCACTCGACCATGGACGTCAGCGCCCACGATATGCGTATGGCGCTGTGGTTCTTCGAATACTCACTCGGCGTTGCCGAGGACATTGCGACCCGCATTCAGCAGTACACCGGCGAATATCTGGATAACATCACCCCGCCGTTTACGCGTGCGCTGTTCACCTATGTGAATGAAGGGAAGTACACCTTCTGTACGCCAGGCCACATGGCGGGAACGGCCTATCAAAAAAGCCCGGTGGGATGCCTGTTCTATGATTTCTTTGGCGGTAACACGCTGAAGGCGGACGTGTCGATTTCGGTCACCGAGTTAGGCTCTCTGCTGGATCATACCGGCCCGCATCTGGAAGCCGAAGAGTACATCGCCCGGACCTTTGGTGCCGAGCAGAGCTACATGGTGACCAACGGAACCTCAACGTCGAACAAGATCGTCGGCATGTACGCCTCGCCTGCCGGTAGCACGTTGCTGATTGACCGAAACTGCCATAAATCACTGGCGCATTTGCTGATGATGAGTGACGTCGTGCCGCTCTGGCTGTCTCCCACGCGTAATGCGCTGGGGATCCTCGGCGGCATTCCTCGCCGTGAGTTCGCGCATGAAGCCATTGAAAATAAGATCGCGGCGATCCCCGAGGCAAGCTGGCCTGTGCATGCGGTGATCACCAACTCCACCTATGACGGGCTGCTTTACAACACGAACTGGATCAAGCAGACGCTGGACGTGCCGTCGATTCACTTTGACTCCGCGTGGGTGCCTTACACCAATTTCCACCCGATTTACTCGGGTAAAAGTGGGATGAGCGGCGAGCGGGTGCCGGGTAAGGTGTTCTTCGAGACGCAGTCGACGCACAAAATGCTGGCCGCGTTTTCCCAGGCGTCTCTCATTCACATCAAGGGTGAGTACGACGAGGACACCTTCAACGAAGCCTTCATGATGCACACGACCACGTCGCCCAGCTACCCGCTGGTGGCGTCCATCGAAACGGCGGCGGCGATGCTGCGCGGCAATCCCGGGAAACGCCTTATTAATCGTTCGGTGGAGCGGGCGCTGCATTTCCGAAAAGAGGTTCAGCGACTTAAAGATGAAGCGGACGGCTGGTTCTTTGATATCTGGCAGCCGGAAGAGATTGATGAAGCAGAATGCTGGCCCGTCGCGCCGGGGGAGAGCTGGCACGGTTTTCGGGATGCTGATGCAGACCACATGTTCCTTGATCCGGTTAAGGTGACGATCCTGACGCCGGGCATGGATGAGCAGGGTGTGATGGGTGAGGAAGGGATCCCGGCTGCGCTGGTGGCGAAGTTCCTTGATGAGCGCGGCGTGGTGGTGGAGAAAACCGGCCCCTATAATTTGCTGTTCCTGTTCAGTATCGGGATCGATAAAACCCGCGCGATGGGCCTGCTGCGCGGGCTTATGGAGTTTAAGCGCGCGTACGATCTTAACCTGCGGGTGAAGAACATGCTGCCGGATCTCTACGCGGAAGATCCTGACTTCTACCGCAATATGCGTATTCAGGATCTGGCCCAGGGGATCCACAGGCTGATCCGCCAGCACGATCTGCCGCGCCTGATGCTGCAGGCATTTGATGTTCTGCCTGAAATGAAGCTCACGCCGCACAGGGCGTGGCAACGCCAGGTGAAAGGGGAGGTTGAAACCATTGAACTGGAGAACCTGGTCGGGCGGGTATCAGCCAACATGATCCTGCCTTATCCGCCGGGCGTACCGCTGCTGATGCCGGGCGAGATGATCACCGAGGAGAGCCGGGCGGTGCTCGATTTTCTGCTGATGCTCTGTTCGATAGGGCGCCACTATCCGGGCTTTGAGACGGATATTCACGGTGCGAAACGCGATGATAACGGTGTGTACTGGGTGAGAGTCCTAAAATAAAAGGGGCCGCTTGCCAGGGGCGGGTTGTCGGTTGTAACGTTCAGGACATCATAAAAAGGAGAAACTATGCTGGGTTTAAAAGCTGTTCATCATATTGCGATCATTGCCACCGATTACGCGAAAAGTAAGGCCTTTTACTGCGACATTCTCGGCTTTACGCTGTTGAGCGAGGCCTACCGCGAGGAGCGCGATTCCTGGAAAGGCGATCTGGCGTTAAACGGACAATATGTGATTGAACTGTTCTCTTTTCCTTTCCCGCCAGCGCGTCCTTCGCGCCCGGAAGCCTGCGGCCTGCGCCACCTGGCCTTCAGCGTCGATAACCTGGACAGCGCGGTAAAGCATCTGGAAGCCCACGGCGTGGCCTGTGAAGCAATTCGCATCGATCCCTTCACCGATAAACGTTTCACTTTTTTCAACGATCCGGACGGTCTGCCGCTGGAGCTTTATCAGCAGTAATCGCCGTCATGTGTGATAATGCCCGTTCAGTTCGGGCATTTTTTATGTGTAATTTCCTATGACCTTACCCGCTATCGCGCACGCCGTTTCACCCTACCGCCAGCTGCTGGTGGGGTTCAGCGGTGGCCTGGATTCCACCGTTTTGCTGCACCGTCTTAAGCTCTGGCGCGACCGTGAGCCTGACGTCCAGCTGCGGGCGATGCATATCCATCACGGCTTAAGCCCCCATGCCGACGACTGGGTGGCGCACTGCGAAGCGGTGTGCTCAGGGTGGGCGATCCCGCTAATCGTTGAACGCGTCACGCTTGAGGATGAAGGGCTGGGTATTGAGGCGCAGGCGCGCAAAGCCCGCTACGCCGCGTTTTCCGGCGCGTTACAGCCTGGAGAAGCGTTGGTCACCGCGCAGCATCTGGACGACCAGTGCGAGACGTTTTTACTGGCGCTCAAGCGGGGCAGCGGGCCTGCGGGTTTATCCGCCATGCCTGAGCGTGCTGGTTTTGCTGAAACAGAGCTCATCCGCCCGCTACTGGGTGAGACGCGCGCATCACTGGAAGCCTGGGCGCAGCAACATCATCTGCGCTGGATTGAAGACGAAAGCAATCAGGACGACAGTTACGACCGTAACTTCCTGCGCCTGCGCGTCTTACCGCTGCTGAGTGAGCGCTGGGCCCATTTTTCCGAAGCGGTGGCCAGAAGTGCCATGCTTTGTGCTGAACAGGAAAGCTTGCTGGATGAGTTGCTGAGCGGGGAGCTGAATACGCTGACTACCGCTGACGGTGCCCTTAACATTGCGCCGTTGAAAGTGATGAGCCCCGTGCGTCGGGCTGCTCTGATTCGTCGCTGGCTGGCTTCCCACCGTGCGGTTATGCCGTCCCGGGCGATGCTCAACCGTATCTGGGAAGAAGTTGCACAGGCGCGGGAAGATGCCGCACCGTGTATACACCTGAATGGTTATGACGTCAGGCGCTATAAAGAGCAACTCTGGTGGGTGAAATCTGTGCCGTCGCTGGCTGACGTTGTGCTCGACTGGCCGTCGCCGGAAAAAGCACTAACGCTACCGTTGAATGCCGGTGTCGTTGCGTTAAGCCATTCGGGCAATGTGCGTCTACCTGAGCCGGACGAGAACGTCGCCATACGCTTCAGGGCCAGCGGCATGCTGCATATCGTTGGGCGTAACGGCGGGCGTAAACTGAAGAAAATCTGGCAGGAACAGAACGTTCCGCCCTGGCGACGTGATACCACGCCGCTTCTGTTTTACGGCGACACGCTCATCGCGGCGGCAGGTGTGTTTATTACCCAGGAAGGGTGGGCTGAAGCGGGTGTCAATTTTGAATGGAAAGCGTAACGGGCAGCCTGGCTGCCCGTTGGTTATCAGGATTCGCTCACCACGACGGTGCCGATTTCCGGATGGCTGAAACTGGCAATTTTGTCGAGGCGTAGCTCACGCGTTGCACCTGCATCTTCCACAACCAGGTATTCCACATTTTTACGGGAAACCAGATCGCTGGCCTTTGCCTTTAGCACTTCGCCATCTTTTAGCTCCAGCGTCAGTATTAAATGATGCTGGCAGGCGAGTTCGAGGTTGTCATAGTCATCACAATTGATGGGTTGATAGATATCATTCATCGACATAATCGCTCACCAGTAAATTCGCCGCAGCATACGCTGCTTTTTCCCTGACCGATTCAGAAAGGCTCTCATCAGAGGCCACTTCATTCAGCACGTTCAATACACAGCCCAACGCATCCGGGATGTACCCCAGATCTCCGCTGGCAATTTCCGCATACCGTCTGCGAATCAACTCACAATAATTATTCACATCACCTCCTGCCAGCGTACTGACTTACTGTGAGATATCATTAAGCCTACGAAGTTAAACTCGGTTTAGCAAGGTGACTATACCATACTCATTTAAGCAATATCAGCGCCTTGATAACGGGGTGCCACCACCTCGTAACAGCCTTTTGCTGCGGTTTTCGCTACAATGTACGCCTGATTCGAAAGGAGTTCTCTCATGGCGCTGAAAGCGACAATTTATAAAGCTGTGGTCAATGTGGCGGATCTTGACCGTAACCAGTTTCTGGATGCGTCATTGACGCTGGCGCGTCACCCTTCTGAAACCCAGGAGCGCATGATGCTGCGCCTGCTGGCGTGGATTAAGTATGCCGACGAGCGTCTGCAATTTACCCGTGGTTTAAGCGCGGAAGATGAACCGGAAGCCTGGCTGCGCAACGATCATCTGGGTATCGATTTATGGATTGAGCTTGGCCTGCCGGATGAACGCCGGATCAAAAAGGCGTGCACCCAGTCAGCTGAAGTGGCGTTGTTTGCCTATAACCATCGCGCGGCGGAGATCTGGTGGCAGCAAAACAAAAATAAATGTGCGCAGTTCAAAAATCTTACCGTCTGGTATCTGGATGATGAACAACTGGCACAGCTGAGCGCGTTCGCCAGCCGGACAATGGCGCTTCAGGCAACGATTCAGGACGGCGCCATCTGGCTTTCCGATTCTCAGAATAATCTGGAAATTCATCTCACGGCCTGGCAGCCCGTATCATGATTGAGTTGTCCCGAAACGTCAGCATCCCTGATCACGAGCTGGAGATCACCGCCATCCGTGCTCAGGGCGCAGGGGGGCAGCACGTTAACAAGGCCTCAACGGCTATCCATTTGCGCTTTGACATCCGGGCCTCCAGCCTGCCAGAGTATTATAAAGAAAGCCTGCTCGCCGCCAGCCATCATCTGATCACCAGTGAAGGTGTGATTGTGATTAAAGCGCAGGAATATCGCAGCCAGGAAATGAACCGGGAAGCGGCACTTTCCAGACTGGCGGCGGTCATAAAAGAGCTGACGGCTGTACAAAAAAGTCGCCGGGCAACACGTCCAACGCGGGCATCGAAAGAACGTCGGTTGTCATCGAAGGCGCAGAAATCCACCGTAAAGTCACTGCGTGGCAAAGTCCGTCACCCGTAATGTGACGAAAGGGACACACTTTTTCATAAGGAATGTATTGTGAAAAAAGCATTATTATCAGCGCTGGCCGTGACAAGCCTGTTCGCGCTTTTTGGCTGTAACAACCGTTCAGAAACACAGGTACTACAGCCAACGCAAAACGAAGAATTGAAGCCGATGCAGCAGAGCTGGCGCGGCGTATTGCCATGTGCAGATTGTGAAGGCATCGAAACCTCTCTGTTCCTGCAAAAAGATGGCACCTGGGTGATGAACCAGCGCTATCAGGGGGCGAAAGAGCCGTCTTCTTTTGCAACATACGGAACATGGGCGCGTACGGCTGAAAAGCTGGTATTGACTGATACCACGGGCGATAAAACGTATTTCCGCGCCAAAGGCGAGGGGATGGAGATGCTCGATCGCGAAGGCAATCCGATTGAATCCCAGTTCAACTACACGCTGGCCCCGGTAAAAGCGACCCTGCCTGCAACCCCAATGGCGATGCGAGGGATGTATTTCTACATGGCGGATGCGGCAATCTTCACTGACTGTGCAACCGGGAAGAAAGTCAGCGTGGCGAACAATGCCCAGCTGGAGCGTGACTATGCCGTCGCGCGCGGTAACGACAGCAAACCAGTGTTGCTGACGGTTGAAGGGCATTTTACGCTGGAGCCAAACCCCGATAGCGGTGAGCTGGTGAAAACGCTGGTGGCAGATAAAGACGCGAAGTTTGCTGCGGGTAAAGACTGCGAAAGCAAATAAGTTATAGCCATTAAAAAACCCCGCACTGGCGGGGTTTTTTTGTTTCTTAGCCTTTGATGGCTTTCACCAGGTAATCAAGAATGTCGCCCGTCTTGATCATCTGTTTTTCGCCGTTGCGACGGTACTTGTATTCAATCTCATCGCTGTCGAGGTTACGGTCGCCGATGACGATGGTGTGTGGAATACCGATCAGTTCCATATCAGCAAACATCACGCCAGGACGCTCTTTACGGTCATCCATCAGCACGTCGATACCTTTCGCGCTCAGCTCAGCGTAGAGTTTCTCTGCCAGCTCCTGCACGCGGTAAGACTTGTGCATGTTCATTGGCAGGATCGCCACCTGGAACGGCGCGATGTTATCCGGCCAGACGATTCCGCGTTCGTCATAGTTCTGCTCGATAGCGGCCGCAACAACGCGCGTTACCCCAATGCCGTAGCAGCCCATGGTCAGAACCTGGTTACGACCATCTTCGCCCTGAACGGCAGCGTTCATTGCGCGCGAGTACTTATCGCCCAGCTGGAAGATGTGGCCTACTTCGATACCGCGTTTGATCATCAGGGTACCCTTGCCGTCCGGGCTTGGATCGCCTGCGACCACGTTACGGATGTCAGCCACTTCCGGCGTCGCCACGTCACGATCCCAGTTGATGCCGAAGTAGTGTTTACCGTCGATGTTTGCGCCCGCAGCGAAGTCGCTCATTGCCGCAACGGTGCGGTCAATGACCACAGGAACAGGCATGTTCACCGGACCCAGAGAACCAGGACCTGCATTCACCACGGCGCGGATTTCGGCCTCCGTTGCGAAGGTCAGCGGGCTGGCAACCTGCGGCAGCTTCTCGGCTTTCACTTCGTTCAGCTCGTGATCGCCACGGACCAGCAGGGCTACCAGCGGGTAAGCGCTGCCTTCAGCCGATTTCACCAGCAGGGTTTTCACGGTTTTTTCGATCGGCAGATTAAACTGTTCAACCAGCTCGGCGATGGTTTTCGCGTTTGGCGTATCAACCAGCGTCATCTCTTGCGTTGCCGCGCCGCGTGGTTCTTTTGGTGCCAGCGCTTCTGCGAACTCAATGTTGGCGGCGTAATCAGAGGAGTCAGAGAAAATTACATCGTCTTCGCCGCTCTGCGCCAGAACCTGGAATTCATGAGAGGCGCTACCGCCGATTGAACCGGTATCAGCCTGTACAGCACGGAAATCCAGCCCCATGCGGGAGAAGATTTTGCTGTAGGCCACGTACATTTTGTCGTAGGTCTCTTGCAGTGATTCCTGAGAAGTATGGAAAGAGTAGGCATCTTTCATCAGGAATTCGCGAGAGCGCATCACGCCAAAGCGTGGGCGCACTTCGTCACGGAACTTGGTCTGGATCTGGAAGAAGTTCAGCGGCAGCTGTTTGTAAGAGCTCAGCTCGTTACGGATCAGATCGGTGATCACTTCTTCATGCGTTGGGCCGAGGACGAATGGACGATCGCCACGATCGGCAATACGCAGCAGTTCAGGACCGTACTGCTCCCAGCGACCGCTCTCCTGCCACAGTTCAGAGGGCTGAACGACCGGCATTAACACCTCGATAGCACCGGCGTTGTTCATCTCTTCACGCACGATGTTTTCGACTTTTTTCAGGACGCGCACGCCGGTCGGCAGCCAGGTGTATAACCCGGAGGCCAGCTTGCGGATCATCCCGGCGCGCAGCATCAGCTGGTGGCTGATCACCTCGGCGTCGGCAGGTGTCTCCTTCAGAGTGGAGAGCAGATATTGGCTAGTACGCATGTTGTTACGGTTCCATTTCGACGATTGGAACAGGCTGAAACACCAGCCTGACACAAAAAAAGTGGTTTAGTTTACCAGTGTGGCAAAGATGCCAAAAGAGAGGAGAACAAAATTACCTGGGTTCCAGGGCAAACACTTCAAAACCTGCATCAGTTACGCGCCAGCGCACGTTAAAGTCCAGCAGCCAGACGGCGTACGTTTTTCCTGCGTCTTCCTCTTTGCGGTAGGCGGGACGAGGGTCCTGCGCCAGGACTTCGACGATAAAGTCACGCAGACGAGGATAGCGCTTTTCCAGCTGGCTGATTTGCGTCGTTATTTCAGATGTGAAGTAAACCGGCATCTCTGCCTGTGGGGCGTCCTGAGCATAGCTTGCACGGGCATCCGGCAGCGCTTCGGCGAAGGGCAGGTAAGGTTTAATATCGATGACCGGCGTACCATCAACCAGGTCAAGGCTACCTAACTCCAGGATCACCCGATCTTTCTGACAGCGTATCCCTTTCAGTTCGACCAGCGACATCCCGACTGGATTCGGTCGGAACGTTGAGCGGGTGGCAAAAACTCCCATTCTGGCATTTCCGCCCAGACGAGGAGGACGCACGGTAGGACGCCAGCCGCCTTCCATGGTCTGGTGAAACACAAACACCACCCATAAATGGCTGAATGCCTCAAGCCCGCGCACTGCATCGGCCTGATTATACGGCGCGACAAGATGCAGCTCGCCGCCGCCGTTAAGGACCAGTCCCGGCTGACGCGGCACGGCGAACTTTTCTTTATAAGGGGAGCGGATAACGCCTATCGGCTCGAACTGAAATGAACTCATTTCGCCGTGATGTTAAGCGCAGAACCGATACATACCGCCTGACGGTAGCAGCCCGGCGTACCACTGGTGACCTCGCAACTGTGCAGCAGCACCGCGTTGGCTTTCATTTTCGACGCGTTGATTTGCATACGCTTGCGGGCTGTTGGGATATTTGGAGGGGAGTCCTGATTCGTTGCCTGGCAGGATTCGCCGCTCACTTCGCCCAGTTCACGGAATGGCTTACCGACCAGCTCGTCGGCTTTAGTAATAATACGTACCGGCGCAGCGCGAGGCGCTTTCGGTTTTGCTGGCTCCGCTTTTGGCGGGGTTGCAGTGCTTTGAACGGGTTCAACAGGAGATCTGCTTAGCATAGAACAGCCGCTCAGCATCAGTGCTAAAAGACAGATCGGTAAAGCACGCATAATAGTTCCTCAGTGGATAATCAAAACGTCAGATATTGAAGCAGTTGACCGCACAAATGACAAGACGGGCAAATGCCCGTCTTGATGATATTACACTGAGGTGAGATTACCAGCCTTTAACCGCGCCGCCGTTAAACACCTTATTGGCTTCCTGGTAAACTTCTTCAGACTGATATGCCTGCAGGAATTTCTTCACGTTTTCCGCGTCCTTGTTGTCTTCGCGAGTCACGATCAGGTTGACGTACGGGGAATCTTTGTCTTCAACAAAGATGCCATCTTTCGCAGGGGTCAAACCGATCTGGCTGGCGTAAGTGGTGTTGATAACGGCCAGCGCGATCTGTGCATCGTCCAGAGAACGTGGCAGCTGAGGGGCTTCCAGCTCAACAATTTTCAGATTTTTCGGGTTTTCGGTCACGTCCAGGACGGTCGGCAACAGGCCAACACCTTCTTTCAGTTTAATCAGGCCCACTTTCTGGAGCAGAAGCAGCGAACGGCCAAGGTTGGTTGGGTCGTTAGGGACGGCAACCTGTGAACCCGGCTGGAGTTCATCCAGAGATTTAATTTTCTTGGAATAACCGGCAATCGGGTAAACGAAGGTGTTACCGACAGCAACCAGCTTGTAGCCGCGATCTTTGATCTGTTGATCCAGGTACGGTTTATGCTGGAAGGCGTTAGCGTCAATGTCGCCTTTGCTCAGCGCTTCGTTCGGCAGAACGTAATCGTTGAAGGTCACCAGCTCAACGTCCAGGCCATATTTTTCTTTCGCGATTTTCTGCGCGGCCTCAGCAACCTGCTGCTCTGCACCGACGATAACGCCTACTTTGATGTGGTTCGGATCTTTTTCGTCCTGACCGCAACCCACCAGTGCCAGCGAACCAATCAGTGCGCCTACTGCTGCAAAGGTCTTAAATTTAAACGCCATGTTATATCCTTAACTCGTCGAGTTTGTGTTGTTTGTAACGTTATTTATGCGTAACAGCCCGGACGATACGATCGCCAGAGAATTGGATTAAGTAAACCAGCACAACCAGCAATACCAGAACGGTATTCATTACGGTAGCGTTATAGCCAATATAGCCGTACTGATATCCAATCTGCCCTAAACCGCCAGCACCCACGGCGCCACCCATCGCGGAATAACCGACCAGGGTGATAAGCGTGATGGTTGCTGCATTCACCAGCCCAGGCAGCGCCTCAGGCAGCAGAACTTTGCGAACGATCTGCATTGGCGTCGCACCCATAGCGCGGGAAGCTTCAATCAGGCCTGTTGGGATTTCCAGCAGGGCGTTTTCCACCATACGGGCGATAAACGGTGCGGCGCCTACGGTTAGCGGGACAATAGCTGCCTGCAAACCAATCGACGTCCCGACAATAACGCGCGTAAACGGAATCATCCACACCAGCAGAATAATGAACGGAATAGACCGGAAAATGTTCACCAGCGCAGAGAGCGTGCGATACAGCTTCGCGTTTTCAATAATTTGACCCGGGCGCGTGACGTACAGCAGCACGCCGACCGGCAGCCCAATCACAAAACCAAAAAAGCCCGATACGAAGGTCATTGCCAGCGTTTCCCAAACGCCGCGAACCAGTAGCCACATCATCGGCTCAGACATAACCCAGCACCTCTACTTTTACGTGATGTTCTTGCAGCCAGGCAATTGCCGCCTGGGTTTCTTCCTGTGTGCCGTGCATTTCCGTCAGCATAATGCCGAACTTCACGCCACCGGCGTAGTCCATCTGCGCGCTAATAATGTTGTTATTCACGTTAAAGCGACGCGCGGTTTCGGACAGCAGCGGTGCGTCAACGGACTGGCCCGTGAACTCCATGCGCAGCATCGGGACGCTGTCAGACGTTGCGTCTGCTTTTAAACGTTCCAGATAATCTTCCGGAATATCCAGATGCAGTGTGGACTGAATGAACTGCTGAGCCAGAGGCGTTTTCGGGTGCGAGAAGACTTCGCTGACCGTGTCCTGCTCAATCAGCTCACCGTTGCTGATGACGGCGACGCAGTCACAGATACGCTTCACCACGTCCATTTCGTGCGTAATAAGGAGGATAGTCAGGCCCAGACGACGGTTAATGTCTTTCAGCAGTTCCAGGATAGAACGCGTGGTGGCCGGATCTAACGCGCTGGTGGCTTCATCACACAGCAGCACTTTTGGGTTGCTTGCCAGCGCGCGAGCGATTGCTACACGCTGCTTTTGCCCGCCGGAAAGGTTGGCCGGGTAGCTGTCATGCTTATCACCCAGGCCAACCAGATCCAGCAGTTCGGTGACGCGTCGGGTAACCTCTTCTTTTGGTGTGTTATCCAGCTCCAGCGGCAACGCCACGTTTCCAAAAACCGTGCGTGAGGCCAGCAGGTTAAAGTGCTGGAAAATCATGCCAATCTGGCGACGCGCTTTGGTGAGTTCTTTCTCTGAGAGAGCGGTAAGCTCCTGGCCGCCAACTTCTACGCTGCCCTGGGTCGGGCGCTCAAGCAGGTTAACACACCGGATCAGCGTACTTTTACCCGCACCCGATGCGCCAATGACGCCATAAATCTGACCAGCAGGCACATGCAGGCTGACGTTGTTCAGCGCCTGAATGGTTCGGTTCCCCTGCTGGAACACTTTGGTGATATTGGAAAGTTTAATCATTAGATTATTTTTATCGTATGTAAGTTAGCCGTGGCATTTTCTTCTGCCAGATACGGGGAATGACCGTAAACAAAATGGATGTTAAGGCATCCAGACGTCTAAATCAATCCACCTCTGTGCGATGAGCACTTTATTGCGCTGCGATTCATGAGATACTAGCTGAACAAGCCTTTTTCAGGAGCAAACCGGTGGCAAAATCTGTACCCGCAATTTTTCTCGATCGTGACGGCACAATTAATGTGGATCACGGTTACGTCCATGAGATTGATGAGTTCGAATTTATTGAGGGCGTAATAGATGCCATGCGCCAGCTGAAAGAGATGGGCTATGCGCTGGTGGTGGTAACTAATCAGTCCGGTATCGCCCGGGGTAAATTCACCGAAGCGCAGTTCGAGACGCTGACGGAATGGATGGACTGGTCTCTGGCCGATCGTGGCGTCGATCTTGATGGCATCTATTATTGTCCGCATCATCCACAGGGAACAGTAGAAGCGTATCGTCAGACATGTGATTGCCGTAAGCCACACCCGGGCATGTTTATCTCTGCACAGGAATTCCTGCACATTGATATGGCCGCGTCTTTTATGGTGGGCGATAAACTGGAGGATATGCAGGCAGCGGCGGCGGCGGGTGTGGGAACCAAAGTATTAGTGCGGACCGGTAAACCAGTCACCCCAGAAGCAGAAAATGCAGCTGACTGGGTGATAACTAGTCTGGCAGATCTGCCAAAAGAGATTAAAAAGCACCAAAAATAGACATTTTGGTGAAAAGGTGAGCGGTTGAAATAAAAATGCATTTTTCCGCTTGTCATTCCTCGGCGGCTCCCTATAATGCGCCTCCATCGACACGGCGGATGTGAATCACTTCACAGACAACCCGGTCGGTTGAAGAGAAAAAATCCTGAAATAACGGGTTGACTCTGAAAGAGGAAAGCGTAATATACGCCACCTCGCGACATAGCGCTGAAGCGCGTCGCAACTGCTCTTTAACAATTTATCAGACAATCTGTGTGGGCACTCAAAGTGACATGGATTCTTAATGTCCTCGGACGAAA
>NZ_JADBPZ010000030.1:0-67947 GCF_014893445.1 Enterobacter cloacae complex sp. P29RS | reverse complement strand
GTCTCCTCTTCTATGCCAGTTATAACTGTTACCCATGTATCCGGTCTAAAGTGTTACCCATGTTTCCGGTTCATACCGAAGCGCCACCGGGCGATGCCGTTAAATACTCAGCGCCAGTTTTGTCCCCTGCGCAATCGCCCGCCGCGCATCCAGTTCCATCGCCACGTCGCACCCGCCGATCAAATGCACCGTTTTACCCGCTTCGCGCAGCGGATCGGCCAGATCGCGCTTTGGCTCCTGTCCGGCGCACAAAATCACATGATCCACGCGCAGCAGCTGCGGTTCACCACCGATCAGCACATGCAGCCCGTCGTCGTCGATCTTCTGGTAGCTCACCGCCGGGATCATCTTCACCCCGCGCGAGAGCAGGGTGGCGCGGTGGATCCAGCCAGTGGTTTTGCCCAGCCCTTCACCCGGCTTGCTGGCCTTACGCTGGAGCATCACGATCTGACGCGGGCTTTTCGGCAGCTGCGGCCCTTCCGGGCGTAAACCGCCGGACTGACTGAGACTGGTATCAATGCCCCATTCCACGCAGAACTCAGCGATGTTCTGGCTGGTGGCTTCGCCCGGCTGGCTTAAATACATCGCGGTATCAAAACCGATCCCGCCGCAGCCGATGATCGCCACCTTCTCGCCAACCGGCGCTTTGTCGCGCAGCACGTCCAGATAGCTCAATACCTTCGGATGATCGATGCCTTCGATCGCAGGGGTGCGCGGGGCGATCCCACTCGCGAGGATCACCTCGTCGAAACCGATCAGATCCGCCGCGCTGACAACCTGATTGAGCCGCAGATCGACGCCCGTCACCTCGATCATCCGGCGGTAATAGCGCAGCGTTTCATAGAACTCCTCTTTGCCGGGGATCTGTCTGGCGATAGTAAACTGCCCGCCGATTTCCGCCAGCGCATCAAACAGCGTCACGCTGTGCCCACGCGAGGCGGCATTGACCGCAAACGCCAGGCCAGCGGGTCCTGCGCCCACCACGGCCAGACGCTTCTTGTTGGTCGCAGGAACGATCGGCATTTTGGTTTCATGGCAGGCGCGGGGATTCACCAGGCAGGAGGTGACCTTGCCGACGAAGATCTGATCCAGACACGCCTGGTTACAGCCGATACAGGTGTTGATCTCATCCGCACGGCCGCTTTGCGCTTTGGAGAGCAGTTCGGCATCCGCGAGGAACGGACGCGCCATCGACACCATATCGGCGTCGCCGCGGGAGATCACATCGTCCGCCACCTGCGGATCGTTAATGCGGTTAGTGGTCACCAGCGGAACGGAGACTTTGCCTTTCAGCTTGCGCGTTACCCAGCTGAACGCCGCACGCGGCACCGGCGTGGCGATGGTGGGGATGCGCGCTTCGTGCCAGCCAATCCCGGTGTTGATAATGGTGGCACCGGCGGCTTCAATCGCCTGCGCCAGCTGCACGGTTTCGTCGAAGGTGCCGCCGCCTTCCACCAGGTCGAGCATCGACAGGCGGAAGATGATAATAAAATCCGCACCGGCACGTTCACGCACCGCGCGCACCACCTCCACGGCAAAACGCATGCGGCGGGCATAGTCACCACCCCATTCGTCGTCGCGCTGGTTGGTGCGTGCGGCGAGGAATTCATTGATCAGGTAGCCTTCTGAGCCCATCACCTCCACGCCGTCGTAACCCGCTTCCCGCGCCAGCGCGGCGCAGCGAGCAAAGTCATCTATCAGCGCCAGGATCTCGTCATGGCTGAGGGCATGGGGAGTAAAGCGGTTAATCGGTGCCTGAATAGCCGAGGGGGCAACCAGGTTCGGCTGATAGCTGTAGCGCCCGGTATGCAGAATTTGCAGGGCGATTTTGCCGCCCTCGTTGTGAACCGCATCGGTCACAATGCGGTGGTGCGGCAGCTGTGTCGCATCGTTCAACACCGCGCCGCCCTCCATCGTCACCCCGGAAGGGGCAGGGGCTACGCCGCCGGTGACAATCAGCGCCACCCCGTGGCGCGCGCGCTCGGCATAGAAGGCTGCCAGACGTTCAGCCCCGTCCGGACGCTCCTCCAGCCCGGTGTGCATTGAGCCCATTAACACGCGGTTTTTGAGGGTAGTGAACCCCAGATCGAGAGGGGCGAATAACGACGGGTAGCGGCTCATAGTCTCTTCCAGTGTAAAATTATTGTTATGTGGTCGGATGAGTTACTAATTTAGCCAGCGGCGGCAGAAAGGTAAAAGCGGGATCGAATGATTGTGATAGATCTCAAAGAACTTCCCCTCACCCCGGCCCTCTCCCCAGAGGGGAGAGGGTGAAAGGCCGCACGGAGCAGTCCCCTCTCCCCTCTGGGGAGAGGGTTAGGGTGAGGGGCGTGTGTCGCGCATCAGGCCCGGCGCCTGCCACATCGACGTGGTCAGCCCGCTGTCCACCAGCCCGAGCTGGTCCGCGTATACCGCCTGCCATTTCTGCATCATGCCGTCGTACAGCTCGCGGTGCTGCGGGTTTGGCGTGAACTCGCGGCTCCACTTCACCAGCCGCTCGCCCGTCGAAGCCATATCCGCGAACAGCCCCGCGCCAGCTCCTGCGGCAATGGCGCAGCCGAGCGCCGTTGCCTCTTTGACTTCTGGCACGCGCACCGGCAGGCCGGTGACGTCGCTTAAAATCTGGCTCCACAGGGCGCCCTTTGCGCCGCCGCCCGCAAACACCAGGCTCTCAAACGTCACGCCGGAGAAGCGCGAAATCTGCGCCAGGTTGCAGGCCGAGACGATCGCCGCGTTCTCCTCCAGCGCGCGGAACAGCGTCGCTTTGTTGCACTTTTCCGGGTCGATGGAGAGGTTAATAAACGACGGCGCGGCGTGGTACCACTGTTTGAAATGCATCGCGTCGGAGAAGATCGGCATCACCCCGTGGGAGCCCGGCGGGACGCGGCTCGCCATCTCTTCGAGCAGGGAGTAGGGGTCCATTCCCATGCGTTCGGCAATCAGCTTCTCTTCGGCGCAGAAAGCGTCGCGGAACCAGCGCATGGTCAGCCCGGTAAAGAAGCTGATCGACTCTGCCTGCGCCATGCCGGGGATAACGTGCGGGTTTACGCGGATGTTCATCTCAGGGTCGGTGCGCACCTGCGGCAGGTTCACCACCTGTTGCCAGAAGGTGCCGCCCAGCACCGCCGTTTGTCCGGCGCGCACCACGCCCAGCCCCAGACAGCCCAGCTGCACGTCGCCGCCGCCCATCACCACCGGGGTGCCCTCGCGCAGACCGCTCTGTTGTGCGGCTGCTTTGGTGATGGCCCCCAACACGGTGCCGGTCTCTTTTACCGGGGAGAGGATATCGGCACGCAGCCCGGCCATGTCGAGCAGCGCCGGACGCCAGTCGCGGGAGAAGAGATCCAGCATGCCCGTCGTGCCCGCATTGGACGGGTCCACCGCCAGCTCGCCGGAGAGCTTCGCCGCCAGCCAGTCGCTGATCATGGTGATGGTGGCGGCTTTACGATAAATATCCGGACGATGGTGCGCCAGCCACAGCAGGCGCGGCATGGCGCTGAGGGCAAGCGTCTGGCCGGAAACGTCATACACTTCGGATTCAAACCGGTAGTCGTGGATCTCTTTGAGTTCAGCTACCTCTCGGCTGGCGCGGGCGTCGACGTTGGCGCAGGCCCAGATAGCCTCGCCGTTGCGGTCGTACAGCACAATCCCTTCGCGCATCGAACAGCAGGCGACGGACTGAATATCCGCCGCGCTCAGGCGCGCGCGCTCCAGCGCCTGATGAATACACCGGCAGGCCAGCTGCCAGTTGGTGTCGAGGTCGAACTCCATCGAGCCCGGCACGTTCTCGACGCTCAGGTGTTTCCACTCGGCCTGGCCAACGGCAATCTGGTTGCCCTGCAAATCGAAAATAACGGCGCGAACGCTGCCTGTCCCTGCATCTAACGCTAAAAGGTAACTCATGAGCATGCCTCATTGTTAGCGCAGGGAGGGCTCTTAAATGGCCAGAGCCAGCACCGCGCGGGCTGTCGTCTCTTCCGTCACCAGGCCATTAATACGGCGGCCCTTCAGTGCGGCATAAATCGCATCGGCTTTCTCTTCCCCCCCGGCCACGCCTACGATGGTGGGCAGCTGTGCCAGTTCATCGAGCGTGACGCCCAGTAGTTCTTTGTGGATCTCCAGCTCCTCGACGCATTCCCCTTCGGCATTGAGGAAATAGCCAAGGATATCGCCGACCGCGCCCTTGCGGGCGTACATCAACTGTTCACCTTCGCTGATATAGCCGGAGCGCAGTATCGTCGCGTCACGGCGCTGGTTCACCGAGCCAATGCCGACCACCGCCACGTCAGCGGCGGTGGCGGCGAGGATCACGTCCCGCACGCTGGTTTCGCGCTTTAAGATCCCGGCGACTTCAGCGGATGACACGCGAAGCGGGGCAGGGATCATGCTGACGCTACAGGCCGCATCCAGCTGGCCGATACCGGTCATATACGGCCCCACGCCGCCGGAGAGCGTCACCAGGCGGATCTGCTGTGAGCTGATAAAGCCGCTCAGGTGTTGCAGGCTGCTCATGGTGGTTTCACCGAAGCCCACCGCTAACAGCTGGCCGGGCTCCAGCACGCCCATCAGCGACTGGGCCGCGCCAATGCCTAACCGCACGTTCATCGGCGGCGTATTCAGGGCGGGCATCACGCGCACCAGCTTCAGGCCAAATCGTTGTTGCAACTCGGTTTCCAGCGCCAGGCAGCCCTCGTAGCGGGAGTTTATCTGCACGCGGATCACCCCGGACTGACGGCCTTTCTCCAGCAGGCGGGAGATCTTCAGGCGCGGCAGCCCGAGCCGCTCGCCGATGTCGTTCTGGGTCAGCCCGTCGTGGTAGTAGCACCAGGCCACGCGCGCCACCAGCTCCTCTTCCGCCAGTGCCAGCCCGGCAAACCGTCCTTCTTCCGCAGTGCGTTTATCGCTCATAGTTGAACTCTTATAAAAATTTAGATCATATGTTCGTGATGGTGCGGCGTGAAAATGTGAGCCACGCGACAAAACGGATCTTTTCGATCCTTTCCGGTTTATCTGAATCTCAATCGATAAAACTGTGATCCCTGCACGGTTGTAAATATAGTTCACCGTCTACGCTTTTGAACATTATTAAATCTAAAAATCATTTGTTCAATAGCGGAGCGATGATGACACCACTTCTCGAGGCACGTGACATCTGCAAACAGTTCTCTGGCGTGCCTGTGTTAAAAGGCATTGATTTCACGCTGCTTGCTGGGCAGGTGCATGCGCTGATGGGCGGTAACGGCGCGGGAAAATCGACGTTGATGAAAATCATCGCCGGGGTTGAAACGCCGGATCGCGGTGAGCTTTCGGTTGCGGGCGAGTCTTTTGCACGGCTTACCCCGTCGCAGGCGCACCGGTTAGGCATTTATCTGGTGCCACAGGAGCCACTGCTTTTCCCCAACCTGACGGTGCGGGAAAACATCCTGTTTCGTCTGCCGCGCGAACGAGATCGGGAAAAGCGGCTGGCGGAGAAACTCCAGCAGTTGCAATGTCAGCTTAATCTCGATGCCGCTGCCAGCACTCTGGAAGTCGCGGATCAGCAGATGGTGGAGATCCTGCGCGGGCTGATGCGCAACGCCAGAATTCTGATCCTCGACGAACCCACGGCATCGCTCACGCCGGGCGAGACCGAACGCCTGTTTCGCCAGATCCGCGCGCTGCAGGATCTCGGCGTTGGCATTGTTTTTATCTCGCACAAGCTGCCGGAAATTCGCATGCTTTCGAGCCACGTCTCGGTGATGCGCGACGGCGCGGTGGTGCTGAGCGGCGAAACCGCGCACTTTGACGATAACGCCCTGATCGCCGCCATGACGCCGGTCAGCCGGGAAAAGTCGCTAAGCGATACGCAAAAGCTGTGGCTGGCGCTGCCGGGCAACCGCCGAACCCAGGCGCAGGATTTCCCGGTGCTGCGGGTGGAGGATCTCACCGGGGAAGGGTTTATCGATCTCAGCCTTGAGATTTACGCCGGGGAGATCGTCGGTCTGGCCGGGCTGGTGGGGTCCGGGCGTACCGAGTTTGCCGAAACGCTTTACGGCCTGCGTCCGGTACGCGGCGGGCGAGTGTGGCTGGAGAACCAGGAGATCACCGCCGTTCCGGTCAGTTCCCGTCTGGAAAAAGGGCTGGTTTATCTGCCGGAAGACAGGCAGGTGTCCGGCCTGTTTCTCGACGCGCCTGTCCGCTGGAACACGGTGGCGCTGAACGAGCCGTCGCTCTGGCAGCAGCGAAAGCGGGAGTCTGCGGTGGTGGAGCGTTACCACCGGGCGCTGGGGATCAAGCTCAACCATGCGGATCAAACCGTGCGCACGCTCTCCGGTGGTAATCAGCAGAAGGTGCTGCTGGCGCGCTGTCTTGAGGCAAATCCGCTGCTGCTGATCGTCGATGAACCGACGCGCGGCGTGGACGTATCGGCGCGCGCCGATATCTACCAGCTGCTGAAAAGCGTGGCGGCGCAGAACGTGGCAGTGCTGATGATCTCAAGCGATCTCGATGAGTTTCCCGGCCTCGCGGATCGGGTGCTGGTAATGCATCAGGGCGTGATCAGCGGCGAGCTGCCGCGCCACGCCGTCAGTCTCGACCGGATGATGGCGCTGGCGTTTGGAGGGCAATCATGAAGATCTTACTGAAAAACCGCGAGCTGAGCGCGTTTCTCGCCATTCTGGCCCTGTTCGCCGTGCTGGTGGCGCTGAACCCGTCCTACCTGAGCTTACAGACGCTGGGGATGATCTTCGCCAGCTCGCAGATCCTGATCCTGCTGGCCATCGGCGCGGCGCTGGTGATGCTGACCCGCAATATCGACGTCTCCGTCGGCTCCACCGTCGGGTTGTCCGCCATTGCCGTCGGCGTGGCGCTCAACAGCGGCTACAGTCTGCCCGTTTCCATTCTCTTCGCGCTGTCGATTGGCGCGCTGGCGGGGGCGTTCAACGGTTTTCTGGTGGTGGGGCTGCGCATTCCAGCGATTGTCGCCACCCTCGGCACGCTGGGGCTGTATCGCGGGGCGATGCTGCTCTGGACCGGCGGGAAGTGGATTGAAGGGCTGCCGCCGGGGCTGAAATCCCTCTCTGAGCCTGCCGCCGTCGGCATTTCTCCGCTCGGCATTGTGGTGTTGATAATCGTGGTTACAGGCGCGTGGACATTGTCGCGCACCGCCTTTGGCCGTGATTTCTACGCCGTGGGGGATAACCTCGCCGCCGCACGTCAGCTGGGCGTGGCGGTGAACCGCACGCGGATGCTCGCCTTCACCCTCAACGGCATGCTGGCGGCCTGCGCCGGGATCGTCTTTGCCGCGCAGATAGGCTTTGTGCCCAACCAGACCGGCAGCGGGCTGGAGATGAAAGCCATCGCTGCCTGCGTGCTGGGGGGCATCTCGCTGCTGGGCGGCACCGGCACGCTGGTCGGTGCGTTCCTCGGCGCGTTCTTCCTCACCCAAATCGATACCGTGCTGGTGCTGTTCAGGCTCCCGGCGTGGTGGAATGACTTTATCGCCGGGTTGGTGCTGCTGGGCGTGCTGGTGCTCGACGGGCGTCTGCGTCAGGCACTGGCGCGGCATCAGCGGGCGCTGAAATACAGCCGTTTCCAGCCCGGTAACAAAGGGGGAAAGCACGTCACCCCGTTTCCCAAACGCAAAAAAGAGGTGGCGTGAATGAGGCTTAACTGGGAAAGCGCGCTGCTGATTTTACTGGTGCTGGAGATCCTGCTCTTCGGCGCCATCAACCCGCGCATGCTTGATATCAACATGCTGCTGTTCAGCACCAGCGACTTTATCTGCATTGGCATCGTGGCGCTGCCGCTTACGCTGGTTATCATCAGCGGCGGGATCGACATCTCCCTCGGCTCAACCATCGGCCTGTGCGCCATCGCGCTGGGGGTGATGATGCAGGCCGGGTGGCCGATGGCGGTTGCCATCCCGCTGACGCTGTTGCTCGGCCTGCTGTGCGGGCTGGTGAATGCGGCGCTGATCCACTACACCGGCATCAGCCCGTTGGTCATTACCCTCGGCACGCTCTACCTCTACGGCGGCGGGGCGCTGCTGCTCTCCGGCATGGCGGGGGCGACGGGCTACGAGGGGATCGGCGGCTTCCCGGACAGCTTTACCGCCTTCGCTAACCTCACGGTGATGGGCCTGCCGATCCCGCTGGTGCTGTTCGCGGTGATTACCGCTTTCTTCTGGCTGATTACCCATCGCGGGCGCTTTGGTCGGCATCTGTTTTTAATTGGCCAGAATCCGCGCGCGTCGCGCTATGCGGCGCTGTCGGTGAACGGTATGCCGTATGCGCTGTACGGCCTGGTGGGCGTGGCCTCGGCGATTGCCGCGCTGGTGATGGTCTCCTATTTCGGCTCCGCGCGTTCGGATCTGGGGCGCGATTTACTGATGCCTGCGCTCACCGCCGCCGTGCTCGGCGGAGCGAATATCTACGGCGGCTCAGGTTCGGTTGTCGGTACGGCGCTGGCGGCGCTGCTGGTGGGGTACCTGCAACAGGGTTTACAGATGGTTGGCATCCCCAACCAGGTGTCGAGCGCGCTGTCAGGGGCGCTGCTGGTTGTGGTGGTGATGGGGCGTTCGCTGAGTCTGCACCGTGAATGGGTGCGTTCTCTCTTCAGAAAACTATCCGGAGCGTAAGATGAAAACAAAACTGCTCGTCCTGGCAATGGCCCTCAGCTTCGCTTCGGCGCAGGCGGCGGACCGCATTGCCTTTATCCCAAAACTGGTGGGTGTGGGATTCTTCACCAGCGGCGGCAACGGCGCGAAAGAGGCGGGGAAAGAACTTGGCGTGGACGTGACTTACGACGGCCCGACCGAGCCGAGCGTCTCCGGCCAGGTGCAACTGATCAATAACTTCGTCAACCAGGGCTATAACGCCATCATCGTCTCTGCCGTGTCGCCGGACGGTCTCTGCCCGGCGCTGAAGCGCGCGATGCAGCGCGGCGTGAAGGTCCTGACCTGGGATTCCGACACCAAACCGGAGTGCCGCAGCATTTACATCAACCAGGGCACGCCGGAACAGCTGGGCGGCCTGCTGGTGGAGATGGCAGGCAAGCAGGTCACCAAACCGAACGCGAAAGTGGCGTTCTTCTACTCCAGCCCCACCGTCACCGACCAGAACCAGTGGGTGAAAGAGGCGAAGGCCAAAATCGAGAAAGACCATCCCCAGTGGCAGGTCGTCACCACGCAGTTTGGCTATAACGACGCCACTAAATCCCTGCAAACCGCCGAGGGGATCTTAAAAGCCTATCCGGATCTGGATGCGATCATCGCCCCGGACGCCAACGCCCTGCCGGCGGCGGCACAGGCGGCGGAAAACCTGAAGCGGGAAGGGGTGGCGATTGTCGGCTTCAGCACGCCAAACGTGATGCGTCCGTACGTTGAGCGCGGCACGGTGAAAGCCTTCGGCCTGTGGGACGTGGTGCAGCAGGGCAAAATTGCGGTCAATGTCGCCGATCGTTTGCTGAAAAAGGGCGATCTTAACCCTGGCGACAGCGTGGAGGTGAAAGATATCGGGACGCTGAAGGTCGAGCCGAACAGCGTGCAGGGCTACCAGTATGAGGCGAAGGGCAACGGCATCGTGCTGCTGCCGGAGCGGGTGGTGTTCACCAAAGAGAACATCAACAAATACGATTTCTGACGGGGGAGCAAATGGCTGATTTAGACGACATCAAAGACGGCAAGGATTTTGGCATCGGTACGCCGCAGCAGAATGTGCCGTACACCCTGAAGGGCTGCGGTTCGCTCGACTGGGGCATGCAGTCCCGGCTTTCGCGCATTTTCAACCCGCAGAGCAACCGCACGGTGATGCTGGCCTTTGACCACGGTTACTTTCAGGGACCGACCACCGGCCTTGAGCGTATCGATCTCTCCATCGCGCCGCTGTTTGGCGAAACCGACGTGCTGATGTGTACCCGCGGCATCCTCAGGAGCCAGGTACCTGCCGCGACGAACAAACCGGTGGTGCTGCGCGCCTCCGGCGGTAACTCGATTCTGGGCGAGCTGTCTAACGAGTGCGTGGCGGTGGCGATGGAAGACGCGCTGCGCCTGAACGTCTGCGCGGTGGCGGCGCAGGTCTATATCGGCAGCCCGTTTGAACATCAGTCAATCAACAACATCATCAAGCTGGTGGATGCGGGGGCGCGTTACGGCATGCCGACGCTGGCGGTGACGGGCGTGGGTAAAGAGATGGCGCGCGACGCGCGCTATTTCTCGCTCGCCAGCCGCATCGCAGCCGAAATGGGGGCCCAGTTCGTCAAAACCTACTACGTGGACGAGGGCTTTGAAAAAGTGACCGCCAGCTGCCCGGTGCCGATTGTTATCGCGGGCGGCAAAAAGCTGCCGGAGCATGAGGCGCTTGAGATGTGCTGGCGGGCGATTGACCAGGGCGCGTCCGGCGTGGATATGGGGCGCAACATCTTCCAGTCCAGCGCGCCGCTCGCCATGCTGAAGGCGGTGAAGAAAGTGGTTCACGAGAACATGAGCGCCCGTGAGGCGTTCCAGTTCTGGCAGGAAGAGAAACAGGGAGAAGCAAAATGAACGTGACGCTGGTGGAAATCAACATCAAACCCGAGCGAGTGGATGAGTTTCTGGAGGTGTTTCGCGCCAACCACGAGGGAGCGATCCAGGAGCCGGGCAACCTGCGCTTTGACGTCTTGCAGGACCCGAGGGTGAAAACCCGGTTCTTTATCTATGAGGCCTATAAAGACGAAGAGGCGGTGTTGGCGCATAAGCAAACGCCACACTATCTGGCGTGCGTGGACAAGCTCGAAGAGTTGATGTCAGAGCCGCGCAAAAAACGCTGCTTTGTGGGGTTGTTGCCGGAGTAGCGTTTTGCCCGGTGGCGCTGCGCTTACCGGGCCTACGGGGGCGAGAGGGGGCGGTGTTTGCCCGGTGGCGCTACGCTTACCGGGCCGACATCTGCAGTATGTTGTAGGCCGGGTAAGCGTAGCGCCACCCGGCGTTTTTTACGCCTCTTCCACGCTCACCCGCAGCGCCGCCAGCGCCTTACGCGCCGCCTTCAGCACCTGCTCACACTGCTCAATGGTGAGCGTCAACGGTGGCTCAATGCGGATGGTTTTCGAGTTGTTGAGCGTTCCCGCCACCAGTACCCGCTGGCGGAACATCTCGCTTGCGAAGCTATAACCGGTTTCGTTATCAACGAACTCAATCGCCATCAGCATCCCTTTCCCGCGTGCATCCTGTACCAAATCCGGGTATTCCCGGCCCAGCTGACGGAAGCCGTCCAGCAGCATGTCGCCTTTCTGCTCCGCCTGCGCAGGCAGGTTTTGCTCCAGCAGCACGTTGATGGTGGCCAGCGCTGCCGCACAGGCCAGCGGGTTACCGCCAAAGGTGGTGGTATGTAAGAACGGGTTGTCGAATAGCACCGAGAAGACCTCCTCAGTGGCGACCGTTGCGCCAATCGGCATCACGCCGCCGCCGAGCGCTTTCGCCAGGCATAAAATGTCTGGCTGAACGTTCTCATGCTCGCAGGCGAACATCCTGCCGGTACGCCCCATCCCGGTCTGCACTTCGTCGAAGATCAGCAGCGCGCCAAACTCATCGCACAGCTGACGCACGGCGGGCAGATAGCCCTGCGGCGGGAGGATCACGCCTCCTTCGCCCTGAATCGGCTCCAGGATCACCGCCGCCACGTCGTCGCCGGTTTTACGGCATTCACTCAGCATGGTGCGCATGGCGTTGATGTCGCCGAACGGTACGTGGCGGAAGCCCGGCAGCAGCGGCATAAACGGTTTGCGGAAGGTGGATTTGGCGGTAGCAGACAGTGCGCCCAGGGATTTCCCGTGGAACGCGCCGCTGGTGGCGATAAAGGTGAATTTCCCGCGCGGCGACTGGTACGCTTTGGCGAGTTTAATCGCCGCTTCGACCGATTCGGTGCCGCTGTTGCTGAAGAAGCTGTATTTCAGCTTACCGGGCGTTAAGGCTGCCAGCGTTTTCGCGAGCATGGCGCGAAGCGGATCGAGCAGTTCCTGGCTATGGAGAGGTTGTTTCGCAAGTTGATTCTGTACGGCGGAAACCACAACTGGATTACGGTGCCCCACGTTGAAAATACCAAAACCACCCAGGCAATCGATAAACTCCTGTCCCTGGGTGTCGACAAGCGTATTCAGACTCCCCGCTTGCCACTCTACGGCTCCGTAATCCCCGCCGGCGGTAACAGATTTGCGATACTCCAGAAAACCAGGATTCACATGCTCTTTAAAGTAATCAATGACCTCACGGTTAAGTTGTTTCATCTCCTCATGATCAAGCGTTCGCTTTTCAATGAGATTCAGTGCGTGCGCGGTACAGGCAAGAGCCGAGGCGCTGGAAGGTAACCTGTTCAAAATATGCTCCCGGGGATCGCGTATCACATGATACTGAGTTAAGTATTGCAGGGATTACGCCACCTCAGATGCCTTAACAAAAATCGGGATAAACGCCAGGTGAAATCAGAGTTGCACAATATTTAATCATGCCATCGCGCGCCGCACGGGATAAGGGATAACGAGCCGGGGATGGGGTTTCGTCAATTGCACTGCTCCAGGGCAGGAAATGCGCCTTAAGTGTGCGCCGGGGGATCATGCTTTGTAGGTAGTTTCGTGTCGAAAGTATTTTAAATCAATTAATTAGAAAAGCGTACGAAAAGTGCGGTTTAACCGAGATTTGCGATCTCAATCATATTTAACAACTAAAGATAAATTTTTTATCGCCGAAAAAACATAAGCCACAAAATTAACATTCAAATAACCTGCAAGGGATGCTCACTATGTCCTCTCCTGACTATGTCACCCAGAATGAATATCCGCTGGACGATGACACCACGCTTATGTCGACCACCGACCTCCACAGCTACATGACCCACACTAACGACACCTTTGTGCAAGTGAGTGGCTTTACGCTTCAGGAGTTGCTCGGGCAGCCGCACAACATTGTGCGCCACCCGGATATGCCGAAAGCGGCTTTTGCCGACATGTGGTACACGCTGCAAAAGGGCGAGCCCTGGAGCGGGATTGTCAAAAACCGACGTAAAAATGGCGATCACTATTGGGTACGCGCCAATGCGGTACCAATGGTGCGTAACGGTCAGATGACGGGCTATATGTCCATTCGTACCCGCGCCACCGAGGACGAGGTCGCCGCGGTGGAGCCGCTTTATAAGGCGCTCAATGAAGGACGTAGCAAAAAACGCATTCATAAAGGGCTGGTGGTACGCAAAGGCTGGCTCGGCAAATTACCGGCGATGCCGCTGCGCTGGCGCGTGCGTAGCGTAATGGCGGTACTTTTTGCGGTGATGTCCGCAACGCTGATTGCCAGTGCCGCAGGCTGGGCTTCGCTGGTGGCGGCAGCCGTGGTGATGCTGCTTGGCACCCTGGTGTTTGAGCAACAGATTGTCCGCCCGGTGGAAAACGTCGCAAGGCAGGCGCTCAGGGTCGCTACCGGCGAGCGTAACAGCGTGCAGCATCTTAACCGCAGCGATGAACTGGGGCTGACGCTGCGGGCCGTCGGACAACTGGGGCTGATGTGCCGCTGGCTTATCAACGACGTCTCCAGCCAGGTGGTGAGCGTGCGCGACGGCAGCGATAGGCTGGCGCAGGGTAATGAAGATCTCAACGACCGCACGCGCCAGACCGTGGCTAACGTGCAGCAGACCGTGGCAACAATGAACCAGATGGCGGCGTCGGTGCAGAGTAACTCTGAGACCGCAGCCGAAGTCGACAAGCTGTCGATGGCTGCCAGCAGCGCGGCCACGCAGGGCGGCACCGTGATGCAGACCGTGGTGAAAACCATGGATGACATTGCCGACAGTACCCAGCGCATTGGCTCTATTACCTCGCTTATCAATGACATCGCCTTCCAGACCAATATTCTGGCGCTGAACGCCGCGGTTGAGGCGGCACGCGCGGGCGAACAGGGGAAAGGCTTTGCGGTGGTGGCGGGCGAAGTGCGTCATCTTGCCAGCCGCAGCGCGAACGCGGCTAACGATATTCGCAAGCTGATCGACGCCAGCGCCAGCAAAGTGCAGTCGGGCGCCGATCAGGTCCACGCCGCGGGACGTACCATGGATGATATTGTCGAGCAGGTGAAAAACGTCACGCAGCTTATCGCGCAGATCAGCCACTCCACCTCCGAGCAGGCTACAGGCCTGACAGAGCTGACCCGTGCCGTGGCAGAACTGGACAGCATTACGCAGAAAAATGCTGACCTGGTCGAAGAGAGCGCGCAGATTTCCGCGATGGTTAAGCACCGGGCCGGACGTCTTGAAGATGCGGTTACCGTGCTGCATTAAGAAATGCATGCTTCGATAAAGCCGTTTATTCCTCCGGGGTAAACGGCTTTTTTGTTTTTCAGAATAAGTTATGTTGTTAATGAAATATTAAGTAACTAAAAAAAGAACCCGATTTTTAATTGCTCCGCCCCGGATTTATTGATAGTGAGAAATAAAAAAACGATCAAAGTCATAAAGTTAGCGCGTTTCCTACCGATAACAGCGATCGTCTGAGAAATAATCACATCGATGGGGTAAATATGTTCATACATGACGTAAAGATCAGCACGAAATTATTTCTGGCGTTTGGATTATTTATTGTCCTGATGGTCGTCAGCGCAAGCTTGTCTCTGATGAGCCTGAATCGGGCAAACAATGGAATGCAAACCATTCTTACCAGCGACTATCCAACTACGGTAAAAGCGAACCAGTTAATCGACAACTTCCAGGAATTTATCAGCACGCAGCAGCTCATGCTGCTGGACGAACAGGGAACGTACACGACGCAATCAGAACAGCGTCTGAAGGCGATAAGCGAGCGCATCACCGCAATCCTGAGCGAGCTGGACAACGCTCTCAAGGATAAAAAATCCCAACAGGTGCTGGCGGACATCCACGGCGTACGCCAGCAATATCTTGACTCGCGCTACCGCATTTTGCAGGCCGTGCAGAATAACGACCGTGCGGGCGCGATAAACGAGATGATGACCAACACCCTGGACCTGCAACAGTCTTATAAAGCGAAAGTGCAGGCGCTGATTGCGATCCAGGATCATGAAATGCAGAGTGCGGGCGAGCAGGTGGAAGGCGATTTCCGCACTAATCGTCTGCTGCTGATCCTGATTACGCTTTTCAGCGTCGCGGCAGCCAGCCTGACTGGCTGGTTCATTGTGCGATCCATTACCCGCCCGCTGAACGACGCGGTGAATTTTGCGGAGGCCATCGCCGATGGCGATCTCACCGGCAGCATTACCTCGCACGGTAAAGATGAAACCGGACTGCTCCTCACCGCACTGATGGAGATGAAAACGCGCCTGCTGGAGATTGTGCAGCAGGTGCAAACCGGATCGGAAAACATCTCCAGCGCCGCCGCACAGATTGTCGCGGGCAACCAGGATCTGGCTGCCCGCACGGAGGAGCAGGCCAGTTCCGTTGAACAGACGGCCGCGTCGATGGAGCAGATTACCGCCACGGTGAAGAACACCGCCTCCCACACCGGAGAAGCGACGAACCTGTCTGCCGATGCGGCTGCCGTGGTCAAAAACAACGGCGAGATGATGAAGCAGGTCACCAGCAAGATGCGCCTGATTAACGAAACATCGAACAGGATGTCCGACATCATCGACCTGATCGACGCCATTGCCTTCCAGACCAACATTCTGGCGCTGAACGCGGCGGTCGAAGCGGCGCGCGCAGGTGAGCATGGTCGCGGCTTTGCGGTGGTGGCGGGCGAGGTACGCCAGCTCGCGCAGAAAAGTGCAACATCTGCGAGTGAGATCCGCCAGCTGATTGAAAGCTCCACAAGCCAGACGCAGGACGGCATGAACCTTGTGGAGAAAGCCAGCGGGCTTATCAACGGCATGGTCGGCAACGTGGAAGAGATGGACGTCATCCTGCGTGAAATTCGCCAGGCCAGCCATGAACAGACGGAAGGTATCTCGCAGATCAACAGCGCGATTGGCCTGATAGACGCCACCACCCAGCAGAACTCCGCGCTGGTGGAGGAGTCCGTTGCGGCGGCGGCATCCCTTAACGAACAGGCGATGCACCTGAAAGAGCTGGTCCGCGTGTTCCGCGTGAGCGACGGCGTGCTGGCTTAATCCAGCTGGGAGATCTCCAGTGCCGCGCGGTCAATCACGCCGATAATCTGTTTTAACTGCGCGTCGCTGAGTTCTCCCTGATTAACTTTCAGATCCAGAACCGCTTTGAAGTTATCCAGCGCCCGCTTCATCTGTGGGTTTTTGCGCAGCTGGAACCCGACGGAGCGCGCCTTGATACGCGTCTGGATCTGCTCCAGCTGTTCCCTATTGTCATCCAGCCATTGCTGCCCGGCGGCGTTAATTGCAATCCGCTTACGGCCGTTCTCTTCTTCGGTAATGGTGATCAGCGCCTGATCCTGCAAGTAATCCAGCGTCGGGTAGATCACGCCAGGGCTTGGCGTGTAATGTCCCTGCGTCAGGTTCTCGATCTCTTTAATCAGCTCATAACCATGGCTCGCGTTGCGGGTCAGGATATCCAGGATCACCAGCCGCAAATCACCATGGCCAAAAAATCGTGGCCGGCGTCCGCCGCCGTCGTGTTCGTGTCGCATGTTTCTTCCTCAATCTGATATATCTAAACTATATCTAAGATATATTCAGATGCAATCTAAAAGATCTTGATTTCTGAGTTAATAGCAATCATTATCATTAAAAATTCATTCCGATATATCGTATTCACCTGAGAAGGGCATCAACATGGCATCTACCCGTTACCCTCAACGTGTCCGCAATGACCTGCGTTTTCGTGAGCTGAACGTGCGGCGCACTGAGCGAGTCAGCGCAGGATTTCAGCGCATTGTACTATGCGGCGAGGCGCTGGAGGGCTTTAGCTCTCGCGGCTTTGACGACCATACCAAAGTCTTTTTCCCCGCACCGGGTACCCCTTTCGTGCCGCCTGTGGTGACCGATGAAGGCATCGACTGGGGCGATGGGGTGCGTCCGCAGGCGCGTGACTACACCCCGCTGTACGATGACGAAAAACACGAGCTGGCGCTCGATTTTTTCGTGCATGATGGCGGCATTGCCAGCAACTGGGCGGTAGAGGCGAAGGTGGGCGACAAGCTGACCATCGGCGGTCCGCGTGGTTCGCTGGTGGTGCCGGAAGATTACGCCTGGCAGTTGTACGTGTGCGACGAGTCGGGTATGCCCGCGCTGCGTCGCCGTTTAGAAAGCATCGCAAAACTGCCTGTTCCCCCGGCGATCCACGCCATCGTCACCGTGGGCGATGCGGCGTACCAGGACTATCTGGCGCACCTGAGCGGGTTCAACATCACCTGGGTTATCGGCCACAACGAGCAGGCGGTAGCCGACCATCTTGCAGCGCTGGCCGTGCCGGAAGAGGATTACTTTATCTGGCTGACCGGAGAGGGGAAGGTGGTGAAACGCCTGAGCCGTCAGTTTGAAACCGACGCAATTGACCCACAGCTGGTACGTGCCAGTGCGTACTGGCACGCCAAATAATCAGGCTGCGGGATCCAGCTGCGCTTCGCTCACCTGATGTTCGAGCGAGGCGCATACCTCTCTCAGCGCTTTCTCCTGCTGGGCAAAGTAGGCTTCCATATTGCTGAGCGACGAGACGAGCAGCCAGGACTCTTCCTTCTCCAGCTCTGCCAGCTCGTTCACCAGGGTGTCGATTTGCTCACGCACCTGCGCCATTTTTTTGCGAATACGTTCCAGGTCGTTCAGCCTGTCGCTCGCCATCATCGGTTCAAACCCTTGTTGCAGACGGGCGACCAGCGAGCGAATGGCCTTCACGTCGCCGCGCTGTTTGGCCTGGTTGAGTTGCACCATCATCCTGTTGGCTTCCTCTTTTAAATCATCGGCAACCAGATCCGGGTGGCATAGCTTGCTCGCCTGACGCCAGAGCCGCTTCAGCTCGTTCCGATCCTCTTCAGAGAGATCCTTGCCTTTACGCAGGCGCACTTCGGCATCATGATGCTGTTCGCGATACTTTTTGTACTCTTCGTTGGCCTCATCGCGCGCCTGACGTGCTGGCTCTTCTTCACGCGTTAAACCGGTCTCCAGCTCCATCGCTTCGGCCAGCAGGTTGGCAATCAGATTACTTTGCTGCTGAAGATGCTTGCGCGCCTCTGCCGCCTGAACGGAATCTGCAGGCAGATCTCGCCAGCGCCGGGTGAGCGTTGTCAGAACCTCTACGGCCTGCGCCATATAGCCCTGGCAGCGGCGGTAATCCTCTTCCCGACGACGCGTCTCCGCCTGCTGACGACGCAGGTTAAGCTCCGCCAGCGTTTTACGCAGGGCGAGGATCTGCTGCATCAACGGCCCGAGGCGGGAGAAATAGAGATCGTTGAATTCATCAAGCTGCTGTACCCGGGCGTTACGGCGATCAATCAGATCGCGCAAGCGCTCTTCCAGAGCCTTCAGCTCCAGCTTGCTGGCCGCCAGTTGCGGGTCACGCCACGGGGTAACGGCGCGCTGGCTTTGCAGCCAGGCGGTGATAGCGCGAAGGGCTGCGGTGTAATTTTTCTGCTCAAGCGCCGCGACGATGGACAGGAGATTATCGTCAAAGGCTTCCTCTTTGAGACGTTTCAACTGGCTCCGGATGATGTCGTCATCTTCCAGCTCAATGGCATTTTTAATGATTTCTAGCCGTTTGATCGGTGTGCTCATGATGCCTTTCGCTCTGGCGCTTAAGTATTTGAGTTAAGGTTAGTTGTTGTAAAAGCTACTGGAAATAATACACACGGATGATGATCGGCGCGATGGGGGATTTCTTTAGAATTGCAGAATGTGAAGATGGGCGCGTAAAAGATGAAATGAGCAGGTTGCTTTTGATGATAAGCGCTAATCCGTTGAAATAACTAGCAATCGCTTTAAAACCAAGACCAGTCCCTACTTAAAATTACCAGGTAAAACGCGTATTCCCCCGAATAGTTTGCCCTTTCGGGAGTGCTTACGCTTCGTGTCACTGACTTTTCCTGACACCGGCAGACGATGGTTCGCCGTGCGGAATGCTTTTCCAAAGGAGTGTTGATGAAGATGAAAGCTATTGTAGTCGCCCTGCCGATCGCGATGATCCTGGCTACCGTTCTGGCGGCAAACAGAAAGAGCACTTAGGCGGTGAGCGTCTGTATGTCGACCGGGGCACTATTTCGATATGGGTAAGATCGACAGTGGATATAACAACTATGCGAACATGCGTGGCTTAAAGGATGAGCAGATGAAGGCGCATATTGTCTCTAACGAATTTACGCTGGGCATGTGTTACGTGTTTTAACCTGTTGTGAATATCACTGCTTTAAAGCAAGGCCAACACCGTGGGAGTGTGGGGCTGGCTTTTTTCTTGTGCGCATGTGGCATGTGGGGTTCCTGATTTCCATCAAAACCAACGATTATGTTTTACATAAAAATAGGTAACGATGATGATCCATGTCAGGGTAAGAATACCAAAATAGTCAGGGATGAAACGCGCAAAAAGATAAGCACCAGCAACGATGAGCGCTATAGGGATATAATAAATATATGATTGCAAAAACCATAATATTGCTCGTTTCATCTTCTTAATAACTCATATAAAGCATCGCCGATTATTTCCTCATTGTTGCCACCTGATTCAATTTGATAAATTATTTTTGTCATTTGCGGTTCAATAAGAAAGTAAAGCATCTCCAGATTCTGTTGGTACAATGCCTGGTAATATGCAGAGTCCTGAAATTTGAGCTTATTAGCTGCTAGCGCCGCCACCTGTGCTTTCGAATAGATTATAGCACCGTTAACATACATTGATGATAAAGAATTAACCATTCTGATATGCGACTCGTGAAAATCGCCGCTACTGATTATCAGCTTTGCAATAGTTAAGGACAGCGCTAGTTTGCTAGATTTCTCAGCGTACTCATAAGCCTTATCGCCTAATTCCTTTTTAAGAAATGCAGCGAGATTGTTACTTTTTTGCTCTCCCAGTCTTTTGAGAGTTTTCTGAAAGTAAATCTCAACCATATCAAGAGCAACATCGTTTCGGTTATAGATTTCGGCAAGTGCTAATGTGAGACGGCGGTCTTCATTTATTAGCTCGCGACAGGTATTGCGGTAGTAATCGTCTGGTATCAGGCACGAACCATAGTTAATTATACGTTGTGTACCAAGCTTTAGATTTTCGATAGCACTCATATTGGTAGCTTGTATTTCTCGCAATGCTTTGGTTAGCGCCAGGGCTAGATTCCTTTCTGATTGCAACTTCATTTTTGCATAGCCGTCTGCCATTGTAATTTCCCTTGTTGTAACATTACCCTGTCAATAATTGATCATCATTGTCATAGGGGGCAAGGAAGGAAATGAAAAAAAGCGGTAGAGTGGCAATTTATGTTCTAGTGGTGATTATTTTCTTTCTAACTATTCCAGAGATCGTCGTTCGTGTACTCACTCCGGAGCAGTTTGCTCGATTGGGTGATTTTACAAGCTTTGGTGGCTTGTTTAGTCATATCCTTTCTTTATTGATTTTCCTTGGCTTATCTTCAATTCTGCTGGGCATACTCGCCATTTTTGTAACGAAAAAAATTTACCGCCATGTCACTCGATACAAAAGCTAATCTTCAAAACTGATCCACAAGGCGGCAGGTGAGGGGGGAGTTAAGTGTGTTCTGATCTGCGTCATACAATTGGGGTCTGGATCGAGATCGGGTTCAGTTAAGATGCCATGTAACGATAATGGAACACTGTCAGTTACATAGAAAAAGCCACTCGTTAGAGTGGCTTAATTATATGATTCTAAAGCTAAAATTTGGTGGCCCCTGCTGGACTTGAACCAGCGACCAAGCGATTATGAGTCGCCTGCTCTAACCACTGAGCTAAGGGGCCGTGGCGGTGAATTATAAAGTAACTCCCCTCATCAATCCAGCCATTCACACCTGCCTGCTGTTTTTATAAACAACGCATAATCAATCCTTTATACTTATCTTAAGATGCATAGACAGGAGTAGAGATGATCAACGATATTCTGGCCCCTGGCCTGCGGGTGGTGTTCTGCGGAATCAACCCGGGCAAGTCCTCGGCGTACACCGGTTTTCACTTTGCTCATCCGGGAAATCGCTTCTGGAAGGTGATCCACCAGGCCGGTTTTACCGACAAACAGCTTAAGCCGGAAGAAGAGCAGCAGCTGCTGGATACGCGCTGTGGCATCACCATGCTGGTCGAGCGTCCAACGGTGCAGGCGAGCGAAGTAAATCTGCATGAGCTGCGTACTGGCGGGCGGGAACTGGTGAAGAAGATTGAAGACTACCAGCCCGCGGCGCTGGCGATCCTCGGCAAACAGGCGTACGAGCAGGCGTTCAGCCAGCGCGGTGCGAAGTGGGGTAAGCAGAACATTACCATTGGCGTAACGCAGGTGTGGGTGTTGCCGAATCCGAGCGGGCTGAACAGGGCGACGCTGGACAAGCTGGTGGAGGCGTATCGGGAACTTGATGAGGCGCTGGTGGTGAGGGGGCTTTAGCTCCTCTGCGGCCTGATGCCCTCACCCTGACCCTGACCCTCTCCCACAGGGAGAGGGAATAAACAAAAAAAGCTCCCGATTGGGAGCTTTTTCATTTCAGGACCGATTAATCGTCCAGGAAGCTACGCAGTACTTCAGAGCGGCTCGGATGGCGCAGCTTACGCAGCGCCTTCGCTTCGATCTGACGGATACGTTCGCGGGTAACGTCAAACTGTTTACCCACTTCTTCCAGCGTGTGGTCGGTGTTCATGTCGATACCGAAACGCATACGCAGCACTTTGGCTTCACGGGCGGTCAGGCCAGCCAGCACGTCGTGCGTGGCAGCACGCAGGCTCTCGGTGGTGGCAGAGTCCAGCGGCAGCTCGAGGGTGGTATCCTCGATGAAATCACCCAGATGCGAATCTTCATCATCACCGATTGGCGTTTCCATGGAGATTGGCTCTTTAGCGATTTTCAGCACTTTACGGATCTTGTCTTCCGGCATCAGCATGCGTTCAGCCAGCTCTTCCGGCGTCGGCTCGCGGCCCATCTCCTGCAACATCTGGCGAGAGATACGGTTGAGTTTGTTGATGGTCTCAATCATATGCACCGGAATACGGATGGTGCGCGCCTGGTCTGCGATAGAGCGGGTGATCGCCTGACGGATCCACCAGGTAGCATAGGTGGAGAACTTGTAACCACGACGGTATTCAAACTTATCTACCGCTTTCATCAGACCGATGTTGCCTTCCTGAATCAGATCCAGGAACTGCAGGCCACGGTTGGTGTATTTCTTGGCGATAGAGATAACCAGACGTAAGTTCGCTTCAACCATCTCTTTCTTAGCACGGCGGGCTTTCGCTTCACCGATAGACATACGACGGTTGATGTCTTTCACCTGCTCGATGGTCAGGCCGGTCTCTTCTTCAATCTGATGCAGCTTTTGCAGGCCGCGCTGTACGTCTTCTTTCACGTCGTGCAGCTTTTCAGACCACGGCTTGTTCATCGCGATAGCGGCGTTGAACCAGGTTTCGCTGGTTTCATTGCCGGTGAAGAGGGTGATGAAATTCTTCTTCGGCATTTTGCACTGTTCAACACACAGCTTCATGATGATACGTTCCTGGGTACGTACGCGATCCATCATCACGCGCATGCTGTTCACCAGGTAGTCGAACTGTTTTGGCACCAGGCGGAACTGTTTGAACACTTCCGACAGCTTCAGGATCTCTTCCTGAGCGGCAGCATGGCTGCGGCCTTTCGCTTTGATGGTGTCACGCGTCACTTCGTACTGAGTACGCAGCTCGGCAAACTTCTCGCGCGCCAGTTCAGGGTCGATGCTGTTGTCGTCGTCGCTGCTGTCGTCGTCTTCTTCTTCATCTTCGTCTTCGTCGTCATCCATCTCTTCCTGAGACAGCTCAGAACCGACGTGAGTGGCGGTTGGCGCCATATCTTCTTCAGCGTTCGGGTCGACAAAGCCAGTGATCAGATCGGACAGACGCGCTTCTTCCGCTTCAACGCGATCGTACTGCTCCAGCAGATAGGTAATCGCTTCCGGGTATTCGGCAACAGAGCACTGAACCTGGTTGATCCCGTCTTCGATGCGTTTTGCGATGTCAATTTCGCCTTCGCGGGTCAACAGTTCAACGGTACCCATTTCACGCATGTACATGCGGACCGGGTCAGTGGTACGCCCGATTTCAGATTCCACGCTGGACAGTACCTGTGCAGCAGCTTCTTCCGCATCTTCGTCAGTGTTGTTGGAGGTTTCAGCCAGCAACAGATCATCGGCATCCGGTGCTTCTTCCATCACCTGAATGCCCATGTCATTGATCATTTGGATGATATCTTCGATCTGATCTGAATCGACGATATCTTCCGGCAGATGGTCATTGACCTCGGCATAGGTCAGATAGCCTTGCTCCTTACCGCGTTGGACAAGAAGTTTCAGCTGTGACTGCGGGTTTTGCTCCATAAGACGGTATCCACACTTAATTCGTTTGATTGGTGTCGGCGATAGGGCTGCCAACCTTTAAAGCGAGGGCGTACTTATATTTTTGCCGCTGCCTCTCAGTGCGGCTGCCGGGGGCTTCCCGATCGATATTCGGCACTTAAGCCGTTAAATTTTTTATTTCTTCGCCAGTTCCTGGTTAATCATCCAGAGCTCCCGGCGTTCTTCGCTGCTTAAGCCATGGGTGCGCTCGCGAGCTATCAACTCTTCCTGGCGCAACTCAAGCATCGAATCAAACATATGGTTGAGTGAGTCGGTGAACGTTTTTTCTGCGATATCCTTATCTGCTATATCGTCCCACATCGACAGTTTTTCAAGGGTAGCGGCCTCTTTTGTGCCGCGATAATGCTCTAAAAGTTGTCCGGTGGTCAGACCTGGCTGCGACAAACAAGTGTTGACCAATTCTGAAAATAAGCCAAGTCCGGGCAATTTTTCGTGGTTCAAACCCGCCAGTGACGGCACTTGCGGAGCAAGTTCGGGGTTTTGCACCAGCAACCCTATCAGTATACGCATGGTTGTGCGTTTTAGCTGAGGCGCGGGGCGTACCGTGCCGTTTTCAGCCTGTTTAGGCATTAAACGTTCAAGCTGGCTGTCATCCAGAATGCCGAGCTTGTTGCCTAACTCCTGACGCAGATAGATGCGCAGCGTTTCGCCGGGCACCTGGCTGATTAACGGCAACGCCAGCGTGCTGAGCTGCGCGCGCCCGTCAGGGGTACTCAAATCCACCTGCGGCATCAGGCTGTTAAACAGAAACGTGGAGAGCGGCTGAGCCTGCTCCATCCGCGCTTCAAATGCCGCTTTGCCCTCTTTACGCACCAGCGTATCCGGGTCTTCACCGTCGGGCAGGAACATAAAGCGTAGCTGACGCCCGTCGGTCATATACGGCAACGCGGTTTCCAGCGCTCGCCAGGCGGCGTCGCGTCCTGCGCGGTCACCGTCGTAACAGCAAATCACGTTGTTGGTGACGCGGAACAGCAACTGGATATGGTCCGCCGTGGTGGACGTTCCCAGCGACGCAACGGCATAGTTAATGTCGTACTGCGCCAGCGCAACAACATCCATATAGCCTTCGACGACCAGAAGACGCGGAGGTTCCGCATTATCCTGCTGTGCCTCATAAAGACCGTAAAGCTGGCGGCCCTTATGGAAAATATCGGTTTCCGGGGAGTTAAGGTATTTCGGCAGGGCATCACCCAGCACGCGACCACCAAAACCTATCACCCGGCCACGCTTGTCGCGGATCGGGAACATCACCCGTTCACGGAAGCGGTCGTAGCTTCGTCCCTGGTCGTTGGTGACCAGCATGCCTGCGTCGATGAGGGATTTACGATCTTCGCTATTGCCGCCAAAACGCTTTAACACGTTGTCCCAGCCGGGCGGGGCGTAACCAATAGCGAAACGCGCAATCACATCGTCGCTCAGTCCGCGCTTGTTCAGATACTGACGCGCAGGCTCAGCCGCAGAGTGCTTAAGAGACTGTTGGTAAAACGAATTCAGGCCATCCATCAACTGATATAGCGTTTGCCGCTGATGGCGCTCGATCTGACTTGGCCCACTGCCTGCTTCATACGGCACTTCAAGGTTATGCATCGCCGCCAGCTCTTCGACGGTTTCAACGAACTCGAGCTTATCGTAGTTCATCAAAAAATCGACGGCATTACCGTGTGCGCCACAGCCGAAGCAATGGTAGAACTGCTTTTCACCGTTTACGGTGAAAGAGGGGGTTTTTTCGTTATGGAACGGACAGCACGCATGGTAGTTCTTGCCCTGCTTTTTTAGCTTCACCCGCGCGTCGATGAGATCGACGATGTCGGTTCTGGCAAGCAGGTCATTGATGAAAACGCGTGGGATTCTTCCGGCCATATGCCCCAAAAATTTAAGCGACTTATAAACGAAAACAAGCCGCGCATTCCTTCCGGAAGCACGGCCTTACGACTACAACTCTGTCTGTCAATTGAGGGCTGTGGCCCTCAACAGATTAGTACAGACGAGTACGGCGTGCGTTTTCGCGAGCCAGTTTCTTCGCGTGACGTTTCACAGCGGAAGCTTTAGCGCGCTTACGTTCGGTCGTTGGTTTTTCATAAAACTCACGACGACGAACTTCAGCCAGAACACCTGCTTTCTCGCATGAACGTTTGAAGCGACGCAGTGCTACGTCGAACGGCTCGTTTTCACGTACTTTAATTACCGGCATGTAACTCTCACCTTTAATAAATTCGGTTTGCCGCTGGCATCAACGCCAGCTTATTTCAAAATGGTGCGGAATTTTACTGCAAATGCTGCTGCTTTGTAAAGCACCGATGCGATTTTGAAAGGGACTTTTATAAGGGGGAAGAGTATACACGAGGCTTCTTCCTGGGGCGAACAAAGTTTTACATCAACCCGCCCAGGCTCTACACTGCGCGGTATTGAAACGAGGTAAAACAAGTCATGCGTGTACTGGGTATTGAAACATCCTGCGATGAAACCGGCATCGCGATTTACGACGACGAAAAAGGGCTTCTGGCCAACCAACTGTATAGTCAGGTGAAATTGCACGCTGACTACGGCGGCGTCGTGCCTGAACTGGCCTCTCGTGACCACGTGCGTAAAACGGTTCCCCTGATCCAGGCGGCGCTGAAAGAGGCCGGGTTAAGTGCAAAAGATATTGATGCCGTGGCCTATACTGCAGGACCGGGCCTGGTTGGCGCGCTGCTGGTCGGCGCAACGGTAGGGCGTTCGCTGGCCTTCGCGTGGGACGTTCCGGCCATTCCGGTTCACCATATGGAAGGACATCTTCTGGCTCCGATGCTGGAAGCCAATCCGCCAGCGTTCCCGTTTGTGGCGCTGCTGGTCTCCGGCGGTCATACGCAGCTGATTAGCGTAACGGGCATTGGCAAGTATGAGCTGCTGGGCGAATCGATCGACGACGCGGCCGGTGAAGCCTTCGACAAAACTGCCAAGCTGCTGGGCCTGGATTATCCTGGCGGCCCGATGCTGTCGAAAATGGCCGCGCAGGGAACGGAAGGGCGCTTTGTCTTCCCGCGTCCGATGACCGATCGTCCGGGGCTGGATTTTAGTTTCTCCGGTCTGAAAACCTTCGCGGCGAACACCATTCGCAATAACGACGACAGCGAGCAGACGCGTGCCGACATCGCCCGCGCGTTCGAAGATGCGGTGGTGGATACGCTGATGATCAAGTGCAAGCGTGCGCTGGATCAGACGGGCTTTAAGCGCCTGGTGATGGCCGGTGGCGTGAGCGCCAACCGTACGCTGCGCGCGAAGCTTGCCGAAATGATGCAAAAGCGTCGTGGGGAAGTGTTCTACGCGCGTCCGGAATTTTGTACCGATAACGGGGCGATGATCGCCTACGCCGGGATGGTGCGCCTGAACGCTGGCGTCACGGCTGACCTGAGCGTGTCCGTGCGTCCGCGCTGGCCGCTGGCGGAGCTGCCTGAGGCGTAAGTCTTTTGCCCGGTGGCGCTGCGCTTACCGGGTCTGCAAAAATCGCAGGCCGGGTCAGGCGAAGCCGCCACCCGGCAATAAACCGCACTACATCCGCAGCATCCCTTTCTCTTCCAGAAACGCAATAATCGTCGCCAGCCCGTCACCCGCCTTCAGGTTGGTAAAGGTCCACGGACGCTCGCCGCGCATGCGATTAGTGTCGCGCTCCATTACCTCCAGCGACGCCCCCACGTACGGCGCGAGGTCGGTTTTATTGATCACCAGAAAATCGGATTTGGTGATCCCCGGCCCGCCCTTGCGCGGGATTTTTTCCCCTTCGGCCACGTCGATCACGTAGATGGTGAGGTCCGCCAGCTCCGGGCTGAAGGTCGCGCTCAGGTTATCCCCGCCGCTTTCGACGAAGATCAGATCCAGATTGCCGAACTTCTCGCTCAAGGCTTCCACCGCTGCCAGGTTCATTGAGGCATCTTCGCGGATGGCGGTGTGCGGACAGCCGCCCGTTTCCACCCCTACGATGCGCTCTGGCTCAAGCGCACCCGCCTCGGTCAGGATGCGCTGATCCTCTTTGGTGTAGATATCGTTAGTCACCACCGCAAGATGATAGGTGTCGCGCATCGCCTTGCAGAGCGCTTCCAGCAGGGCGGTTTTGCCCGACCCTACCGGGCCGCCCACGCCAACGCGCAGGGGATGTTTGTAATCAGCCATATTGACTCCTCAGGAACGGAATAGTCGTGAATATTGGGTTTCGTGGCGCGCGGAGGCGATGGCGGACAGCGGCGTAGCTGCCCCCAGCGCGTCGTCGCCACGTAAAAATGCCTGTTCAAACCCGGCGGCAAAATGGTCGCTCAGGTCGATAATCAGCTGTTGTGCGGCCTGCTGCCCAAACGGCACCAGCTTGACGCCCGCCATCACCGCGCTCTCAATCCAGCTGTAGCCGAGGCTCAGCGCCAGCTCGCGCGCGCTAATGCCCCAGCGCACGCCGAGCCACGCCATACCGCCGAGCTGGCTCTGCATCAACAGCGGCAGCCATTCTGGCGGGCAGGCGGGTTCCCAGCTTTTAACCAGGCGCGTAAAGGCTGCGCCGCGGTTGCGTTCTTCCTCGCGCAGTTCGCGCGTTTCCCGACAGGCGAGGAGGTATGCCGTCCAGCGTTTTGCTGTCGCGACCTCCTGCTTCTCGCAGGCATGATACAGGCGGATAAACAGCGGCAGGTCGACGCAGAAAAAGCTCTGCTCCATCTGCTGGATCTGCCAGCGCCTGAAGGCCTCAGCGTCCGTGATCCACCCGGCCTCGACAGCCCACTCCAGCCCCTGTGACCAGGTATACGATCCGACCGGCAGGCTACTGCTGGAGAGCTGCATCAGGCGCAGCCGCTGGCGGGCGTGCTCCATCAGCTCATCAGCGCCAGCAGGGCAGAGACGATCAGCCCGCCGCCGAAGGTCTTACGCAGGCCGTCGTGACGGCGCAGCAGCAGCCCTGCCGCGAAGCTGGCGCACAGCACCGTGGCACTGGCTAACATAAATCCGCTGGTAAAGAGCCAGAAGCTGTGGCCGGACATCTCCACGCCGTGCGCCCAGCCATGGAACATCGCCAGGGCTGGAACCGCCAGCAGCAGGCGATTTTCAGTCTTAAACATCATCACGCCGCAGACCGCCAGCGAGGCGATAATCAGCATCTCCATGCCGCTAAAGCCGCCGAGCAGGCTGCCCGCAACGGCGCCAGCCAGCATCATGCCGAGCGTTGCTAACGGCAGCAGCAGCTTGCGGCCGCTCAGGGCGGACAGCACGCCAGCCCCCGTCAGCATCAGCAGGTGATCCAGCCCGGTCAGCGGATGGAGAAAACCTGCCTGAAAGCTGTCGGTTCCGTGCCCGGGATGGGCAAGCGCCGGAACGGAAAAGGCCAGCAGAAACAGCGGTAAATACTTACGCATGATGAGTCCTTAATGTGAATGAGCGTGGGAGTGGCCATGGCTGTGGGCATCGCTGGTGTAAGCGCCCGCTTCCGGTTCAAAGGGCAGGCTGGCGAAGGTCACCTCCAGCCCGAACTGACGTAGCATGTCGTCGAGAACGTGATCGTGGTGGTAGCGCAGTTCGCCGGGCATGATTTGCAGCGGTACGTGGCGGTTGCCCAGGTGATAACAGGCGCGGGCGAGCAGGAACGGGTCGGCGCAGCGCACCACGGAAACCGACTCCGGGGCGGCGATCACTTCGATCACTTCGCTGCCGTCGTCGGTAGTCAGCAGGTCGCCCCCGCGCAGCAGCAGGCCGCGCGGCAGCATTAGCCCGGCTTCGCGGCCGTCGTTCAGCGCCACGCGGGCGCGGCTTTTTACCCGCACGTCAATCGGCAGCGTAACGCTGGCGGTGACGGGGTGCGCGTGGTCCAGGCGTTGGGTTAAATAAATCATCATCACTCCTCAAAACAGAAAATAGCGTTGCGCCATCGGCAAAACTTCTGCCGGTTCGCTGGTGATCAATTCGCCGTCGACGCGAACCTCATAGGTTTGCGAGTCAACGGTGATATTCGGCTGTAAATCGTTGTGGATCATGTCGGCCTTTTTCACCGTCCGGCAGCCTTTCACCACCGCAGTGGCGCTTTGCAATCCGAGCCGCTGCGGAATGCCGCTGGCATCAGCGGCCTGCGAGACAAACGTCAGCCGCGTGGCGTGGCGTGCGGCACCAAGTGCACCAAACATCGGGCGGTAATGCACCGGCTGCGGCGTGGGGATCGAGGCGTTGATGTCGCCCATCGGCGCGCAGGCGATCATCCCGCCTTTGACGATGGTGGCCGGTTTGACGCCAAAGAAAGCGGGGGACCAGACCACCAGATCCGCCAGCTTGCCCGCCTCAATAGAACCGACCTCATGGGCGATGCCGTGGGTAAGAGCCGGATTAATGGTGTATTTGGCGACATAGCGCTTCACGCGGAAGTTGTCGTTCTCGCCTGTCTCTTCCGGCAGTGCGCCGCGCTGCACCTTCATGCGGTGCGCCACCTGCCAGGTGCGGATAATCACTTCCCCCACGCGGCCCATGGCCTGTGAATCTGACGAGGTGAGCGAGAACGCGCCGATATCGTGCAGCACGTCTTCGGCGGCGATGGTTTCCCGACGAATACGGGATTCCGCAAACGCCACGTCCTCGGCGATATCCGGGTCGAGATGGTGACAGACCATCAGCATGTCCAGGTGCTCGTCGATGGTATTCACCGTGTAGGGCAGCGTCGGGTTGGTGGAGGAGGGCAAAATATTCGGGTGCGCGCAGGCGGTGATGATATCCGGCGCATGGCCGCCGCCCGCCCCTTCGGTGTGGAAGGTGTGGATGGTGCGCCCGGCGATGGCAGCCAGCGTGTCTTCGACAAAACCGGACTCGTTCAGCGTGTCGCTGTGCAGCGCCACCTGAGTATCCATCTCTTCAGCGACCTCCAGCGAGCAGTTGATTGCCGCAGGCGTCGCGCCCCAGTCTTCGTGGATCTTAAGCCCGATGGCGCCAGCCGCGATCTGCTCGCGCAGCGCGTCCGGGTTTGAACCGTTCCCTTTGCCCAGCAGGCCAATATTCACCGGCAGCGTATCGGCGGCCTGCAACATGCGGGCGATATACCACGGCCCCGGCGTGCAGGTGGTGGCGTTTGTACCTGCCGCAGGGCCGGTGCCGCCGCCGATCATGGTGGTGACGCCAGAGACCAGCGCCTCTTCCGCCTGCTGCGGACAGATCCAGTGGATGTGGGTGTCGATCCCGCCAGGGGTGACGATCTTCCCTTCGGCGGCGATCACTTCCGTTGCCGCGCCAATCGGGATCGTCACGCCGGGCTGAATGTCCGGGTTTCCGGCTTTGCCGACGGCGAAGATCCGCCCATCTTTTACGCCGATATCCGCTTTCACGATCCCCCAGTGATCGACGATCAGCGCGTTGGTGAGCACCAGATCCACGCAGTCGTCGGCGGTCATCTGCCCCTGTCCCATGCCGTCGCGGATCACTTTTCCGCCGCCGAATTTAACCTCTTCGCCGTAGATCGTGAGATCGTCTTCCACTTCGATCCACAGCTCGCTGTCGGCCAGCCGCACTTTATCCCCGGTAGTGGGGCCGAACATATCGGCATACGCCTGGCGTGAAATCTCAGCCATGTTTCACCTCGCCCATGACCTCGCCGCGAAAACCAAAAATGCGCTGCGCGCCCGTCACCTGCACCAGCGCCACTTCCCGCTTCTGGCCGGGCTCGAAGCGCACGGCAGTACCGGCCGGGATGTTGAGTCGGTAACCTCGGGTGGCTTCGCGATCGAATTTCAACGCCGGGTTGACCTCGTAAAAGTGGTAATGCGAGCCGACCTGGATCGGCCTGTCGCCGTGGTTTTCCACGATCACACTTCGGGTTTCGCGCCCGACGTTGAGCGCAATGTTGCCGGACTGGATCCGGTATTCGCCTGGGATCATCACGCGCTCCTTACACGATCGGATTGTGGACGGTGACGAGCTTGGATCCGTCCGGGAAGGTGGCTTCCACCTGGATATCCGGGATCATCTCCGGCACGCCCTCCATCACCTGATCGCGCGTCAGGACGTGGCGGCCGGCTTCCATCAGCGAGGCGACGGTTTCGCCATCGCGCGCGCCTTCCATAATAAAGGCGCTGATCAGCGCGACCGATTCTGGGTAGTTGAGCTTTACCCCGCGCGCGAGGCGGCGTTCGGCAACCAGCGCGGCGGTGAACAGCAACAGCTTGTCTTTTTCTCTGGGAGTCAGTTCCATAGCGTTTCTCTTATGTCTGCCAGATACGCGGCGAACAGGCGGTTTTGGGGGTTAAAAGCGGGCGAAGCGACTGCCAGATATCGCGCATCACCCGCTGGCAAATGAGGTTGTCGTGGGAGAGAAAACGCACCGACAGCAGGTCGTCGGTGAGCGTCGCCCCGCCAAAGTTTTCCAGCGGGGCGAGCCGCTCGCGCACTGTATCAAGATGTGCTTCCCGGGCCGGGTAGAACAGCAGCGTGCCGACCCACGGATGGCCTGCGACGGGCGACAGATCGCCATCGCTAAGATGCAGTCGCTCAATCAAACGCGGCTCGCCATCCACCCACACCTCAAGGCGGCTCTCCAGCGTGCCGTGGCTGAAGGATTCGTTTATCACCGGACGGCCCAGACAGTACAGCTCCCACGCCAGCAGCGTGCTGGTGGCCTTAAGGTGGAAGACGGAACGCAGCGCGGCGTTAGCGCCGGGGAAAATTATGGTGTCCTGCGGCAGCCACTCCAGCGTGGCCTCTTCGTCGAGGTAAAAATGCTGATTCAGACAGGCCTGCGGGCCGCTGCTGCGATAGAACTTGCTGGCGCCGGGCATGGTGATGAGGGCATGGCTTTTGGCGTCGAGCCGCACGGAAATATCCAGCGTATCCCCGCCCACAATCCCGCCTGGTGGATGCAGCAGGTAAAGATGGCAGGTCTCGCCTTCAGGGTAAAACGGGCGCTGAACGGTGAGCGGCCCGGTGTGACGCGCGGAATGGAGGAGGGTTTTTTCAGGGGTATAACAAAACTGGAGGGCAAGCGTGGCCTGCCAGCCTTTGTATGAATTATCAGTGACCTGAGTTGCTAACATGGTGCTTCCACTTCCGCACTATCGAGATACGTTTCAGTATGCCCTGGCGGAAATGAAGGCTGTCATATGAGTCGCTTATGGATAAAAAACCGGCTCATGTGAGCCGGTTTCAGTAGTGTAGGCCGGGTAAGCGCAGCGACACCCGGCAAGAAAGGCTAGCGATAATCCTCTGCATCCACATCATACCCCGACGGCTCCCAGCGGATCGCCAGCAGCGATACCAGGCCGATAAACGGCGCCAGCGCAATCACCCAGAACACGGCGGTATCCAGCGACGCGACCAGTAGCGGGAACAGAAACAGTGACAGCGTTGAACTGCTGCGCATCAGCGTCTGGTTAAGCCCCACGCCCACGCCGCGCAGCGAGGTCGGGTAGCTCAAGGAGGCAAACGTCATGGTATGCGCACCCGGACCAAAACCCTGGCCAAACAGGAACAGCGCCAGCATCGCGACGGCGACCACGCCTTCCGTGGCCCCGTCAGGGCGGCCAATCAGCGCCAGACCGAGCAGCGCCACCAGCTGGCAGGCGTAACCCGCCAGTGACATTCGCCACGCGCCGAAGCGCGGAACATAGCGCACTGCCAGCAGCCCGCCGACAAACGCAAACAGCAGGTTAAGCGCCAGCGAGATCAGAATGGTGGTCAGCATCGACTGCACAAAGAAGCTGGAAATGATCACCGGCAGGCCAAAGGCTACGGCGTTATAGGCGAACGAGGAGACAACCGACAGCAGCGTGGCGAGCGTGGTACGCCGCAGGTAGATACCGCGGAACAGATTCAGGTAGTTCGACCATTTTGCCTTATTGACCACCGGCGCGGGCTGGTCAAGCGCATCCTGCGGCACGTGGGCATTAATGTTGTACGACTGCCGCAGGATGGACGCCGCCTCCTTCAGATTGCCCTGATTCGCCGCCCAGACCGGGGATTCGCTCATATAGCGGCTGCGGATGGCGATAATCACCAGCGCGGGCACCGCGCCGAAGCCAAGGATCAGACGCCAGAGCCAGTCGCTGTGGCCTTCCGGCAGCACGGCGTAGAAGAAGAGCACCAGAAGATAAGAGATGCTGATGGCCGCATACCAGGTGGGGCACCACATTGCCACGATGGAGGCTTTATTCCCCGGGCCTTTCAGCCTGGCGAACTCGCTGAGAAACGCCATCGCCACGGGAAGGTCGATCCCGACGCCAAGACCCATCACAAAGCGCGCGCCCGCCAGCACATATTCGTTCGGAGCCAGCGCACAGGCGATAGCGGCGACGACAAAGAACACCATGTCGGCCATAAAGACGCGGTAGCGCCCGATTTTATCCGTAAGATAGCCGCCAAGCAGCGCCCCGACAATGGCACCAAAGGTAATGGCTGAAGCCACCATGCCGGTACCAGCGGGCGTCAGGTTAAATTCGCGGGTGATGTCTTTGATGCCGAATGCCAGCGCGCCGAGATCGTAGGCATCGAGAAAAATTCCCCCGAGCGCGATACCGACCACGATGCGGGCATTGGCCCGGCCCTGAGAGCCGTCATTAACGAGACGTGAAACGTCCGATGCGCTGCGTACCCACTTGATGTCGCCATCCGGGGTGTTTCCTGCCGTTGGGAGGGGAGTTGTGTCTGTGATTTCTGCCATTTTCTTTTATGTGGTTGTGTTGTGTACCTAACAGTTACCACAGGCAGAAGGGGACAAAAATCACATTTGGTTATAAGGCATAACGAACGGTTTACTGAGCGTCTTTCTTTTTACGCTTGAGCTTCGTCCAGATTTTGGTTTCCTGGCGACGCCACAGGCGCTGAATGTTGTCATGATGACGCAGCAGGATCAGGCACGAGAGCATCGATACCGGGAAGGTAAACTGCGGTTTAAACCACCAGACATAGAACGGGGCGATCAGCGCGCTGACGATGGCGCCCAGCGATGAATAGCCGCTCAGCAGGATGGTCAGCAGCCAGGTGCCCGCCATCACGCCAGTGAGATCCCAGCCGATCGGCGCAATCGCGCCAAACGCGGTTGCAACGCCTTTACCGCCTTTAAAACCAAAGAAAACGGGCCAGATATGGCCGACGCAGGCGGCGATAGCAATCAGCCCCAGCCAGAAGGGTGTGACGCCCAGCGCATACGCACCCCAGACGGGGAGCATTCCTTTCAGAACATCAAAAATCAAAACCGCTACGGCTGCTCCCTTGCCGCCAATTCGTAGTACATTGGTCGCCCCCGGATTCCCGGAACCACTTTCACGCGGGTCAGGCAACCCGGCGATGCGGCAGACCAGAATGGCGCTGGAGATTGAGCCGCAAAGGTAGGCGAGGATAATCATTCCAGGCGCGATTGCACTCATAACGCTGTTCCGTTTTGAAAATGTATCTGTATTCTCAGCATCTGTGGATAATACGCATAATTCGCCGGAAGTGGTATCCGGTTTAGCCAAAAAGCAGGCAGGTCGTGATGGATATTGTATTTATAGAGCAACTTTCGGTAATCACCACAATTGGTGTTTACGACTGGGAACAGACCATCGAGCAGAAACTGGTGTTCGATATCGAAATGGGCTGGGATAACCGCAAGTCAGCAAAAAGCGATGATGTGAATGACTGTCTGAGCTACGCCGACATCAGTGAAGCGGTCATCGGCCACGTGGAAGGGCAACGATTTGCGCTGGTGGAACGCGTGGCGGAAGAGGTAGCGGACCTGCTACTGAGCAAATTTAACTCCCCGTGGGTGCGCATCAAACTAAGCAAGCCGGGCGCGGTGGCGCGCGCCGCCAACGTGGGCGTGATTATCGAGCGTGGCACAAATCTGAAAGGAAAGATTTAACGTCATAATTGCTAAACCATTTTAGGTTATATCGGTCTTAAAGCTGTATCTTTCACGGTTGTCCGCGTGGGACACCGTTTTTTTATATCTTTTTAGGGGTTTATAGATGAGCGATATGCACTCGCTGCTGGTGGCGGCAATTCTGGGTGTGGTCGAAGGATTGACGGAGTTTTTGCCGGTGTCCAGTACGGGCCATATGATTATCGTTGGCCATCTCCTGGGCTTTGAAGGCGATACCGCAAAGACGTTTGAGGTGGTGATTCAGCTGGGCTCTATTCTGGCGGTGGTCGTCATGTTCTGGCGTCGTCTGTTTGGTCTGATCGGCATCCACTTCGGGCGTTTACCGCAGCGTGAAGGAGAGGGCAAGGGGCGCCTGACGCTGATTCATATTCTGCTGGGGATGATCCCGGCGGTGGTGCTGGGGCTGGTGTTCCACGACACAATAAAATCGCTTTTCAACCCGATTAACGTGATGTACGCGCTGGTTGTCGGCGGCTTCCTGCTGATTGCCGCCGAAGTGCTGAAGCCAAAAACCCCGCGTGCAGAAGGTCTGGACGATATGACGTATCGCCAGGCGTTTATGATTGGCTGCTTCCAGTGTCTGGCGTTGTGGCCGGGCTTCTCCCGTTCAGGGGCAACCATTTCCGGCGGGATGCTGATGGGCGTGAGCCGTTACGCGGCGTCTGAGTTCTCGTTCCTGCTGGCGGTACCGATGATGATGGGCGCCACCGCACTGGATCTCTACAAAAGCATTGGCTTCCTGACCGTAGGCGACATTCCGATGTTCGCCGTGGGCTTTATCACCGCCTTTATCGTGGCGCTGATTGCCATCAAAACCTTCCTGCAACTGATTAAGCGTATCTCGTTTATTCCGTTCGCGATCTACCGCTTTATCGTCGCGGCTGCCGTGTACGTGGTCTTCTTCTGATGACCGACCGCCCTCAGTCTTTCGGCTGAGGGCAACGTTTTTCCTTCCACGCCGCAACCGCATCAATCCGCCGTTTCGTCAGCTCTTCGCGGATCTCCGGGCCTTTAAACCCTGCCTCCACTACCTCTTTCGTTGGCACCGCTTTTGCGATTTCCCACGCCTCGCGCAGCAAACGACCCTGCGGATAATCGGACGCTTCAAACCCGGTACGACCGCGCACGTCCGCTTCGCTGGTCAGCGCAATTTGCTCCACGCGCTGCGGCTTGCGCCAGGCGTCGATGTTATCGAACAGCCTGACGATGGTGGCGGGTTTCAGGATCGGAAAGGTGTGGATCAGGTCGTGGAACTCGGCGACCAGTTTTGCCAGATCGCGAATGTCATTCGGCACGCGCAGGCGCTGGCAAAGCCCTTCAACCAGCTTTACGCCAGCCGGACCGTGCCCGTGGTGGCGTGGCCACAACTCCTTTGGCGTTAAACCTTTGCCGAGGTCATGGCAGAGGGTGGAAAAGCGCACGTCCACTTCAGGGCTGAGCATAGCGGCCATGCTAAGCGTCATCAGGGTGTGAATGCCGGTATCAATTTCCGGGTGCCATTTCGCCGGGGCGGGCACGCCAAACAGCGCGTCTATTTCCGGGAACAGCACTTTCAGCGCCCCGCAGTCGCGCAGAACCTGGAAAAAGACCTGTGGGTTGCGGGTGGTCAGGGCGTTTTCGGTCTCTTTCCAGACGCGTTCTGGCGTCAGGTGTTCCAGCTCGCCCGCGTCGGTCATGGCCGTCATCAGCGCCATCGTCTCGTCGGCGATACGGAAGCTCAGATGGGCATAACGGGCGGCAAAACGCGCCACGCGCAGTACGCGAAGCGGATCTTCAGAAAAGGCGGGGGAAATATGGCGTAAAAGACGATCGCGCAGATCGTTCTGGCCGCCGTAGGCGTCGATGATATGTCCGTTTTCGTCCTGCGCCAGGGCGTTAATGGTGAGATCGCGGCGCAGTAAGTCCTGCTCCAGCGTGACATCCGGCGCGGCATAGCAGGTGAAGCCGGTATAACCGGAACCCGATTTCCGTTCGGTACGCGCCAGGGCGTACTCTTCGCGGCTTTTCGGATGGAGGAACACAGGAAAATCGCGGCCTACCTGCTGGTAGCCCGCGTCAATCATCGCTTCGGGCGTGGCACCGACCACGACCCAATCTTTATCTTTGACCGGCAGACCTAATAACGCATCACGTACCGCACCACCGACCAGATAACTCTTCACGCCAACACTCCCGTTTTCTCTTTTCGCAAGATGATACGTAAGTGTGGCAGAGAAGACGAGTTAGTTCATCCAGCGGTCTTTACGTTTACGGCTTGGGATAAGGTGAGGAAGCACCAGACCCAGCACCAGACCGACGCCCAGTACGCCGCCGCCATACATAAACCACTGCATGATGATGGTGCGTTGTTTGTCATCCAGCTGTAGATTAGCGGCGTTTACTTTCTTCTGTGCGACGATCAGCTCGTTTTTCAGCTTCTGATTTTCGTCTTTCAGACCGGCGATCACGCTGTCGCTTTGCGCCACTTTCTGCTGCATCTCTGCGGTGCGCTGGTTCCAGGTACCGTCAATGTTGTTCAGCTTATCGGTCAGGGTTTTCACCTGATTTTCCAGATCCGGCACGCGGGTGCGCAGGCTTGGCACTGTGCTTAGCTCTTTCAGCGGGATCCATGAGGTGCGGCCAGAGCTGTCACGAACCTGACCGTAATTGGTGTCTGCGTTAGTTTGCAGCAGAGTCACTTCCTCGCCGGCATTTACCGTACCCACGAGGCGATAATTGTCTCCAGGGCCGCTGCGTACCCAGGTATTCAGTTCATCAGAAACGTAACGTTTCTCTTCAGCGTGGACCGCGGTTGCAGCGCTAAAAGCGAGTAAAGTAAGTCCAATCAGGCGTAATTTAAGCATATCAGTCGTTATTTTCATAAAAAGTGGAACGATAGTAGTGGTATCAGTGTCGCTACGCAAAGGATTCATCATCAATCGGAATCATCTGTGTCATGATTTCCACCGCTTTAAACTTTTACGCCCGTCAAATTGCTCATTGCGTGGCAATTTGGCGCAAAATACTATGTACTGACAAACAAATGGCGAGGAAGTTCGCCTTCATCGACGCGTCTGTGACGCACGCAAAAGTACAAGGCTATGGCACAAGAGATCGAATTAAAGTTTATCGTCGAAAAAGACAGCGCTGACGCGCTCCGCCAGCATCTGAATACGCTGTCCGGCGAGCACCATGAACCCGTACAGCTGCTCAACATCTATTACGAAACGCCGGACAACTGGCTGCGCAGCCACGATATGGGCCTGCGCATCCGTGGTGCGAACGGGCGCTACGAGATGACGATGAAAATCGCCGGTCGCGTGGTGGGCGGTTTGCACCAGCGTCCGGAATACAATATCGACATCAGTAAGCCAGAACTTGAGCTGGATCGTTTTCCGGCGGAAGTGTGGCCGGAAGGGACGCTGCCCGCAACGCTGTCGGCAGAGGCGCAACCGCTGTTCAGCACCGATTTCTGGCGCGAGAAATGGCTGGTGACGGAAGGCAAGAGCCGCATTGAGATTGCGTTTGATCGAGGTGAAATTAAGGCGGGTGAAGAGCAGGAGCCGATCTGCGAATTGGAACTCGAACTGCTGGAAGGCGAGGCGAGTGATGTGCTGAAGCTGGCGCACAAGCTGGTGAACCAGCCTGGCCTGCGTCAGGGCAGCCTGAGTAAAGCGGCACGCGGCTATCACCTGGCCGCCGGGAATGCGCCGCGCGTGCTGCGAGAAACCCCGATTCTGCGCGTTGTGCCGAAAGCCTCCGTTGAGCAGGGCATGGAAGCGGCGCTGGAGCTGGCGCTCTCTCAGTGGCAGTACCACGAGGAGCTGTGGGCGCGTAACGTGAAAAATGCCAAAAAACAGGTGCTGGCCGCTATGGGGCTGGTGCGTCATACCCTGACGCTCTTTGGCGGCATTGTACCGCGTAAAGCCAGCACTCACTTACGTGATTTGCTCACTCAAACCGAAACGCTGATGCTTTCCGACGTGTCGGCACAAACGGCGATCTACAGCCCGCAAAACGCCGGCGCGAAACTGGCGCTGACCGAGTTTCTGGTGACGCGCGGCTGGCGCACGTTCCTCGATGCGAAAGGGCAGACCAAAATCGCGGAAAACTTCAAACGTTTTGCGGATATCCACCTCTCCCGTCACGCGGCCGAGCTGCGAACCACCTTCGCGCATCCGCTGGGCGACCAGTATGGCGATCAGCTTCCCCGCCTGGCGCGTAACATCGACAGCATGTTGCTGCTGTCAGGTGCGTATGAGGGCGTTAAGGCGCAGGCCTGGCTGGAGAACTGGCAGGGGCTGAAGCATGCCATCGAGACCCGTCAGCAGATCGAAATCGAGCATTTCCGCAACGAGGCCATTTCGCAGGATCCGTACTGGCTGCACAGCGGAAAACGTTAATTCTGGCAAGGAACCCCTGATATGCCGCTTTCTTCGCAGTTACAGCAGCACTGGCAGACCGTTTGCGAACGCCTGCCTGAGTCGTTACCCGCGTCATCGTTAAGCGAGCAGGCGAAAAGCGTGCTCACGTTCAGTGATTTTGTGCAGGAGAGCGTCAGCGCTAACCCGGACTGGCTGGCAGCGCTGGAAAGCGCGCCGCCGCAGGCTGACGAGTGGCGGCATTATGCTGGCTGGCTGCAAACCGCGCTGGCAGAGGTGGCAGATGAACCCACGCTGATGCGCGTTCTGCGTCAGTTCCGCCGCCGGGTGATGGTACGCATTGCCTGGGCGCAGGCGCTGGAGCTGGTGAGTGAAGAGAGCACCTTGCAGCAGTTGAGCGAGCTGGCGCAGACGCTGATCGTCGCCGCGCGGGATTGGCTCTACGCCGCCTGCTGTAAAGAGTGGGGCACGCCGTGCAGCGAAGACGGGGTTCCGCAACCGCTGTTGATACTGGGGATGGGCAAGCTGGGCGGCTGCGAGCTCAATTTTTCCTCAGACATCGACCTGATTTTTGCCTGGCCGGAGAACGGCACCACGCGCGGCGGTCGTCGCGAGCTGGACAACGCCCAGTTCTTTACCCGCCTCGGCCAGCGGCTGATTAAGGCGCTGGATCAGCCCACCCAGGATGGTTTTGTCTACCGCGTGGACATGCGTCTGCGTCCGTTTGGCGACAGCGGGCCACTGGTGCTGAGCTTTGCCGCGCTGGAAGATTATTACCAGGAGCAGGGGCGCGACTGGGAGCGTTACGCGATGGTCAAAGCGCGGATCATGGGCGACAGCGACGATGCCTACGCCAACGAGCTGCGCGCCATGCTGCGCCCGTTCGTGTTCCGCCGCTACATTGACTTCAGCGTGATCCAGTCCCTGCGAAATATGAAAGGGATGATTGCCCGCGAGGTGCGTCGCCGTGGCCTGAAGGACAACATCAAGCTCGGCGCGGGCGGTATTCGTGAGATCGAATTTATCGTTCAGGTCTTCCAGCTGATACGCGGCGGGCGCGAACCTTCTCTGCAATCCCGTTCGCTGCTGCCAACGCTCAGCGCTATCGATCAGCTGCATCTGCTGCCGGAAGGCGACGCGCAAACGCTGCGTGACGCTTATCTCTTCCTGCGTCGTCTGGAAAATCTGCTGCAAAGTATCAACGACGAACAGACCCAGACGTTACCGGGCGATGAGCTGAACCGGGCGCGTTTGGCCTGGGGGGTGCGGGTGGATGACTGGGCGGCGCTGACGGAACGGCTGGAAGCGCATATGGCGGGCGTGCGCCGCATCTTTAACGATCTGATCGGCGACGACGAAAGTGAATCGCAGGACGATGCGCTCTCCGAGCACTGGCGCGAACTGTGGCAGGACGCGCTTCAGGAAGATGACACCACGCCGGTGCTGGCGCACTTAAGCGACGATGCCCGCCATCGCGTGGTGGCGTTAATCGCCGACTTCCGCCTCGAACTGAACAAACGCGCCATTGGCCCGCGCGGTCGTCAGGTGCTGGATCATCTGATGCCGCATCTGCTGAGCGATGTCTGCTCCCGCGAGGATGCGCCGGTGCCGCTGTCGCGCATGATGCCGCTCCTGAGCGGGATCGTCACGCGTACCACCTACCTTGAACTATTAAGTGAGTTTCCCGGCGCGCTGAAGCATCTGATTTCCCTTTGCGCCGCCTCCCCGATGGTGGCGAACAAGCTGGCGCGTTATCCGCTGCTGCTCGACGAACTGCTCGACCCGAATACGCTCTATCAGCCGACGGCGACGGATGCTTACCGCGACGAGCTGCGTCAGTATCTGCTGCGCGTGCCGGAAGAGGACGAAGAGCAACAGCTTGAGGCGCTGCGTCAGTTTAAGCAGGCACAGATGTTGCGCGTGGCGGCGGCAGATATCGCCGGTACTCTGCCGGTAATGAAAGTGAGCGATCACTTAACCTGGCTGGCGGAAGCGATCATCGACGCGGTAGTCCACCAGGCGTGGGTGCAGATGGTGGCCCGCTACGGGCAGCCGAAGCACCTTGCTGACCGTGAAGGCCGCGGTTTTGCGGTGGTTGGTTACGGCAAGCTGGGCGGCTGGGAGCTGGGCTACAGCTCCGATCTGGATCTGATTTTCCTCCACGACTGTCCGGTTGACGTGATGACCGACGGCGAGCGTGAAATCGACGGGCGGCAGTTCTACCTGCGCCTGGCCCAGCGCATCATGCACCTGTTCAGCACTCGCACCTCATCCGGCATTCTGTATGAAGTGGATGCGCGTCTGCGCCCGTCCGGCGCGGCAGGCATGCTGGTTACCTCGACGGAGGCTTTTGCCGACTATCAGAAGAACGAAGCCTGGACGTGGGAGCATCAGGCGCTGGTGCGCGCCCGCGTGGTGTACGGCGATCCGCAGCTCAAAACGCAGTTCGATGCGATCCGCAAGGCGGTCATGACGACCCCGCGCGAAGGCTGTACGCTGCAAACCGAAGTGCGTGAAATGCGTGAGAAAATGCGCGCGCACCTTGGCAACAAACATCGCGATCGCTTTGATATCAAAGCTGATGAGGGCGGGATTACCGATATTGAGTTTATCACTCAGTATCTGGTGCTGTTGCACGCGCACGATAAGCCGAAGCTGACCCGCTGGTCGGATAACGTGCGCATACTGGAACTGCTGGCGCAGAACGACATTATGGATGAGCAGGAGGCGCAGGCATTAACCCGCGCCTACACCACGCTGCGTGACGAGTTGCACCATCTGGCCTTACAGGAACAGCCGGGCCATGTGGCGCTGGACGGTTTCACCGATGAACGCGCGCAGGTGACCGCAAGCTGGCAGAAGTGGCTGGTGGAACCGTGCGTAACAAAACAAGTGTGATATTATCGCGCGCAAATTGTGAATCTTTCTGGAGTCAGGAATGAAAGTAACACTGCCAGAGTTTGAACGTGCTGGAGTTATGGTTGTCGGGGATGTGATGCTGGATCGCTACTGGTATGGGCCGACCAGCCGTATCTCTCCGGAAGCGCCGGTGCCGGTAGTTAAGGTCGACACCATTGAAGAACGTCCAGGCGGCGCGGCAAACGTGGCGATGAACATAGCCTCGCTGGGCGCGCATTCGCGGCTGGTGGGCCTGACCGGCATTGACGATGCGGCGCGTGCGCTGAGCCAGTCGCTGGCGGACGTGAACGTGAAGTGCGACTTCGTTTCTGTTCCGACCCACCCAACCATCACCAAGCTGCGCGTGCTGTCGCGTAACCAGCAGCTGATCCGCCTCGACTTTGAAGAAGGGTTCGAAGGCGTTGATCCTGAGCCGCTGCATGAGCGCATTAGCCAGGCGCTGGGCAATATCGGCGCGCTGGTGCTGTCTGATTATGCCAAAGGTGCGCTGGCGAGCGTGCAGACCATGATCCAGCTGGCGCGCAAAGCCAGCGTTCCGGTGCTGATCGACCCGAAAGGCACCGATTTTGAGCGCTATCGCGGCGCAACCCTGCTGACGCCCAACCTCTCTGAGTTCGAAGCGGTGGCGGGCAAGTGCAAAACTGAAGAAGAGCTGGTTGAGCGCGGCATGAAAATCATCGCTGATTTCGAGCTGTCTGCGCTGCTGGTGACCCGTTCCGAACAGGGCATGACGCTGCTGCAACCGGGCAAGGCGCCGCTGCATATGCCAACCCAGGCGCAGGAAGTGTACGACGTGACCGGTGCCGGTGATACGGTGATTGGCGTGCTGGCGGCGACGCTGGCGGCGGGGAACTCCCTGGAAGAAGCGTGCTACTTCGCGAATGCCGCGGCGGGCGTGGTCGTCGGTAAACTCGGAACCTCCACCGTTTCGCCAATCGAGCTGGAAAATGCGGTGCGTGGGCGTGCGGATACCGGCTTTGGCGTCATGACCGAAGACGAGCTGAAAGTGGCCGTTGCCGCCGCGCGCAAACGCGGTGAAAAAGTGGTGATGACGAACGGCGTGTTCGACATCCTGCATGCGGGTCATGTCTCGTATCTGGCGAATGCGCGCAAGCTGGGCGACCGCCTGATTGTGGCGGTCAACAGCGATGCCTCAACCAAACGTCTGAAGGGTGAAACGCGTCCGGTGAACCCGCTGGAGCAGCGCATGATAGTGCTCGGCGCGCTGGAAGCGGTGGACTGGGTGGTCTCATTTGAAGAAGACACCCCGCAGCGCCTGATTGCCGGAATTCTGCCTGACCTGCTGGTGAAGGGCGGTGATTACAAACCAGAGCAAATCGCAGGTAGCGAAGAGGTCTGGGCGAATGGCGGTGAAGTGATGGTGCTCAACTTTGAGGACGGGTGTTCAACCACCAACATCATTAAGAAGATCCAGAAAGACAGTCAGTAAAAAACGGGCCAGTTGGCCCGTTTTTTTATGTCGGGTGGCGGCTGCGCCTTACCCGACCTACGCGTTCATGTAGGCCCGGTAAGGCGTAGCCGCCACCGGGCACAACAGACCGCACTATGCCTGGTCATCCACCGGTGGAATAGCTGGCGCTGGCTTCACCTCTTCCGGCGCATTGCGGCTCTCCAGCTCGCTCAGACGCTGTTCCAGCAGCGCCAGCTTCTCGCGGGTGCGCAGCAGCACCTGCGTCTGCACGTCAAACTCTTCGCGGCTGACTAAATCAAGGCGAACCAACTGTGCCTGCAACGTCTGGCGAATTTTCTTCTCAACGTCATCACCAAACTCACGAATACCTTTCGGCATGGACTCATGAACCTGACGCGCGATCTGCTCAATTTTCTTTGGGTCAATCATTGTCGTTTCCCTTGATGAAAAGGTGTTAGTGCCTATTGTAGCGCGTCATGCCGCGGGTTAAACAAAATTGTTTGAAGCTTATGCATTGCCCAGGGTAATCAATAGCGTTATAGTTATCTCGCTTATTCTCAGGGCGGGGCGAAATTCCCCACCGGCGGTAAATCAGCTTAACGCTGAAAGCCCGCGAGCGCTTTGGGTGAATTCTCAAAGGTCAGCAGATCCGGTGTAATTCCGGGGCCGACGGTTAGAGTCCGGATGGGAGAGAGTAACGATCCAGTCGGGCATGGCCCGCTCACGTTATTTTTTTGCCGCTTGTACGGCGCTCCTAAGACTGCCCTGATTCTGGTAACCATAAAGTTAATGAGGTTTTTTTACCATGAATCAGACGCTACTTTCCTCTTTTGGCACTTCAACTCAACGTGTTGAACATGCACTGGATGCACTGCGCGAAGGCCGCGGTGTGATGGTGCTTGACGATGAAAACCGTGAAAACGAAGGCGACATGATTTTTGCCGCCGAGAACATGACCGTTGAGCAGATGGCGCTGACCATCCGTCACGGTAGCGGCATCGTATGCCTGTGCATCACCGAAGACCGTCGCCAGCAGCTTGATCTGCCGATGATGGTTGAAAACAACACCAGCGCCTTTGGTACCGGCTTCACCGTGACCATTGAAGCGGCACATGGCGTCACCACCGGGGTGTCGGCGGCTGACCGCCTGACTACCGTGCGTGCAGCGATTGCTGATGGTGCAAAACCCTCCGATCTGCACCGCCCTGGTCATGTCTTCCCGCTGCGCGCGCAGCCGGGCGGCGTGCTGACCCGTGGTGGTCATACCGAAGCGACCATCGATCTGGTGACGCTGGCTGGCTTCAAACCCGCAGGCGTGCTGTGCGAACTGACCAACGATGATGGCACCATGGCGCGCGCGCCGGAGTGCATCACCTTTGCGCGTCTGCACAATATGCCAGTGGTGACGATTGAAGATCTGGTTGAATACCGCCGGGCGCATGAGCGTAAAGCCAGCTGAACATGCTGATGTGAAAAAGCCGGGGAAACCCGGCTTTTTTGTTTCTAGTGGTAGTTAATTTTGAACAGTACCACGGTTTCAAACGGCCCGGACTGAATCGCTTTTCCTTCATCCCGCGAAAGTTCAGCCGTGTAGTTTTGCTCAAGATTCATCATATCGCCCGTAAAATCGGCGTATTCCTTGTACTGGTTGAATGTGTAAGGCTCCGTTCCGTTAAGAATACGCAGCTTTAACCCATTCCCTATCAGTACCGCGGTGTCGTCTGCGCTGAGCGTTTCGGTTGTGTAAAATGACGAGTCCATCTTAAATCCGTCCGAGCACTGGGCATCCTGCACTTTGGTGGTTCGAATTGAAAACGTGCGAATACGCTTCTGCTGATTCACAATGTCGCGCGCACTGAAGGTGCCGAAGTCGATCTCCTGATTCTCAGGGTAAATGCTAAACGTCGCCCCGCAATCCAGTACCGTAATGTTTTGCAGCCCGTTGATGTGATACTTCAGGTTCTTCGCGTCGGCCATCTGATTAACGCCACCCTTACCGTCAAATTGCACAACGATGTAATCGCTGAGCGAACTGACATAGCCATGCGGCGGCACAGCCTTTATTCTCACGAAAAGTCGTAATCGGGCGACGAACGTGCGCGAAATATGGATATCATCCGGATTACCAGAGCAAATGCGATTCTCCCAACCCATCTGGCGGATTTGAGCAGGGGTGTAAATAGTGATGTTATTGTTGTCCAGACACTGGCGGGTATCCACGCCGTTGGGCTGACCTGTAGCATCGTAATCTATACCTTCATAGGTGACGCCCAGCTCATAATAGGGATCAGTTGCGGTAGGATAAGGATTTACCCAGGCAAAGACATCTTCCGGCTTAAAATTGCTCGAGACGTTGTTGTCACACGTCACCGGAATCCTAATGTCATCAGACTCCCATATTTTTTGGCCAATTTGGGCGTTGCTGGGTATGGCAAAGGGGGAGATCGTTTTTGTCTCCTCGACGGAACCGCCAGAGCCACCCAGATAACAGTTAAGCGCCATCGCATCTTCCAAAGGTAGCGCTGAAAGCAGCAATGTAAGCAGGACACTAGCGAGCTTTCGCATCTTTATCGATTTTCCGTTCGGTAAGTTTACATTGCGCCGTTCCGGTGCACTGCACGTCGACTTTTTTCAGGGCACCGTAATCGTCGATATAGCCGATGCTGTAATAACTACCGTGGTAATCGCCGGTAGACGCGGTTGCCGTGGCGAAAGGCGCAATCATCAGACTGTCAAAACCCGGCAGCATGGTTTTAGCATTTTTGCTCAGCCACGCCAGCGTGATGTAGTACGGCGTAGGGTTGTGGACCGTGAGCCCATCCGCGTTGGCGGAAATTTCCATTCGCATTTCAGTCAGTTCGCCGGATTTTTTGCTAATCGCTTCTGGACGCCAGAACAGCTTAATTCGGCTCTGCATTGCTACCTGCATCACGCTGCGCTCCTCGCTGGCGCTGGTGTTTTTTGGCGGTACTTCACGCAGGTTGAAATAAAACAGCGATTCCCTGTCTCCTGGCAGCTGGCGAGTAGTGGCTTGTTTAACAATCCTTATCTGCGACGAGGTGCCCGCTTCGATACGTTGAATGGGGGGAAGCGCCATAAAGTGCGTATCTTCTTTTTGTCCCTTTTCATCTTCAATCCAGGAGAGCGCCAGATAAGGCAGCACCTTGCTCTGATTGTCCACTTTCAGGCTGCTGGCCTTGTCGCTTTCTGGAAAAACAATGCGCGTGCGGTCCAGATTAATGGCTGCGTGGGTAGCAAATGCTGTGCTGGTTAGCATCAGGCACAGGCTTTTAAACGGCGTTAATTTCATGATGATTTCTTACTGACACGGCAGTATCAACTGCATACTGTTTTCTAAGTGAGAAGGTAACGAGAAGCGACACTGTTGGTTGTCGCCCCATGTCACGCGAAACTGCTGTTCTGGCTCAACGGCGGCCAGCCAGACGCGGCCTTCATCGGCCACCATCCCAACCTGCAAATTGCTTGCTTCCAGGCGAACAATCGCCCCGAGAGGTGGCGCTCCTGATGACATTCGCAGAACGCCTGTCACGTCCTTACCTGCGCGCGTGGCAATCTGACGATAACCAATGGCTCCCTCAGTCCAGGTTGAGGTCACGACGCGGTTGTCTACGTCCACGCCATCAGGGAGGTTGTTCAGATTGACCTGCACGCTGGAGGGGGAATAGCTGGAGAATGACGGTAAAACGCCGATGCCAAAACGGTTGGTCTCATCTCGCGACATGTTCAGCGGGATATTGCCTACCCCGTCGGTGCTGACCATCACACGAGGTTCATTACCGTAGCTGCGCCGGTGCAGCGCGGCGCCTTTCGCCGTTGAGGTGAAGGAACCACTCCAGCTCGCGCTGAGGGAGTTATATTCGTCAGCTTTATAGCTGCCTGAGAGATTGAGATCGCCGTACGTAGAATAATGCTGATAATTCCCGCTGACCTGCGCGCCGGAATCTGGCTTTCCGCTCTCCGCGCCTGCGGAAACGCCCCAGGTATTATTGCGATCCGACGTGTCATACCACGACACGTTATGACTCAGCGTGTCGCTGTTACGCAGGTCATAGTTAAGACGATGATCGGGATCGAGCGGTACGCTGAGCGAGAGATAGAACTGAGTATCGTCACTTTCGTCTTCCTCATCGTAATGCGTTTTACTCCAGGACAGGGTTACGCCGAGGTTCTTCCAGCGGCCCATATCAAAGTTGTAGCCCGCCGTGATGCTGCCGGTCGTGGAAGGTGAATCATTCCACCATGTCTGACGCAGCATGTTGACGTACAGGTTCAGGGATAACGCTGAAATGTACTGGCTTGCCGTCATGCTCAGGGTTTGTTTCTCCGACTGGCGGTCACCGTCGTCATAATCAAGGTAGCGGGCGTAGCTCAAAAACTGGGGGTCTGAGTAGCGGTAGCTGGCAAGCGTAAGCTGACTGCCGGTGGTATCGAAACGCTTGCTGTAGTTAATGCGATAGCTGTAACCCGTCTGACTGCGCTGGTGTGGCAGCTGGCTGGTGGCCTGCGTGACGTCAAAAGAGAGCGCCCCCAGCCAGTCCATATTCTGGCCGATCCCGGCAGCGACGGAACGATAACCGTCGCCATCAGTCAGCGTGCCGCCATACAGGGAGGTGTGTGACAGCATGCCCCAGGAAAATTCGCCGCTCATGAAGGCGTTATCTTCAACGTCATGGGAGGCACCCTGGCGCACTTTACCCGCCGCGAACTTGTAGCGAACCTGACCCTTGCGCGTTAAAAACGGCACGGACTCGGCAGAGACCTGGAAGGTGCTGACGCGGCCGTCCTCTTCCGTGACTTTGACGTCCAGCGTGCCCTGAACCGACTGGTTAAGATCCTGAATAACAAACGGGCCTGGTGGCACTTTACTTTGGTAAATCACGCGATCGGCAAGGCTTACGGTCACCGTGGCGTTGGTTTGCGCTATCCCGGTAATCTGCGGGGCATAGCCGCGCAGCGACCATGGCAGCATACGTTCTTCGCTGATTAGCGATGCGCCGGTATAGGTAAAGGCGTCAAAAATTGCGGACTGGAAATCCGTTTCACCCAGCGTCAGTTTCGCTCCGATTGAGGGCAGAGGGCGGAACATATATACGCGTGAAAAACGGCCATCCTGCTCTGAGCCTGCTTCAGTATCGCTTCGCGTGTACTGGTAATCGCTTCGCAGGCGCCACGCGCCCATGTTCGCACCGACGGTGCCATAGGTATTGCCGTTATTATTGCTGCTGCCGCTATTGGGCTGATAATGGCTGGCAAAAAGATTGTAATCCAGCAGTACGCCCGGCACGCCGTTGTCCCAGGTGGATGGCGGCATCCAGTCCACCGCACGGTATTGCAGCCACGCCTGGGGGATCGTCACATTCAGGGATTGGCTATCTTGCTCAAACGTAAATCTGATGTCTGGTCTGGCGGCGAAATCAACGCATCCCTCTTTTTCTGGCAAAGCGTGACGAACCTCATCCTGTAACGCAAATGTATCGGCCAGTTCGGGAGGAATACAGACCTGAACTGCATTATTTATTTCTCTCCAGCGAAGGAGCCAGCCATTTGCCAGCGGAATATCATTAACTGAAACGGTAACGAAATAGCTTCCCGGCGTAACCGATATTTGATCTTTAAAACGTGATAAATCGACGCTGCCGCGCTGATCTTTATCGATGGCGTTTATATTAAATTCAGTGGCAGAGGTAAGTCTCGTCATTAACAGGGATGCAATGATGATTATCCATTGTAATTTGTACGTCATCATCCTGTTACTCGAATATATAAAGGATGCCGACCGGCATGAATTACCAGTCGGCTAATACTGTTACGTAACAGAATTATTTGTACAACAGGACGTAGTTAGCCGTGGCTTCAACCTGGCCTGCCGTCGCAGTTTTACCCGTGGGGACTTCCATAACCGCTTTGAAATGCAGCGTCTGGGTGGTTGATCCTGCCAGCAACTCAACCTCGTTGGATTCTCCCAGCGTGATAGCAGCCTCCGCATTATCCAGCAGACGTACACCCACGTTCTGCGCACCACTTGCATAGGTGTTACTCATCAGGCTGGTGTCCGTCGCGTCTGTCGCTGCGCTGGTGAAGGTGACATCCACTTTGGTAATTGGCGTGTCGGTTTCGTCTGCCGGATCGTCAAGCTGGCAGTTTTCCAGATTAATATCGACCGGAACCGGCGTGGATTTTTTGTTGGCGTTGATAACGGCCGTAGTCACTTCACCCAGATCGACTTCTTTATCAACGCTGTCTGGTGCGATGCTGCACGGTGCGTCAATAACAACACCTTTGAATTTGATTTTGCCAGAGCCTTGATCTTCAGCAAAAGCAGAACCCGACACAATGCCAGCCATAGCCGCTGCTAACAGTAATTTCTTACCCATATACATGGAAATATCCTTTTTCAGAGTGATTCATAATGTGAATATTAATTTCAGAATACTTGCAAAGTATACGGATTGGGGTGGGAATACGCGATTAACGTGACTTAAATATATTTGTAGGTGCTTTTAATTAATATTTTCAGGCTATCTTAAGAGACGCCTTTTTTTGAAATTCTAATGGGTTTATATTTGGTGGGTTATTATAGGGTAAATATATAGGATTGTTATTTTGAATAGTATAATGCCTCCGTATGAAACGGAGGCATTAATTCTTAACCTATACCTGCCGTTTGTAGCAGAACCAGACTCATCCCCATCACTGACATTCCACACAGCACGCCGTAGCTTGGGTTATTGTTGGGATCGATCTCTTTTGCCAGCGGCATCAGCTCATCGACAGATAGCGCGACCATAATCCCGGCCACGGCAGCCATAATTGCAGCCATTACAACCGGGGATACGAGGCTACCGAGGATCAGCCACGCCAGCACGCCGCCGAGAATTTCAGCCATCCCGGAGATACCCGCCCAAAAGACAGCTGTACGTTTTGAACCCGTGGCGGCATAAACGGGCCCGGCAACGGCAAGTCCTTCAGGAATATTGTGCAAAGCAACGGCCAGCGCGACACCAAAACCCATTTCCAGGTTGCTGCTGGCCGTGACATAGGTGGCGATACCTTCCGGAAAGTTATGCAGGCTGATACCCAGCGTCAGCAGAATGGCCGTGCGTTTGATATTGCCAGGGATGGGGGCAACGCTTTTTTGCATTAGATCCTGCGGGTGCGCGTGAGGAAGGATACGGTCGAGTGCAAAATAACCCAGCAGGCCAATGATAAACATGCCATAGCCCAGAACAGGCGACATCCCTTCGGCGTGAAGCGCGGCGGGCAGCATCTCCATCAGCGAGATAAGCAGCATGATCCCGGCGGCGAAACCCAGCGAGAAGGCCAGCAGGCGATTAGAGGGTTTTTGACCGAGTACCCCAAGGAACGCACCGATAAAGGTCGCGGCGCCAGCAAGTAAGGTCAAAATCAAAGGTACTGACATGCATTCTCCTTAAGCGATATCTGGCATTCAAATTTCCTGATGATGATCTTCACGGTTATCTACGTTCATCTTCACCTGAATGCGCGTAATGTAGGCCCATCACTTTGTCACTTCCTCTAAGGATATCACCATGTCTCCTTCTCGTATGCCAGCACTGTTTTTAGGCCATGGCAGCCCCATGAACGTTCTGGAAGATAACGTCTATACCCGCGCCTGGTGTCAACTGGGTAAGACGTTACCGCGTCCGAAGGCAATTGTGGTGGTCTCTGCGCACTGGTTTACCCGGGGTACCGGCGTGACGGCCATGGAAGCGCCAAAAACGATCCATGATTTTGGCGGTTTTCCGCAGGCGCTATACGATACGCATTATCCGGCCCCCGGTTCGCCTGAGCTGGCGCAGCGGCTGGTTGATCTGCTCGCCCCTGTTCCGGTTGCGCTGGACAAAGAAGCCTGGGGCTTTGACCATGGCTCGTGGGGCGTGCTGATTAAGATGTATCCTGATGCGGATATCCCGATGGTGCAACTGAGTATCGACAGCACCAAACCGGCTGCCTGGCACATGGAGATGGGGCGTAAGCTGGCTTCGCTTCGTGATGAGGGCATCATGCTGATTGCCAGTGGCAACGTGGTGCATAACCTGCGTACGGTACGCTGGCACGGTGAAAATACGCCGTACCCTTGGGCAACAGCCTTTAATGACTATGTAAAAGACAACCTGACCTGGCAAGGGCCGGTCGAACGGCACCCTTTGGTGAACTATCTGGATCACGACGGCGGTTCGCTCTCTAACCCGACGCCGGAACACTTCTTGCCATTGCTGTATGTATTAGGCGCATGGGACGGTCAGGAGGTTATTACAACACCGGTCGACGGTATTGAGATGGGGAGCTTGAGTATGCTGTCGGTGCAGGTGGGGTAAAACATGCCCGGTGGCGCTGCGCTTACCGGGCCTGCGCTCAACATGTAGGCCGGGTAAGGCGAAGCCGCCACCCGGCAAGTCTTATTCAATAAAAATATGCGGGTAGAAACGCGACAGATCCTGCGTAATCAGCGCGCGATCTTCGCGAATACCAATCCCGGCAGGCTGATCGTTAATAAGCCAGCTGCCGATCAGCGTATAGCTGTCGCCAAACTTCGGCAGTTGATAAAACGCCTGGACGATCATCCCTTCCTCACCGTACGGCCCTTCAACCGCTTCCAGCGTTTTACCGTTTTCGATAATCGAGACGTTCGCGCCTTCACGGGAGAAGATTGGCTTAACGACGTATTTCTCCATCGGCGGGAAATCATCTTCGGCAAAGTAAGCAGGCAGCAGGTTCGGGTGGTTCGGGAACATCTTCCACAGCATTGGCAGCAGGGCTTTATTGGAGATAATGCTCTTCCAGGCTGGTTCCAGCCAGCGCACACCGGCGTCTTCCAGCTTGGTAGAAAACATTTCGCGCAGCATGTATTCCCACGGGTAGAGCTTGAACAGGTTGCTGATCACCTGATCCTGTGTGTCCGTAAACTGACCTTTTTCACCTAAACCGATCTCTTCGATATAGAGGAATTCCGTCGCCACTTCCGCTTCGGCTGCGCAGTCCTGCAAATACTGAACCGTACCGCGATCTTCTTCGGTATCGCGACAGCAGGCGAGGTGCAACAGGTTGAAACCGTGCTGTTCACGCAGTTCGGCGAAACGCTCAATCAGTTTTTCCTGAAGGCTGTTGAACTGGTCGCTGCCTTCCGGCAAGTTTCCGGCATTCGCCTGATCTTCCAGCCAGATCCACTGGAAGAACGCGGCTTCGTACAGGGAGGTTGGCGTATCTGCGTTGTTTTCTAAAAGCTTCGGTTCACCCACGCCATCCCATGCCAAATCGAGGCGAGAGTAGAGCGAAGGCTGGTTCGTTTTCCAGGACTGACGAACAAAGCTCCAGGTGTGCTTCGGAATGCGGAATTTGGTCATCAGCTCATCGCTGTCGATGACTTTCTCTACCACCTTCAGGCACATCTGGTGCAGTTCTGCGGTCACCTCTTCAAGCTTTTCGACCTGCGCGAGCGTGAGCTTATAGTAAGCGTCTTCACACCAGTACGGCTCGCCGTACATGGTGTGAAAGTTGAAACCGTATTCGGTGGCTTTTTCGCGCCAGTCCGGGCGCTCGACAATACTGACTCGTTCCATGATCAGCCGCCCATTGAGCGAGTCGAAGAGCCGGTCGCACTACGCTGCATGGTGGTTTGTTTCGCCACAGACTCACCGAAGCCGCCACGGGTAATGGTGCTGGTAGTGGCTGGTTTCGGTGCCATCGCGGTTTTCGGTACGGTCATCGTACGGCCAGGCGTTGCCGCACCGTAACCCTTGCCGGTGGCATCGGTGTATTTACCGTACGCCGGGCTGTTTGGGTTTTTAGAACTAAACAGCGGTTGCTGCTGGTAGCCCGCGCCGCCGCTCATCAGACGGCCCATCATATAACCCGCCATCAGAGGCATCCAGAAGCTACCGCTGGACTGTGCCTGCGCCTGGTTTTCCGGCGCCATACCTGCCTGAGCAGGAGCCTGCTGGCACTGGCCTTCGCCGAATTCGGCTACACAGTCTTCGCGAGAGGCATATTTCGGCGCGGTACGTTCTGCCTCTTTCAGGGCGTTGTTATAGGCCGTCGTACACTCGGCGGCTTTACCGGTTGCGCTCGCACAATCGTCAACGTTTTGATAGAGCGACACCGTTTCGTCGCTTTGCTCACAGCCTGCCAGCATAAAGACGGCGGTGACCGCCAGCGCGACAGGTGTCAGGTGGCGTGCGTTCCAGCTTTTGCGGAACGACGCGTGATTCATCGTTTTTGTCCGTTTCATATTTGTCTTCCAGGACCCAGGGGTATTAACGCTCAGGATAGAGGATGAGTGGTTGAAAATGAAGCGAAGAGGGGCGAAATCCGGGGGATCTTTACGTTGGCTTACGTTCGGGGGGGGATTAATGTGCTCCCTCTCCCTGTGGGAGAGGGCTGGGGTGAGGGCATCAGGCCGCACTGGGCCTGATGACACACTTAGTTGCGGAACGGATTCGTGCCGCTGCTGGCAGGTGAGGTGCTGCGTGCTGCCGCTGGCTGTGCAACCGGGGCGCTGCCGTTAGCGTTGAAGTTATCAACCGCGGCATCCTGCTCTGGATTTTCCGGCGCCACGCTGTCAGGCGACGTGGATACCGGTTTACCCAGCGTACTGTTCAGCATTTGCAGATCCTGCTCGTTCAGCGTACCCAGCGCCTGCTTGATGTTCAGCTGGTTAATCAGGTACTGGTAACGTGCGCTGGAAAGCTGCTGTTTCGCGTTATACAGCGTGGTCGTTGCGTCTAACACGTCAACGATGGTACGCGTACCGACGGAGTAGCCTGCTTCCATCGCGTCCAGAGAGCTTTGCGCAGAGACAACGGCCTGTTTGTAAGCGTTGATGCTACTGATAGAGGCATTGACGTTGTTAAAGGAAGAACGCACGGTCTGCACCACGTTGCGGTGCGCGCTTTCCAGCTGCTCGCTGGCACCCACAAAGTTGTATTGCGCCTGTTTCACCTGAGAGTTAACCATCCCGCCCTGGTACAGCGGCAGAGAGAAGCTGAGGCCCACTTTGTTCTGGCCAACGTTGCTGTCGTCATAGGCCTGAGACGTCGTTTTAGACCCGCTGTAGCTGGTATCCGATACGCCGGTAGAGGCGCTCAGGCTCAGGGTTGGCAGGTGACCATCCTGTGCAAGGCGGATCTGCTCGCGTGCCAGATCCTGGCTCAGGCGCGCCTGCAATAAGGTCAGGTTACGGTTTTCCGCTTCTTTCAGCAGAGCATTAACCGCCTGCGGTTTGTCCGTTTTGAAACTGTCCACGTTCAGAGAGGCCAGCTCAGGATAGTAGTTACCGGTGACCTGACGCAGTGCTTCCAGTGCGTTGTCGAGGTTGTTACGTGCGGTCACTTCGTTAGCCAGTACGGTATCGTACTGTGAACGGGCGTTCTGCACGTCAGTGATCGCAACCAGACCCACATTAAAACGCTGGGTGGTTTGATCTAACTGACGGTAAATCGCCTGTTTCTGCGCTTCGGTATAGGAGAGCGCGTCAATCGCGCTCAGCACCTGGAAATAGGCGGTCGCGGTATTCAGGATCAGCGTTTGCTGATCGGTCTGATAGGTGACATCCTGAATGCCTGCGCTCTTTTCCTGCAAACTCAGTTCACGCCATTTGGACATGTCGAACAGGGTCTGTGTAAGCTGTAAAGAGGCGCTGGTGGCATTCGAGTCGATGCCATTGTTATCGCGAAAACCGTTAGTGTAGGTATAATCTGCACCTAAGCCTAACTGCGGCAGCAGTGGACTACGTGCTTCGTTAATCTTTTCAAACGCAGCATCACGATCGGCCGCTGATTTACGTAAATCAGGGTTGCCCAGACGTGCCTGCTGGTAGACCTGTAACAGGTTCTCTGCCTGGCTCATTGCACTGAAGCCCGTCAGGCTCAGGCCGATAAGGATGGGGAGCAATTTCTTCATTTGCATTCCTTGTTGTGAAGCAGTATTAGCGCTGATCTAATTAAAAATAATTGCCGATTCTAACAGAATCATCCACACCAAAAGGTTGGCGTAACGTGCCATCTGGCGGTAATTTGCTCCAATCTACCATATAGCCATACAAACGGCAGCCAAACAGCCTTGAAATTCACAATTTCATCACCATTGCTACCAGGACTCGACCGATGCAAAAACCAGAAAACGTGCCTGTCACCTTCGCCAAAAACGATGTAGAAATTATTGCACGAGAAACGCTTTATAGCGGTTTTTTTTCAATGGAACTTTACCGTTTCAGGCATCGCCTGTTTAACGGTGAAATGAGCGGTGAAATCAAACGCGAAATTTTTGAGCGCGGGCATGCGGCAGTCTTGCTACCCTTTGACCCAGTGCGTGATGAAGTCGTGCTGGTCGAGCAGGTCCGTATTGCGGCGTATGATACCAGCGAAACGCCGTGGTTGCTGGAGATGGTGGCCGGGATGATCGAGGAGGGTGAGTCGGTCGAAGACGTCGCTCGCCGCGAGGCGCTGGAAGAGGCAGGCCTGGCGATCGGTCGGACGAAACCGGTGTTGAGCTACCTGGCAAGTCCGGGGGGAACAACGGAACGCTCATCTATTATGGTGGGCGAAGTGGACGCCACGACAGCGAAAGGGATCCACGGTCTGGCAGATGAAAACGAAGATATTCGGGTTCATGTGGTGAGTCGGGAGCAGGCTTACCAATGGGTAGAAGAGGGTTTAATCGACAACGCAGCGTCTGTCATCGCCTTGCAATGGCTGCAACTGCATCATCAGAATTTACGAAACGAGTGGAAAAAATGAAGCGCTATACACCTGACTTCCCAGAAATGATGCGCCTGTGCGAAACCAATTTCGCCCAGCTGCGCCGCCTGCTGCCGCGAAACGACGCGCCCGGCGAAACGGTAAGCTATCAGGTGAGCAACGCGCAGTATCGGTTAACGATAACAGAATCAACGCGCTACACTACGCTGGTGGAGATTGAGCAAACGGCGCCGAGCATCAGCTACTGGAGCCTGCCGTCAATGACGGTACGTCTTTATCATGATGCGATGGTCGCTGAAGTGTGTTCAAGCCAGCAGATCTTTCGCTTCAAAGCGCGGTATGATTATCCGAATAAAAAGTTGCATCAACGCGACGAAAAGCATCAAATTAACCAGTTTTTAGCCGACTGGCTAAGATATTGTTTAGCACATGGAGCAATGGCGATTCCGGTTTGTTAGCGTCATAAACCTACCTAAGGACACCATTTGGAAAGCCTGTTGAACCTGACTGTTGCTGGTGGGGCGCCAGTCAGGATATTACAAATCACCGACACCCACCTTTTTGCCGAAAAGCATGAGACGCTTCTGGGCGTGAACACCTGGGAGAGTTATCAGGCGGTTCTTGACGCGATCCATGCTGAAAAGCGGCCATGCGATCTGATCGTCGCGACAGGCGATCTGGCGCAGGATCAATCCTCCGCAGCCTATCAGCATTTCGCCGAAGGAATTGCGAGCTTTAGTGTGCCTTGCGTCTGGCTACCGGGCAATCACGATTTTCAGCCCGCCATGTACAGTTCGCTTCAGGAGGCGGGGATTTCGCCGGCAAAATGTGTCTTTACGGGGGACCAGTGGCAAATTCTGCTCCTCGACAGTCAGGTGTTTGGCGTTCCGCACGGTGAGTTGAGCGACTATCAGCTTGACTGGCTGGAGACAAAACTGGCCGCCGAACCGAATCGTAATACGCTGCTGTTACTGCATCATCATCCGCTGCCGGCGGGCTGTAGCTGGCTTGATCAGCACAGCTTACGCAACTCTGCGGCGCTGGATAGCGTGCTGGCGAAATTCCCGCGCGTGAAAAATTTGCTGTGTGGGCACATTCACCAGGAACAGGATCTCGACTGGAACGGTCGCCGCCTGCTCGCGACGCCGTCCACCTGCGTGCAGTTCAAGCCCCATTGCGCTAACTTCACGCTGGACACCATCGCACCGGGCTGGCGCTGGCTGGACCTGCATGCCGACGGCTCGCTGACCACCGAAGTGTGCCGTCTGGCTGGCGCGCAGTTCCGCCCGGATACCGCTTCAGAAGGCTATTGATGTCGACGCTCCTCTATCTGCACGGGTTCAACAGTTCTCCGCGTTCCGCAAAGGCGACGCAGTTTCGCCAGTGGCTGAGCGAACATCATCCGCACGTGGAGATGATTATTCCGCAGCTGCCCCCTTATCCGGCGAACGCGGCAGAAATGCTGGAATCGATTGTGCTTGAACACGGCGGCGAATCGTTTGGCGTTGTTGGCTCGTCCCTCGGCGGCTACTACGCCACCTGGCTGTCGCAATGCTTTATGGTGCCCGCTGTCGTCGTTAACCCGGCGGTCCGGCCATTTGAGCTGTTAAGGGACTTTCTTGGCGAAAACGAGAACCCCTACACCGGCCAACAATATGTGCTAGAGTCACGCCATATTTACGATCTCAAAGTTATGCAGGTCGACCCGCTTGAAGCGCCCGATCTTATCTGGCTGCTGCAACAGACGGGAGATGAAGTGCTGGATTACCGCCAGGCAGTGGCGTATTACGCATCCTGCCGCCAGACTGTAGAAGAGGGCGGAAACCATGCTTTCACGGGCTTTGAAGATCATTTCACCCAGATTGTCGATTTTCTTGGACTGCACAGCCACTGACAATCAATGCGAATTGCTAGCTTAAATCATGACGCAAACCTATAACGCTGATGCCATTGAGGTACTCACCGGGCTTGAGCCGGTTCGCCGCCGCCCGGGGATGTACACCGATACGACGCGCCCAAACCACCTGGGCCAGGAAGTAATTGATAACAGTGTGGACGAAGCGCTGGCAGGTCATGCCAAACGCGTGGACGTTATCCTGCACGCCGATCAGTCGCTGGAAGTCATCGACGATGGCCGCGGCATGCCGGTGGATATTCACCCGGAAGAGGGGGTTCCTGCCGTTGAGCTGATCCTCTGCCGTCTGCATGCGGGCGGTAAGTTCTCCAACAAAAACTACCAGTTCTCTGGCGGCTTGCACGGCGTGGGGATCTCTGTGGTTAACGCCCTGTCAAAGCGCGTGGAAGTGAACGTCCGTCGCGACGGCCAGGTGTATAACATCGCGTTTGAAAACGGCGAAAAAGTGCAGGATTTGCAGGTCGTCGGGACGTGCGGTAAACGCAACACCGGCACCAGCGTCCATTTCTGGCCTGACGAAAGCTTCTTCGACAGCCCACGCTTTTCTGTTTCCCGCCTGACGCACCTGCTGAAAGCCAAAGCGGTGCTGTGCCCAGGCGTAGAAATCACCTTTAAAGATCACGTTAACAACACCGAACAGAGCTGGCGCTACGAAAAGGGTCTGAACGACTACCTGTGCGAAGCGGTTAACGGCCTGCCGACCCTGCCGGAAAAACCGTTCGTCGGGAATTTCGAAGGTGATACCGAGGCGGTGGACTGGGCGCTGCTGTGGCTACCTGAAGGCGGTGAGCTGCTGACGGAAAGCTACGTCAACCTGATCCCAACGCTGCTCGGTGGGACGCACGTCAACGGCCTGCGTCAGGGTCTGCTGGATGCGATGCGCGAGTTCTGCGAATACCGCAACATTCTGCCGCGCGGCGTGAAGCTTTCCGCAGAAGATATCTGGGACCGCTGCGCCTACGTGCTTTCCGTGAAAATGCAGGATCCGCAGTTTGCCGGTCAGACTAAAGAGCGCCTGTCGTCACGCCAGTGTGCGGCGTTTGTTTCCGGCGTGGTGAAAGATGCGTTTACCCTGTGGCTGAACCAGAACGTTCAGGCCGCAGAAATGCTGGCTGAAATGGCGATCTCCAGCGCCCAGCGTCGTCTGCGCGCGGCGAAGAAAGTGGTGCGTAAAAAACTGACCAGCGGCCCCGCGCTGCCGGGCAAGCTGGCGGATTGTACCGCGCAGGATCTCAACCGCACCGAGCTGTTCCTGGTGGAAGGGGACTCGGCGGGCGGATCGGCCAAGCAGGCGCGCGATCGTGAATATCAGGCGATCATGCCGCTCAAGGGTAAGATCCTGAATACCTGGGAGGTCTCTTCTGATGAAGTGCTGGCCTCGCAGGAAGTACACGATATCTCGGTGGCGATCGGCATCGATCCGGACAGCGACGATCTGAGCCAGCTGCGCTACGGCAAGATCTGTATCCTCGCGGATGCGGACTCCGATGGTCTGCACATCGCCACGCTGCTCTGTGCGCTGTTCGTGAAGCACTTCCGCACGCTGGTGAAAAACGGTCACGTCCACGTGGCGCTGCCGCCGCTGTACCGTATCGACCTTGGCAAAGAAGTTTACTATGCGCTGACGGAAGAAGAGAAAGCGGGCGTGCTGGAACAGCTGAAGCGCAAGAAGGGCAAACCGAACGTGCAGCGCTTTAAAGGGCTGGGCGAGATGAACCCGATGCAGCTTCGCGAAACGACGTTGGATCCGAACACGCGCCGTCTGGTGCAGCTGACGATCAGCGACGAAGACGAACAGCAAACCAACGCCATGATGGATATGCTCCTTGCCAAGAAACGTTCGGAAGACCGACGTAACTGGCTGCAGGAGAAAGGCGATATGGCGGATATTGAGGCCTGATGCTGAAAAAGCCCTGCGATGCAGGGCTTTTTTTTGCCCGGTGGCGCTGCGCTTACCGGGCCTACGATCGATCCCCTCGCCCCTCTGGGGAGAGGGTTAGTGTGAGGGGAACGCCTCGCACTGACGTCAAAACTCCATCTTCACCGTAAACTGCACTTCACGCGGGTCGCCAATCTGGTTGCCCAGGTTGTTGGTCGCAATCGACGACGTGTAGTAGGTCTTATCAAACAGATTCTTCACGTTCACCTGTAGCGTCACCGGATATTGCAGCTTCATTTTGTACGCCGCAAATGCATCCGCCACGAAATAGCCCGGCAGATAATAATCCGCACCGTTAGTCGCTGAACGACGGCTCACGCCGTGCCCGCCGCCGCCAATTGTCAGCGTATTCCCGGCAAACGCATTGTGAATATCGTACGTCAGGAACAGGGAGCCGGTATGGCGCGGCACGTTTGGCAGCGGTTTGCCCGCGTAGTCCGGGTCTTCCAGCACCTTCGCATCGGTATAGCCGTAGCTGGCGATAATGTTGGTGTTCTCGGTCAGCGATCCGGCGAGATCCACTTCGACACCCTGCGAGCGCACGCGGCCCGCGGTTTTGGCGACGGTTTCATCACCGATGCTCTCGGTGTACAGCACGTTGCGCTTGTGGATATCAAACAGCGCGATGTTGGCAGTAATGCCGTCGAACAGGTCGAATTTAGCGCCTATTTCATACGCGTTCGACGTTTCCGGCGGCAGGTCGCCGATGTAGCTCGCAATGGACGACTGCGGCATAAACGTCTGGGAATAGTTAGCAAACAGGGAGACTGCCGGCGTGAGCTTGTATACCAGGCCCAGCTTCGGCGTCCACTGGTCGTCGCGGCTGTCGGTGTTGACGTTAAACGGACGGCCTTTGCCCGCGTACTGGGTGTAATACTGGTAGCGCAGTCCGGCAACGGCGATCCATTTATCGGTCAGGTACAGCGCGTCCTGCGCGTAAGCGGAGTAGCTCTCCTGCTTGATGGTTTGATCGCTGTCGGATGCCGAGACGGTGGTGCACTTGCCGAGGCTGCCATAGCTCGGGTTGTAAATATTGAAATCCTTAACGTTCTTACAACGGATCATGTCCGTACGCAGCAGATCGTAATTCTCATACGACACGCCGGTCAGGATCTCATTGTAAAAGCCCGCGATGTCCACGTTCCCCTGCAAATCTGCCCGCGTTGTGTGCATACGCTGGGTCGAACCCTGGGTCGCATCCACGCGGCGGGTCAGGTTGCCGGTTTTTGAATCGTAGGCCATCACGCGAGCCTGGTTATCGCTGTACTTATCCTGGCTGTAGCTGTAGTCGAACTTCGCGGTCCACTGGCTGTTAAGGCGATACTCCGCGTTAAGCTGAGCGAGGTCGGACTGACCGTCGGTCACGTTAAATGGCTCATCAAAGCGGGTTTTGCGATCGACGTCGACGGCCTTTTTGGTGTTGAGATCGAAGATCGTTCCGCGATCGAACGGCGTTTTATAGTCGCGATGCGAATAGAGCACGGTCACGGTGGCATCATCGCCGAACCAGGTCAAAGACGGGGCAATAAAGGTGCTGCGTTCGGTGCCGAAATTACGCCAGTAATCCTCGTCCTGATACTCCCCCGTCAGGCGATAGGCCAGACGCGTACCTTCAATCGGACCGGTGACGTCAAACTGTCCGGTACCGCCGCCAAAGCTGGTTGATGTGGCAGAAATCGAGCCGCCGAAGGTTTTCTCCGGGCGTTTGGTCACCACGTTAATCAGGCCGCCGGGGTCGAGAATACCGTAAAGGGTCGAGGCCGGGCCTTTTAACACCTCCACGCGCTCGGTTGCGGCATTGAAGCTGCGCGGCAGCACGGTGCGCAGGCCGTTGGTCATGATCGAGCCGTCGCGGTTTGCGCCGAAGCCACGGCGCACGAAAGCATCCTGCGTGCCGCCCAGGGTGTTGGTCTGCACCACGTTGCTGACGTTATACAGCGCCTCGTCGAGCGTGGTCGCGTTTTGGTCTTCCAGCACTTTATCGCTGACGGTATTGACCACCTGCGGGATGTCCAGCATCGGCATGTTGGTCAGCGTGGCGGTGGAGGTGTTCAGGGGCTGATAGCCGCTGGTGGCGTCGGTGGAAGCGTAAGGGTCGGCAGTGACGGTAAGCGTCTCACCGTCTTTTGCTGCTGCGTGCACCAGAGGCGCCATGAACAGGAGTGAAAAGAGCGCGCGCCCTTTTACCCCGGCGAATGAAGGTGTGAACTTGGCCATTACATCTGTTTTCCCAAAATATCCTGCGATGAAATGCTCGCGGAAGAATGTGTGAGTCATTGCCCTTACGGTCTGTCCGTTAGCCTCTACGGCATCGGACTTGTAATTGAGAATCATTCAAGCATGAGGGGGTGTAGTAGTAAATGGAATAAATAAAAATTTCGCTACAGAGGTTTCTCTCTGGCTAATACGCGTTGGTTTCTTGTTTAAGGCATTGAAAATAGTTGATAAAAATGAATTTTAATTTGTGCAGAGATGCTCAATTATCCCTGGGGTTTACAGGGTGTATCTTCGCTTGACTACTACATGGCGCGGCGGCAAACTCACAAAAGAGAATGAGTTTTATTTTTATTTGTTGGTTTTTTTTCTTACGTTGGCGTTCACGTGGCTCACTACATCAAAAAGCCGGGACTGGTTCTTGAGAACCTCTCCGCGGGTTACCAGAAAAAAATCATCGTTGATGATATCTCCCTTGCGATCCCCCAGCAGAAAATGACTGTTCTGGTGGGCGCAAACGGCTGCGGAAAATCGACGCTGTTAAGTACCCTCGCGCGGCTGCTTCAGCCGCTCGGCGGCAGCGCGGTGCTGGACGGCAAAGCCATCCACTCGCAGCCAACCAAAGCGGTCGCCCGCCAGCTCGGGATCCTGCCGCAGTCTCCGCTGCTTCCAGAAGGGTTAACCGTATTTGAGCTGGTCTCGCGCGGACGTTTCCCCTGGCAGAACGTGATGCGCCAGTGGAGCGAAGAAGACGAGCGGGCCGTGGAAGAGGCGTTACGCCTGACCGGAACGGCAGAGTTTGCCCATCATCTGGTTGAAAGCCTGTCCGGCGGCCAGCGCCAGCGCTGCTGGATCGCCATGGTACTGGCGCAACAAACGCCCTATATCCTGCTGGATGAACCCACGACGTACCTCGATCTTCGCTACCAGGTGGAGATCCTCGAACTGCTGCACACGCTGACGCGCCGGCACGGGCGCACCGTGGTGGTGGTTCTGCACGATCTCAACTTCGCCGTGAACTACGGTGATTCGCTGGTCTTTTTACGTCAGGGAAAGGTTGAGGGGGTACTGCATGAGGGCGACGCCTGCACGCCGGAGCTGATCAAAGCGGTGTTTGATGTCGACGTGCATATGTCGGTTAACCCGTTGACCGGCAAGCCGTTCTTTATGCCGTTCCGTCAGGCTGTCGACAAACCATGATGCGCACGTCTGTGGCCTTTATTCTCTTTACGCTGCTGCTTCTGGCAGGCGCGATTGCGCACCTGAGCATCGGGGCGCGCGTTATCGCCCCCCGGACGGTAGTAGACGCATTTTTCCACTTCGACCCGCGCAATTTTGAGCATAGCGTGATCGTCAGGCTGCGCTTGATGCGACTGTGCGCCGCCCTGGTGACGGGCGCGGCGCTCGGCGTCGCGGGCGTGCTGCTGCAGTCAGTGATCCGCAACCCGCTCGGCGAGCCGCATATCCTGGGGCTAAATGCAGGGGCGGCGCTGGCGGTGGTGCTGACGAGTGCCCTCGGGCTGTCGCTGCCGTTTGGCCGCCCTCTGATAGCCGCAGCCGGCGCCGCCGCGCTCTTTTTGCTGGTGCTAACGTTCTCCTCATCCGGGCGTACCGGTCTCACGCCGATGAAAGTCACGCTGTGCGGCGTGGCGATGTCGGCATTTGCCTCATCGATAACCGCCACGGTGTTGATTCTGGATGAACAGACGCTGCTGGCCATGCGGACCTGGCTTGCGGGGGATGTGGCGGGAGTCATCGGCGAGACGACCGCTAGCGCCGCGGGGGCCGCTGCCGTGGGTTTTGCGCTGGCGCTCTGGCTGTCGCCGTCGCTGAACATGCTGGCGCTGGGGGACAGAATGGCGCAGGGGCTTGGCGTGTCGCTGATGAAAACGCGCCTGCTCGCGCTGCTGGCCATCGCCCTGCTGTGCGGCGCGGCGGTTTCAGTTGCCGGACCGATCGGGTTTATCGGACTCGTGGTGCCGCAGCTGATTCGCCGTCTGGTATCGGTGGACCTGCGCGTGATGGTGCCGCTCTCAGCCCTGTGCGGGGCGCTGGTTCTGCTGATGGCGGATATCGCCGCCCGCACGCTGTTTACGCCGTATGAGCTGGCAACCGGCGTGATGACTGCGCTGGTCGGCGCGCCGGTCTTTATCCTTATGGCGTCAAGGATGTTCAAATGAACCGGGCTGGATTGAGGGCAGTACGATTTTCCTCCTTCTCGGCGCTGGTTCGCCCGAGGGCGCTGCTGTATCTGACCGTTTTAACCCTTGCCGTTTTACTGCTGCTAAGTTTTGGCCTGACGCACGGCTCGCTGCCCATTCCTGCTTCCGCCATCGGACGTGCGCTGTTTTATCCTGAACGTCTGACGGCGGATGCGCATTACATTGTGATGGATATCCGCCTGCCGCGCCTGCTGATGGCGGTGCTGTGCGGCGCGATGCTCGGCATGGCGGGGGCGGCCATGCAGTCCATTACCCGCAACGGCCTTGCTGACCCCGGACTTATCGGCGTGAAAGAGGGCTGTAGCGCGGCGGTGCTGCTGCTGATTTTTCAGTTTCCGGGATTGGGGCCGTACTGGCGTCCACTTATCGGCATGGCCGGTGGGCTGCTGACCGCGCTGCTGGTAGTGGCGCTGGCGCGTGATATCTCGCGCCCGCGATTCATCCTGATCGGCATCGGCGTGTCATGGGCGTTTGCCGCCGCGATGGGGGTCTTTATGACGACCGCCGACGTGCGCGACGTCCAGACGGCGATGCTGTGGCTGGCGGGGAGTCTGCATGCGGCAAGCTGGACGCTGGTCAGCATCGCTGCTGCCTGGACAGTGCCGGCGTTTGCGCTGCTGCTCTTTACCGCGCGCGCCGCAGACGTAGCCTTGCTCGGCAACCACATTGCGACGGGGCTGGGCGTGCGGACTTCACGCCTCGCGCTGCTGCGCGTGTTTGCCCCCGTGGTGCTCACCGCGGCCTGCGTCTCCTGCGTGGGGAGTATCGGCTTTGTCGGGCTGATTGCCCCGCACATGGCGCGCCTGCTGCTGCGCGGAGGGCAAACGGCACTGCTGACGGGAAGTGCCGTACTGGGCGCGCTGCTGGTGCTGCTGGCGGATAACGTCGGGCGGCTGGCATTTCTCCCGTTGCAGCTGCCGGCGGGAATTGTCATTTCACTGATTGGCGGACCGTTTTTCCTGCTGCTGCTCTGGCAGCGTCGGGATCGATTTTAGGGGATAGAAATGCGCGTATTTTTTGCAATGCTGGTGCTGGTGGGTTTTGCTGCAGGAGCCGCAGAGCCAACGCAGACGTTTACTGACGACCTGAACCGCAAAGTGGTGGTGCCGGTTAACCCGAAGCGGATTGTGTCCCTGCACGACCTGGATATCACCATTCCGCTGATCGAGCTTGGCGTACCGCCGGTTGCCAGCCATGGCCGTACCCGACCGGACGGCAGCCATTTTCTGCGCTCCAGCGGCATGCTGACGGGCATCGATTTTGATAATTCCGACATCACATTCATCGGCACCGCCGATATCGATATTGAAGCCATCGCCGCGGCGAAGCCGGATCTTATCATCACCGAGCCGACCCGCAACACGCCGGTCGAACAGCTGGAAAAAATTGCCCCGACGGTGAGTATCGATCACCTCGACGGCGGCGCGCCGGAGATCTACCGCAAGCTGGCGCAGCTTACCGGGACAGAGACGCGGCTGAAGATTCTGGAGCGTCGCTATCAGGAGCAGATCGAGGCGCTAAAGGCGACCATCGATACGAGCAAACTGACCGTCTCGGTGATTCAGGCCAATCAGGGCAAAATCAACGCCATGCACAGCTACCACTCGCTTGGGCGCGTGCTGCGCGACGCAGGGTTCAGGTTCCCGCCGCTGATTGAGAGCATCCCGGAGGGCGGGCGCATCGACGTCAGCGCCGAGCGTCTGCCGGAGCTGGATGCTGATTTTGTCTTTGCAACCTGGCGCGGGGACACCGGCGGAAAACCGCAGGACGAGCTGGCGGCGATGGATGCGGTGATGCCGGGCTGGTGTCAGTTTCTCAACGCCTGCCGAACCGGGCATTACGTGCTCATCTCCCGCGAGGAAGCGATCTCAAATTCATTTGCCTCGCTGGGGCTGATGGCCGCGCAGGTGCAGTCGCAGATAGCGGGCCGTCCGCTGCCGGAGGCCGCAAGATGATCCGAAAAATTGATGTCTACGGCGACCGCCTCCGCTCGCGGGCGCACCAGCTGACGCCGCGCCTGCTGCAGGTGGCGAGCTATATCAATGAAAATCGTGAAGCGGTTATGGAGCAGACGGCAATGGAGATTGCCGCTGTGCTACACACCTCGGACGCCACCGTGGTGCGTGCCATTCAGGCGCTTGGGTTTGGCGGGCTGCGGGATCTCAAGCAGACCCTGGAGCAGTGGTTTGGCCCGGTGGTCACCTCCAGCGAGAAGATGTCCACGACGGTAAACACGCTTACCAGCGACGTCGACGCGAGCATCGATTTTGTGCTGGAAGGCCATCAACACACCTGCGCGGTGTTGTCCGAACCGGGCAACCGCTACGCGATGGCGCAGGCGGTGTCGCTGCTGGCGCAGGCGAGACAGGTCGCTATTTTTGGCATTGGCGCATCCGGCATTCTGGCTGAGTACACCTCGCGACTGTTTAGCCGTATAGGCCTGCCTGCGATCCCGCTCAACCGCACCGGTATTGGCCTCGCCGAACAGCTGATTGCCCTACAGCGCGGTGACGTGCTGGTAATGATGGCGCAAAAATCCGCGCACCGGGAGGGACAGACCACGCTGCGCGAAGCGAAGCGCCTGGGTATTCCCACCATTTTGCTGACCAACGCCACTGACTCGCGCTTTAGCAAAGAGGCAAGCGTAGTGATCCACGTCCCGCGCGGCGGCGAGAAGGGCAAAATCCCGCTGCACGGCACGGTGCTGCTGTGCCTGGAGATGATTATTCTGTCCGTCGCCTCCACCGAGCCGCAGCGCACCATCAAGTCGATGAAGCGCATCAACGAGTTACACCGCGGATTAAAGCCGGGCAAGAAGAGCGGTTGATTTCCCCCTCTCCCCGTGGGCTGAGGGATCCCCAGTAATTTTTTTATGCAGAAGCAATAAAGTTGCTTTCTAAATGACTGAGGGCTGTCAGCGA
>NZ_JADBPZ010000029.1:0-74618 GCF_014893445.1 Enterobacter cloacae complex sp. P29RS | reverse complement strand
AGTTCAGTCGGTTAGAATACCTGCCTGTCACGCAGGGGGTCGCGGGTTCGAGTCCCGTCCGTTCCGCCACTTATTAAGACATTAAGCCTGCCCAAAGGGCAGGCTTAATGGCAAAAAAATTTAGGGGCGTAGCTCAGTTGGTAGAGCACCGGTCTCCAAAACCGGGTGTCGCGAGTTCGAGTCTCTCCGCCCCTGCCATATAGAATCCTTTGCTTCGGCAAAGGATTTTTTTTTTGCCTGTAAAACGGCTCAACACCTTCCTGAAGAATAAGCAGCCTGCGTTTCCGCAGGCTTTTGCGTTAATCCAGTATGCTGGTTTTTAACAGATCTTTTATCTGCGACTGCTTATCGCTGTTTTGCAGCCAAATGGCATACAGCGGCCTGGAGAGCGTTGTTGAATCGGTGACAACATGGAGTGCAGGTTTATTATCCGCCCAGCGAACAGGTAACCATGTACAGCCTTTCAGTGTGGGAAGATGCTGGCATGCGATCTCCGCAGAGCTTGTCGTGAGTTGCGGGATATCATCGCTGGCAATTAACCCCGTCTCGTGCTGCTGAAAATCAGGCCCCCATTCCAGGCGTAAATAATTCAGGTCGGCCTTCATCATTGCAGGCTCGGATGCATAGAGCGCCAGGCTAAACTGTCCAACAATCTGGCTGCTAAATTCATCCATCTTGGGGGCTTCTGTGGTGATCAGCAGATCAAGCTGCCGCTCGTGGAGTTGCTTAACCAGCGACTGGCGTTGCGCAATCCTCGCCTCAAATTGCAGATGGTTGTGTGTGCGATATAGCCGCATAAGCCACTGGCTGAGCATGCATTCCCATAGTGAAGCGCTGGCACCGATCGAGAATTCATTATGCCGGGATGTGTGCGCAACCTCCTTTCGCGCTGCCTGCCAGGTATTCATCAGGGTTTCTGCATAAGGCAATAGCTTTTCACCGGCCGGGGTTAAACGAATATTGTTGCGATGGCGGGTAAAAAGGTTCACACCCAGTTGATTTTCCAGCTGTCGAATACGAAAACTGACTGCTGACTGCGTCAGGTAGAGGGCTTCAGCTGCTCGCCCAAAGTGTCGCGTTCTGCTCACTTCGAGGAAAGTTTTTAGCAATTCCGTATCCACATCTTTCTCCACAAAATTATTTGTCGTTATGATTTAAATGTTTTGTTTTACACTCTGTCAAGCGTAACTAATACTCCGCGCCATAAATAGCTCGGCCAAAGAATTAGGAGCGTGTAGGATGGCGGAAAGCTTTACGACGACTAATCGTTTTTTCGATAATAAACATTATCCGCGCGGGTTCTCTCGTCACGGCGATTTCACTATCAAAGAAGCTCAACTTCTTGAGCGCCATGGTTATGCCTTTAACGAGCTGGATCTGGGTAAGCGCGAACCGGCAACCGAAGATGAAAAACAATTTGTCTCTGTTTGTCGTGGTGAGCGTGAGCCGCAGTCTGATGCAGAACGTGTATGGATCAAGTATATGGCTCGCATTAAGCGTCCTAAGCGTTTCCATACGCTGTCTGGCGGCAAGCCGCAGATGGAAGGTGCAGAAGACTACACCGAGTCTGACGATTAAGAAGAGAAGGGGCTACGGCCCCTTTTTTATGCCAGCATTTTTTGCAGATGCAACAGCAGCCGATCGATCGCACGGTAGCTTAATGCCTCCTGCAAATGTCGCCTCTCTATTCCGGGGCAGCCCTCCACGTCAGCGACCGTGCGCGCAACTTTCAACAAACGCTGCCACGCGCGAATGGATAGCCCAAACCGCGTCAGTGTCTCTTCCAGCCAGCCTGCATCTTCGGCGTTGAGAGAGCAAAACTGTCGGATCCCGCTGTTATCCAGCCGGGCATTCAGCCTGTTCTGACGGGCATACTGCCGCGCCTGAGCCGCAATAACCCGTTCTCGCACCACTGCTGAGCTTTCGCCTTTGATACCGGTTTGCCTCAGCAGACCGGGCGGTGGCAGGGGGATCTCGAGAGATAAATCAAAACGGTCGAGGAAGGGGCCGGACAGCTTACTCAGATAGCGCAGCGTCTGCTCCGGCGTACAGCGGTTATGGTTGCCCTGATAATGGCCCGTTGGGCTAGGGTTCATCGCGGCGACCAGCTGAAACTGCGCAGGGTAGCTTATTTTGGCGCGTGTACGAGACAGATGGATTTCGCCGGATTCAATCGGCTCCCGCAACGCATCCAGCACGCGGCGTTCAAACTCTGGCAATTCATCCAGGAACAGAATGCCGTTGTGTGCCAGTGAGATTTCACCCGGTCCGGGAATTGAGCCCCCGCCCACCATCGCGGTAAGAGACGCACTGTGGTGTGGCGAGCGGAAAGGACGGCGGCGCCACTGTTTATGCAGCGATATTGAACTGACCAGGCTAAATATCGCGGCGCTTTCCAGCGCTTCGTGATTATTGAGGGGGGGCAGCAGGCCGCTCAACCTGCTCGCCAGCATCGTTTTCCCCGTGCCTGGTGGACCTATCAGTAGCAGGTTATGCCCACCCGCGGCCGTTATTTCTAACGCCCGCTTACCCTGTTCCTGACCCATAATATCGCTGAGGTCATCGGGTGAATCTGCCACTACCTCCTCATTCTCCTGCGGCTCGGCAAGCTCGTGTCGGCCTTCCAGCCAGGCGCAAACCTCCTGCAAATGTCCCGCGACAAGACACCCCTTTTCGGCGATAAGGCTGACTTCAGAGGCATTTTCATTGGCCACAATGATTTGCCTTCCCGCGCGTATGGCTTCAAGCGCACCCGAGATTGCTCCGGGAACGCCTCTTAACGCGCCTGTAAGCGCTAATTCACCCACGAACTCGCACGAGCTTAACCCTGACGTATTGAGCTGTTCAGAAGCCGCGAGAAGCGCTATAGCAATAGGTAAATCATATCGCCCTCCCTCCTTTGGCAAATCGGCGGGCGCAAGGTTGATGGTGATCTTCTTCGCCGGAAAAGCATAACCGCTATTAATAATTGCGCTGCGCACGCGATCCCTGGCCTCCTTAACGGTCGTTTCGGGTAAGCCGACCAGCGTCAGTCCGGGCAGTCCATTACTTAAATGAACCTCTACAGAAATAAGCGGTGCCTTCACGCCGATGGCCGCGCGTGTATAAACAACTGACAGTGACATAAGCCCCTCCTTGGCGGTAACTATGCCAGCATCATTTTTTCCTGTTTAGCGCTAATTCACTGAATTACGGCGCTCGTTCCAGCCTTTTAGCGCCTAAATGTAATCATTACATGTCGGTGGAATCGGCCTCGCAGAAAAGAAATCATGCGCGCCTTGCATGATGAAACAGGACAAAAAAATGAAAAATCTTCATTTCTATTTTTTCCCTATATAAAACAACGATTTTGAAAGAAATAGTTCGCCTGCTACAGAAATGGGTCATAAAAAAATCTTGTGTCAGATGAAATATCTGTGGTAACTCTTTAGGTATTCCTTCGAACAAGATGCAAAAAGAACTGAAAATGACAGCCCTTCTACGAGTGATTAGCCTGGTCGTGATTAGCGTGGTGGTGATTATTATCCCACCGTGCGGGGCTGCACTTGGACGAGGAAAGGCTTAGAAATCAAGCCTTAACGAACTAAGACCCCCGCACCGAAAGGTCCGGGGGTTTTTTTATGACTAAAAAACTTAAATGAGGAGCAGAGAATGACGACTAGCACAAAATTCTGTTTCTCCAGATTTATGACGGGGAACTAACTATGAATGGGGCACAATGGGTAGTACATGCGTTGCGCGCGCAGGGAGTCGAAACCGTATTCGGTTATCCGGGTGGCGCAATTATGCCGATTTACGATGCACTGTATGACGGCGGCGTGGAACACCTCTTGTGCCGACACGAGCAGGGCGCAGCGATGGCCGCCATCGGTTATGCCCGTGCGACCGGTAAAACCGGCGTCTGTATGGCCACCTCCGGTCCGGGCGCAACGAACCTGATCACCGGCCTGGCTGACGCGCTGCTCGATTCCGTACCCGTGGTGGCGATCACCGGCCAGGTGGCCTCTCCGTTCATCGGCACCGATGCTTTCCAGGAAGTGGATGTGCTCGGTTTATCGCTTGCCTGCACCAAACACAGCTTCCTCGTTCAGTCTCTCGAAGAGCTGCCGCGCGTGATGGCCGAAGCGTTCGAGGTTGCCAGCTCTGGCCGTCCTGGCCCGGTTCTGGTAGATATCCCGAAAGATATTCAGGTTGCACTCGGCGATCTGGAACCGCACTTCTCCACCGTTGAAAGCGACAACGTGTTTCCCCATGCGGAGGTTGAAGAGGCTCGCCAGATGCTGGCGCAGGCGAAACAGCCGATGCTGTATGTAGGCGGCGGCGTGGGCATGGCGCAGGCTGTTCCTGCCCTGCGCGAATTTATCGCAGTAACGCAAATGCCCGCCACCTGCACGCTGAAAGGATTGGGCGCGGTCGACGCGGACTATCCATACTATTTGGGCATGTTAGGGATGCACGGCACCAAAGCGGCAAACCTGGCGGTGCAGGAGTGTGACCTGCTCATCGCCGTCGGCGCCCGTTTTGACGACCGCGTCACCGGCAAGCTGAACACCTTTGCGCCGAACGCCAAAGTGATCCATATGGACATCGACCCGGCGGAGATGAACAAACTGCGTCAGGCGCATGTCGCGTTGCAGGGCGATCTCAACGCGCTGTTACCGGCGCTGGAGCAGCCGCTGGATATCAACGCATGGCGTCAGCACACCGCCGATATGCGCGCTGAACACGCCTGGCGTTACGACCACCCCGGCGAGGCCATCTATGCGCCGCTGTTGTTGAAACAGTTGTCCGACCGCAAACCCGCAGACAGCGTGGTGACGACGGATGTCGGCCAGCATCAGATGTGGTCAGCCCAGCACATGACCTACACCCGCCCGGAGAACTTCATCACCTCGAGCGGCTTAGGCACGATGGGCTTCGGCCTGCCCGCTGCCGTGGGCGCACAGGTTGCCCGCCCGAACGATACTGTTATCTGTATCTCCGGTGACGGCTCCTTCATGATGAACGTCCAGGAGCTCGGCACCGTGAAGCGTAAGCAGTTACCGCTGAAAATCGTTTTGCTCGATAACCAGCGTTTAGGCATGGTTCGCCAGTGGCAGCAGCTATTCTTTCAGGAGCGTTACAGCGAAACGACCCTGACCGACAACCCCGATTTCCTCACCCTGGCCAGCGCCTTCGGCATTCCTGGCCAGCACATCACCCGTAAAGACCAGGTTGAAGCGGCACTCGACACCATGCTGTCAAGCGAAGGGCCATACCTGCTTCATGTCTCAATCGACGAGCTTGAGAACGTCTGGCCGTTGGTACCGCCCGGTGCCAGTAACTCACAAATGCTGGAGAAATTATCATGATGCAACATCAGGTCGCCGTGCAGGCTCGCTTCAACCCGGAAACGTTAGAACGCGTATTGCGTGTGGTCCGTCACCGTGGTTTTCAGATTTGCTCTATGAATATGGAAACGGCCACGGATGTACAAAATATCAGTATCGAATTAACCGTTGCCAGCCCGCGGCCGGTCGACTTACTGTTTAGTCAGTTATCAAAACTGGTAGACGTTGCCCATGTTGCCATCTGCCAGAGCACAACCACATCACAACAAATCCGCGCTTAAGCGTGACAGGACGAAAAAATGACGACAAAAAAAGCTGATTACATTTGGTTCAATGGTGAGATGGTTCGCTGGGAAGACGCGAAAGTTCACGTGATGTCCCACGCGCTGCACTACGGCACCTCCGTGTTTGAAGGCATCCGTTGCTACGATTCTCACAAAGGACCAGTGGTGTTCCGCCATCGCGAACACATGCAGCGTCTGCATGACTCAGCCAAAATTTATCGTTTCCCGGTCTCCCAAAGCGTTGATGAGCTGATGGAAGCCTGCCGCGAGGTGATCCGCCAGAACAAACTGACCAGTGCCTATATTCGTCCGCTGGTCTTCGTGGGTGATGTCGGCATGGGTGTCAATCCGCCCGCTGGCTATAACACCGATGTGATCATTGCTGCGTTCCCGTGGGGCGCCTACCTGGGCGCGGAAGCACTGGATCAGGGGATCGACGCAATGGTTTCTTCCTGGAACCGCGTGGCACCAAACACTATCCCGACCGCGGCTAAAGCGGGCGGTAACTACCTTTCCTCACTGCTGGTCGGCAGCGAAGCGCGCCGTCACGGTTACCAGGAAGGTATCGCGCTCGATGTAAATGGCTACATCTCCGAAGGTGCGGGCGAAAACCTGTTTGAAGTGAAAGACGGCATTCTGTTCACCCCGCCGTTCACCTCGTCCGCGCTGCCGGGCATCACCCGCGACGCCATCATCAAGCTGGCAAAAGATCTGGGTATCGAAGTACGCGAGCAGGTGCTGTCCCGCGAATCCCTGTACCTGGCTGACGAAGTGTTCATGTCCGGTACCGCGGCTGAAATTACACCGGTGCGTAGCGTCGACGGCATTCAGGTGGGCGAAGGCCGCTGTGGTCCGGTCACCAAACGCATTCAGCAAGCCTTCTTCGGCCTGTTCACCGGCGAAACAGAAGACAAATACGGCTGGTTGGATCAGGTTAATCACTAAATATAAATTTGGGACGGCACGCACCGTCCCATTTAATAGTCAGACGGGAGTAAATAAAGCATGCCTAAGTATCGTTCAGCCACCACCACCCACGGCCGTAATATGGCGGGTGCCCGCGCACTGTGGCGCGCCACCGGAATGACCGACGCCGATTTCGGCAAGCCAATTATCGCCGTGGTGAACTCCTTCACCCAGTTTGTGCCGGGCCACGTGCACCTGCGCGATCTCGGTAAGCTGGTTGCCGAGCAAATCGAAGCCTCCGGCGGCGTGGCGAAAGAGTTCAACACCATTGCGGTGGATGACGGTATCGCAATGGGCCACGGGGGGATGCTCTATTCACTGCCGTCGCGCGAGCTGATCGCCGACTCGGTGGAGTACATGGTTAACGCCCACTGCGCCGATGCGATGGTCTGTATCTCCAACTGCGACAAAATCACCCCGGGGATGCTGATGGCCTCCCTGCGCCTGAACATTCCGGTGATCTTCGTTTCCGGCGGCCCGATGGAAGCGGGTAAAACCAAGCTTTCCGACAAAATCATCAAGCTCGACCTGGTCGATGCCATGATCCAGGGCGCGGACCCGAAAGTCTCTGACGAGCAGAGCGACCAGGTGGAACGCTCCGCGTGTCCGACCTGCGGCTCCTGTTCCGGGATGTTCACCGCCAACTCCATGAACTGCCTGACCGAAGCGCTGGGCCTTTCTCAGCCGGGTAACGGCTCGCTGCTGGCGACCCACGCCGACCGTAAGCAGCTGTTCCTTAACGCGGGCAAGCGCATCGTTGAGCTGACCAAACGCTACTACGAGCAGGACGACGCCAGCGCGCTGCCGCGCAACATCGCCAGTAAAGCGGCGTTCGAAAACGCCATGACGCTGGATATCGCCATGGGCGGTTCCACCAACACCGTTCTGCACCTGCTGGCCGCCGCGCAGGAAGCCGAAATCGACTTCACCATGAGCGACATCGACAAGCTCTCCCGCAAAGTGCCGCAGCTGTGTAAAGTCGCGCCGAGTACCCAGAAGTACCATATGGAAGACGTGCATCGTGCTGGTGGTGTCATCGGTATTCTCGGCGAGCTGGATCGCGCAGGGCTGCTGAACCGCAACGTGAAAAATGTGCTCGGCCTGACGCTGCCGGAGTCGCTGGACCAGTACGACGTGATGCTGACCAAAGACGACGCGGTGAAAAAGATGTTCCGCGCCGGTCCGGCAGGTATTCGCACCACGCAGGCGTTCTCGCAGGATTGCCGCTGGGACACGCTGGATGACGATCGCGCCGAAGGCTGCATCCGCTCGCTGGAACATGCCTACAGCAAAGACGGCGGTCTGGCCGTGCTGTACGGTAACTTTGCGGAAAACGGCTGCATCGTGAAAACCGCAGGCGTGGACGACAGCATTCTCAAATTCACCGGTCCGGCAAAAGTGTATGAAAGTCAGGACGAGGCGGTAGACGCTATCCTCGGTGGCAAAGTGGTGGAAGGCGACGTGGTGGTCATTCGCTACGAAGGGCCGAAAGGCGGTCCGGGCATGCAGGAGATGCTCTACCCGACTACCTTCCTGAAATCGATGGGCCTCGGCAAAGCCTGCGCGCTGATCACCGACGGTCGTTTCTCTGGCGGCACGTCAGGCCTCTCCATTGGCCACGTCTCCCCGGAAGCGGCAAGCGGCGGCAATATCGCGATCATCGAAGATGGCGACCTGATCGAAATCGACATTCCGAACCGCGGCATTCAGCTGAAGCTGAGTGACCAGGAGATTGCGGCCCGTCGTGAAGCGCAGGAAGCCCGCGGCGACAAAGCCTGGACGCCGAAAGACCGCCAGCGCGAAGTCTCCTTCGCCCTGCGCGCTTACGCGAGTCTTGCCACCAGTGCAGATAAAGGCGCGGTGCGCGATAAATCTAAACTTGGGGGCTAATGATGGCCGAGTCACAACCCTTATCCGCCGCCCCCGAGGGGGCGGAATACCTGAGAGCGGTGCTGCGCGCGCCGGTCTATGAAGCCGTGCAGGTCACGCCCCTGCAAAAAATGGACAAACTCTCCTCGCGCCTCGACAACGTCATTCTGGTGAAGCGCGAAGACAGGCAGCCGGTGCACAGCTTCAAGCTGCGCGGCGCCTACGCGATGATGGCCGGGCTGACGGATGAGCAGAAAGCGCGCGGCGTCATTACCGCGTCGGCGGGCAACCACGCGCAGGGCGTAGCGTTCTCCGCGGCCCGTTTAGGGCTGAAAGCGCTGATCGTGATGCCGGTTGCCACGGCGGATATCAAAGTCGACGCGGTGCGCGGGTTCGGCGGCGAAGTGCTGCTCCACGGCGCGAATTTTGACGAAGCGAAAGCCAAAGCGATTGAGCTGGCGCAGCAGCAGGGCTTCACCTGGGTCCCGCCGTTCGATCACCCGATGGTGATTGCCGGGCAGGGTACGCTGGCGCTGGAACTGTTGCAGCAGGATGCCCATCTCGACCGCGTTTTCGTCCCGGTGGGCGGCGGTGGCTTAGCCGCTGGTGTGGCGGTGCTGATCAAACAGCTAATGCCGCAGATCAAAGTGATTGCGGTTGAAGCGGAAGACTCCGCTTGCCTGAAGGCGGCGCTGGACGCCGGACATCCGGTGGATCTGCCGCGCGTCGGGCTGTTCGCCGAGGGCGTGGCGGTGAAGCGCATTGGCGATGAAACGTTCCGTCTGTGCCAGGAGTATCTCGACGATATCGTCACCGTCGACAGCGACGCTATCTGCGCGGCGATGAAAGATCTCTTCGAGGATGTGCGTGCGGTGGCGGAGCCGTCCGGCGCGCTGGCGCTGGCGGGGATGAAGAAATACATCGCCCAGCACAACATTCGCGGCGAGCGTCTGGCGCACGTGCTTTCCGGCGCCAATGTGAACTTCCACGGCCTGCGCTACGTGTCCGAACGCTGTGAGCTGGGCGAGCAGCGTGAAGCCCTGCTGGCGGTGACCATTCCGGAAGAGAAGGGCAGCTTCCTGAAGTTTTGCCAGCTGCTGGGCGGCCGTTCGGTAACGGAGTTCAACTACCGCTTTGCCGATGCCAAAGATGCGTGCATTTTTGTCGGCGTGCGTCTGAGCCGTGGCGTGGAGGAGCGCAAAGAGATCCTCAGCCTGCTGCATGACGGCGGCTACAGCGTGGTCGATCTCTCCGACGACGAAATGGCGAAGCTGCACGTGCGTTACATGGTCGGTGGCCGTCCATCCAAGCCGCTCAAGGAACGCCTGTTCAGCTTCGAGTTCCCGGAATCGCCGGGCGCGTTGCTCAAGTTCCTGCACACGCTGGGCACCCACTGGAACATTTCTCTGTTCCACTACCGCAGCCACGGCACCGACTACGGCCGCGTGCTGGCGGCGTTCGAGCTGGGCGAGCACGAGCCGGATTTCGAAACGCGCCTGAACGAGCTGGGCTATGAGTGCCATGACGAAACCCACAACCCGGCGTTCCGCTTCTTCCTCGCGGGCTAAGGGTTGAGCTGCGTGTAGGCCGGGTAAGCGCAGCGCCACCCGGCTTTAGTGGTTCGGCAATATCTTCCAGAACGCATCAATAAGCGGCTCATGCAGCCGCTTTTTTTGTGCGCACACGCCTAGCTCGAACGGCGTTTTCTCGTCGCTGCGTTCTAAAATCATCACGCGATTGCGCACCGGCTCCGGGCTGTTTTCCAGCACCACTTCTGGCAGCAGCGCCACGCCGCAGCCGAGCGCCACCATCGACACCATCGCCTCATGGCCGCCGACCGTGGCGTAAATCGACGGGTTGCTGATTTTCTGGCGGCGGAACCACAGCTCAATGCGGCGGCGCACCGGCCCCTGATCGGCCATGATAAACGGCACCGTCGACCAGTCCGGTTTCTCCACCGAGACCTGGTTGCGCACCGGGCAGGGCAGCGCCGGGGCAATCAGTACTACCGCCAGATTCTCCAGCATTGAGAACGCTACCGCGCCCGGCAGGGTTTCCGGCTTCCCGGCAATCGCGAGATCCGCTTCGCCCGTGACCACTTTTTCCATCGCGTCGGCGGCATCGCCGGTGGTGAGCTTAATTTCAACCGACGGATGTTCCGCGCGGAAGCGGTCGAGAATGGGGGGAAGATGGCTGTAGGCGGCGGTCACGGAGCAGAAAATATGCAGCTCGCCGGAAAGCGACGGCCCCTGCTGGTCGATGGTGTGCCGCAGCTGCTGGTACTGCAACAAGGTTTGCTGGGCAAAGATGCGCAGCTCTTCACCGGCTTCCGTGAGGGTGACGGTGCGGTTATCGCGCACGAACAGCGGCTGGCCGAGGTCTTCCTCAAGGCGCTGGATCTGGCGCGACAGCGTGGAAGGGCTGACGTGCATCGCCCGGGCGCTGCGGCCAAAGTGACGGCTTTCCGCCAGGTGCAGGAACATTTTCAGATCGCGTAAATCCACCGATTCCACTCCCTCTTTTTACATTGCATAAATTGCAATGTGACGTTGTGAATATATCAATTTCCGCAATAAATTTCCTGTTGTAATGTGGGTACATTCTCGCTGAAACGCGAACCGAACAATAAGACACACAACATCACGAGGTATCACCCATGGCTAACTACTTTAATACACTGAACTTGCGCCAGCAGCTGGCGCAGCTGGGCAAATGCCGCTTCATGGCGCGCGATGAATTTGCTGATGGCGCGAGCTACCTTCAGGGTAAAAAAGTGGTCATTGTCGGCTGTGGCGCACAGGGTCTGAACCAGGGCCTGAACATGCGTGACTCCGGGCTGGATATCTCCTACGCCCTGCGCAAAGAAGCGATTGCTGAAAAGCGCGCTTCCTGGCGTAAAGCGACCGAAAACGGCTTCAAAGTAGGTACCTACGAAGAGCTGATCCCGCAGGCGGACCTGGTGGTTAACCTGACGCCAGACAAGCAACACTCAGACGTTGTGCGTTCCGTACAGCCGCTGATGAAAGACGGCGCTGCGCTGGGTTACTCCCACGGCTTCAACATCGTTGAAGTGGGCGAGCAGATCCGTAAAGACATCACCGTAGTGATGGTGGCACCGAAGTGCCCGGGCACCGAAGTGCGCGAAGAGTACAAACGTGGTTTCGGCGTACCGACGCTGATCGCCGTTCACCCGGAAAACGATCCGAAAGGCGAAGGCATGGCGATTGCCAAAGCCTGGGCAGCGGCCACCGGCGGCCATCGTGCGGGCGTACTGGAATCTTCCTTCGTTGCGGAAGTGAAATCTGACCTGATGGGCGAGCAGACCATTCTGTGCGGCATGCTCCAGGCTGGTTCTCTGCTGTGCTTCGACAAGCTGGTGGAAGAGGGCACCGATCCGGCATACGCGGAAAAACTGATTCAGTTCGGCTGGGAAACCATCACCGAAGCGCTGAAGCAGGGCGGCATTACGCTGATGATGGACCGTCTGTCCAATCCGGCAAAACTGCGCGCGTTCGCACTCTCTGAACAGCTGAAAACCATCATGGCACCGCTGTTCCAGAAACACATGGACGACATCATCTCCGGCGAGTTCTCTTCCGGCATGATGGCGGACTGGGCGAATGACGATAAGAAACTGCTGACCTGGCGCGAAGAGACTGGTAAAACCGCGTTCGAAACGGCACCACAGTTCGAGGGTAAAATCAGCGAGCAGGAGTACTTCGATAAAGGCGTACTGATGATCGCGATGGTGAAAGCGGGCGTTGAGCTGGCGTTCGAAACCATGGTGGATTCCGGCATCATTGAAGAATCTGCGTACTATGAATCGCTGCACGAGCTGCCGCTGATCGCAAACACCATCGCCCGTAAGCGTCTGTATGAGATGAACGTGGTGATCTCCGATACCGCCGAGTACGGTAACTATCTGTTCTCTTACGCCTGCGTACCGCTGCTGAAAGAGTTCATGACTACCCTGCAAGCAGGCGATCTGGGCCAGGCGATTGCGGAAGGTGCGGTTGATAACGCGCAGCTGCGTGACGTAAACGAAGCGATTCGCAGCCACGAAATCGAGAAAGTGGGCCAGAAACTGCGTGGCTACATGACCGATATGAAACGTATCGCAGTAGCAGACTAAAAAGACAATCGGGTGGCGCAAGTCACCCGAACTGTTTTAGCTACGCAGTATCGCGCCGGGATAACCCAGCTGGCGCCACGCCTCATACACCACCACCGACACCGCATTCGACAGGTTCATGCTGCGGCTGTCCGGCATCATCGGAATACGAATTTTTTGCTCAGCGGGCAGGGCATCCAGAATGGTGGCCGGCAGGCCGCGGGTTTCCGGACCAAACATCAGATAATCTCCGTCCTGATAGCTTACGGCGCTATGCGCTGGCGTGCCTTTGGTGGTCAGGGCGAACATGCGCTGCGGCTTCTCTGCGTCCAGAAACGCGGCGTAATCGTGATGACGAACGACGGCAGTAAACTCATGGTAGTCCAGCCCCGCGCGGCGCAGACGTTTGTCGTCCCACGTAAAGCCCATCGGCTCAATGATGTGCAGACGAAAACCGGTGTTGGCGCACAGGCGGATGATATTGCCGGTATTGGGTGGGATTTCTGGTTCGAATAAGACGATGTTAAGCATGCTGCCCCCTTAATTGCGGGGGGCAGAATAGCAGAAAAGAGAGGGACTAGGCGACGCCCGGCTCCTGCGAGCGGCTATACAGCATTTTGTAGACGGTTGCCGCCGCGGCCACGAGAGCAGGCACGCTGAGGATCATCAAAATACTGTCCGCCTGCCACTGCATGGAAAGAAGCTGGGCGCTGGTCATGGTGCCCGCCACGCCGCCGAAGCGGCCGATCCCCTGCATCCAGGCGATACCCGTCGCGCGGCACTCGGTAGGGTAAAAGGTGGCGGCCAGGGTCTGCATCCCCGACTGCGCGCCGTTCATCGCGATCCCCATCAGGAAGATTAACCCGCCAAACAGGGCGATATGATTATGCTCAATGCCGAGTAAAAGAATCAGGCCCATCGTCAGCACGAAACCACACGCGACCACCTTGTGCGCTTCCCAGCGGTCCATCATCCAGCCCGCGAGCAGAATGCCAGCGGTGCCGCCGAAGGTGAACAGCGAGGTGAGCCAGGCGGATTCCGCCAGCGCATACCCCATCCCCTGCATCAGCGTTGGCATCCAGCTCAGCAGGACGTAATAAATCACCAGTCCCATAAAGTAGGTGACCCACAGCATCAGGGTGCCGGGCAGCCAGGGCATGGAAAACAGCTGCGACACGCTGCCTTTTTTCGACGCGACCTTCTCCTCCGCCAGGAAAAAGCCTGTGACGCTATCCAGCGTGCTGCGGGCGAACCGGCTGGCGATGCGGCGAACCTGCGCGACGTCTTTCCCTCGCTGCACCAGAAACTTCACCGACTCCGGCAACAGCAGCGCCAGCAGCACCGTTAAAATCAGCGGCGCAATCGCGCCGGTCAGCAGTACGCTTCGCCAGCCATGGTGAGGGATAAGCCAGGACGAGATCGCCCCGCCGCCCGCCGCACCCAGCGGAAAGCCGCAGTACATCGTGTTAATTGCCATGGCGCGGCAGCGCTGGGGGGCAAACTCTGAGATCAGCGTGATGGCGTTAGGCATCGCGGCGCCCAGCCCGAGACCGGTCAGAAATCGCCACAGCGTCAGGGTATTCAGACTTTGCGCCCAGGCCGTGCCCAGGCTCGCCAGGCCGAAGAACAGGCATGAAAAGACCAGTACGCGCTTGCGTCCCATACGGTCCGATACCGGACCTGCAATAAGAGCTCCCAGCGACAGCCCCAGTAGCGCCGCACTCAACACCGGCCCCAGATCCTGTTTATGTATTCCCCACTCCGCCGACAGCGTAGGCGCAATGTAACCCATCGCTGCGGTATCGAAACCATCGATCGCCAGCACCAGAAAGCCCAGCACAATAAGAAGCCAGTGAAACCCTGAAAAAGGACTCTCATCGATCACCTGCTGAATATCCACCCGACCTGAATACGTCATACGTTCCCCTCCGATGTGATGTTGTTTTTGTGTTCTTGTATTTGCTTGTCTATACAATTGCGGAGGGCGGGTTGTGTCAAATTTTCTTATCCAGAATGTTACGCAGGTGTTATTTTCAACAAAAAAAGCGCCCGAGGGTAAAGCCGGGCGCGGAAGAAGGGGAGGCTAACCGGGGGATATCAGGCCGCGTTTCCTTGAGAAAGGGGGGCCAGCGCCGCAGGCAGCTTACTGAGCTCCTGCACCAGAGAGTCTTTGCTGATTTCACCGATTGTTTTCGCACCGGTAAGGGTCATCGCCACCTTCATCTCTTTCTCGATCAGGTTCAGCAGATTCGCCACGCCCGCCTGGCCGCTGGTGGCCAGCGCGTACAGGTAAGCACGGCCCAGCAGCACACTGTCTGCGCCCAGGGCAATCATGCGTACCACGTCCAGCCCGTTACGGATGCCGCTGTCGGCCAGAATCGCAATATCGCCTTTCACCGCATCGGCAATGGCTGGCAGGGCGCGGGCGGAGGAGAGCACCCCGTCAAGCTGGCGGCCACCATGGTTAGAGACCACGATCCCATCGGCACCAAAACGCACCGCGTCGCGCGCATCTTCCGGATCGAGGATCCCTTTGATCACCATCGGGCCGTCCCAGAATTCGCGGATCCACTCCAGGTCTTTCCAGGAGATGGATGGATCGAAGTTGTTCGCCAGCCAGCCGATGTAATCTTCCAGCCCGGTCGGTTTACCCAGGTAGGCCGAAATATTGCCCAGATCGTGCGGACGGCCATTCACGCCGACATCCCACGCCCACTGAGGGTGCGTCACCGCCTGCCAGTAGCGGCGCATCGCGGCGTTCGGACCGCTCATGCCGGAGTGCGCATCACGGTAGCGGGCGCCGGGCGTCGGCATATCGACGGTAAAGACCAGCGTTGAGCAGCCTGCCGCTTTGGCGCGCTCCAGCGCGTTACGCATAAAGCCGCGATCGCGCAGGACGTAGAGCTGGAACCACATCGGGCGCTTGATGGTCGGGGCGACCTCTTCAATCGGGCAGACGGACACGGTGGAAAGGGTAAACGGAATGCCTTTGGCATCTGCTGCGGCGGCGGCCTGCACTTCGCCCCGGCGGGCATACATGCCGCATAAGCCGACGGGCGCAAGCGCCACCGGCATGGAGAGCGTCTCGTTAAACAGCTTCGTCTCAAGGCTCAGGTCAGACATATTCTTCAGCACGCGCTGGCGCAGGGCCACTTCCGACAGGTCCTCCACGTTGCGGCGCAGGGTATATTCGGCGTACGCCCCGCCGTCAATGTAGTGGAACAGGAATGGCGGCAAAATGCGCTGTGCCGCGGCGCGATAGTCACTGGCTGCGGAAATAATCATGCTTTGTTCTCCCTGGAAATATCACTCTCGCCAGGCAGACGGGTAATACGCGCCTGTCGGGCCTGATCTTCATCGAATCGTTTAATGGTGGTATGCACGAAGCCGAGATGCGCCATCATCGCCTTGCGCGCGGCCTCGGCATCACCGGCCAGAATGGCGTTGAGCACCGCCTCGTGCTGTTCGGTCAGTTGGGCAAATACCGGCGGCACCAGATACATGCGCTGGCGGCTCTGCTTCACGGAGGATTGCAGCAGGTCGAAGAACCCGCGCATGGTTTGCAGCAGAACCACGTTGTGCGAGGCCTCGGCAATCGCGAGGTGAAAACGCACGTCCGCCTGGGAGGCGATGTCCGGGTCGCTGCTTTGCGTGGCCTCAAAGCAGGCTTTGAGCTTCTCTTTGTCGGCCTCGGTTGCCCGCATCGCCGCGTGCCACGCGGTGCTGGTTTCGATGGCGTGACGCGCTTCGAGGATGTCAAAGCTGTAGTCCGGGTCGTTTTCCATCAGCGTCTTAAGCGGCTGCACGATGTTTTGTTCGGACCAGTCGTCATGCTGCCAGCGCACGAAGGTGCCGCCGCCTCGACGGCTCAGCAGCACCCCTTCGCTGACCAGCGTCGCCAGCGCCTCGCGCAGTGAATTGCGCGACACGCCAAGCTGGGCGGCAAGCTGACGCTCGGCGGGCAATCTCATGCCCGCTTCCAGCTGTTGTTCTTCTATCAGCGCCCGTACGCGAGTGGCAATCTCGTCGGACAGGCGTCTGGGCATCACTATCATGGAATCATCCAGGTTAAGACATAGGCCTGCAATGTGGTGATCACGCCCACCATGCAGGTAAATATCAGGCTGTGTTTAACGGTAAAGCGGAACAGATCCGACTCTTTGCCTACCAGCCCCACCGCGGCACAGGCAATGGCGATGGACTGCGGTGAGATCATCTTCCCGGTCACGCCGCCGGTGGTGTTCGCGGCGACCAGCAGCACGTCCGAGACGCCAATCTGCTGCGCGGCTGTGGCCTGTAGGGCGGCAAACAGGGCGTTAGATGACGTATCTGAACCGGTCAGGAACACCCCCAGCCAGCCGAGGAACGGCGAGAAGAAGGTAAACGCGTGGCCGGTATGCGCCAGCGCTAACGCCAGCGTCGACGACAGGCCGGAGTAGTTCGAAATAAACGCGAACGCCAGCACCATGCCGATGGAGTAAATCGGCAGCATCAGCTCTTTAATCGTCGCCGCAAAGGTCTGCACCGCGGCGGCAGGCTTCATGCGCAGCCACACTACGGAAAGGATAGCGGCAAACAGGATCGCCGTGCCGGTGGCTGAGAACCAGTCGAACTTAAACACTGCCGCATACGGCGTGGCGTCGTGTACCACCGGCGGCATACGAGCGACCATCTTGTCGAGGAACGGCACGGAGATATTAATCACCATGTCGTACAGCGCGCCGCCCGGGGCGAACAGGGCCTTAAACGGCGGAATGCTCCACAGCGTCACGGTGGCGGTCAGGAACAGGAATGGTGACCATGCGCGTACAATCTGTCCGGCGGTATAGCCGGTGCGCGCCAGCGTCTGATCCACGTGCGATGCGCCCATGTCAGCAAAGCGGAAGATACGTACCGGCTGCCAGCGTTTCAGGAACAGCGTCAGACAGACCAGCGACACCAGGGAAGAGATGATGTCCGGCAGTTCCGGGCCGAGGAAGTTGGAGCTGAGATACTGGGCAATGGCGAACGAGCCGCCCGCTACCATCACCGCAGGCCAGGTCTCCTTCACGCCGCGCCAGCCGTCCATAATCGCCATGATCCAGAACAGCACGATAATGGTCAGGAACGGCAGCTGGCGGCCCACCATCTGGCCGATCTCGAAGCTGTCCAGCCCGGTCACCTGGCCCGCCACCAGAATAGGAATGCCCATCGCGCCAAACGCCACCGGGGCGGTATTCACAATCAGGCACAGGCCAGCGGCATACAGCGGGTTAAAGCCCAGACCGACCAGCAGGGCGGCGGTGATGGCCACCGGTGCGCCGAATCCTGCCGCCCCTTCCAGAAATGCTCCGAAGGAGAAGCCGACGATCAGCATCTGCAAACGCTGGTCCGGCGTGATGGAGAGAATCGACGAGCGAATAATGTCGAACTGCCCGGTTTTGACCGAGATTTTGTAGACAAAGACGGCGGCGATGATGATCCACGCAATCGGCCACAGGCCGTAGAAGAAGCCATAGACGACGGAGGCCAGCGCGCGATCGACCGGCATTTTGTAAAAGAACAACGCCACCATCAGGGCGATGGCAACGGTATACGTCGCGGCGAGGTAGCCCTTCAGCTTGAGCTTAATCAGCGCAAAGAAGAAAAACAGGATCGGTAGCGATGCGATCAGGCTCGACAGCCAGATATTTCCGGCCGGATCGTAGTTTTGTTGCCAGAGGCTCATGCAGGTCTCCTGAGGACCACACAGGTGTTCGTCGGGTGAGTCTCTGCTCATCTCTGCGTCACACTTAGTGTAAAAGTGGTCCTTCCAATATTGTGATGTAGGGTTAATGACAACAAATGGTTAACCAAGTGTTGCTATTCAGCAATTGTTTTGTGAAGTGGAGCATCGAAATTGTGAACGATGGATAGCTTTGTGCGTGATTGGTAGGACCAAACCCGCAAAATCAAATCACCGTGTGCGTTGGGAGCGGTGGTCAGGTGGAGAGCCTTACATTCGCCTTTTAAGCAGATACGGCGCGTAAAAGAGGTTATATAAAAAGGAGAGGTGATAATATTGCGTGAATTGAATGAGGTTTGTTTGTTTTATTTGTGTTTTTGAGAAGCTGTATATGTGTGAGCAGAGTGATATATTTCCTATAAATAAAAATTTTTTTTGGTTAAAAATGCGAAATCTAAGCTGTAGCAAAAAATTTTAATTAAGGTAAATTTCACATATAGATTTTAACAGTGTATTACAAACGATCAATTGATGATCGATAAGGAAATATCCTGTTCAATTGCGGTTTTTCAGGATAAAGGGTAAGAATTTTGCGCTGAACAGACATTTTTTGGCTAATAATATTCTGAAATAAATTGATCAAACAATGATCAGTTAACTCTCTTGTAATTTAGTTGCGGTATTAAAAGCAGATTAATAATTATTATGGCAATCGAAAGGGGTTAAATTTGTTAGTTGAGTGTTAATTTCTGAGTGTTTACAGACGCGGCATATTGCTTTTCAATGCGTAGACGTTAAAAGGCATTTGATTTACTATTTATTCAGAAGCAACGTAACAGAAGATTTTAAATTTATTACTAACCACAACGTATTCAGTGTTATTTTCGGCCAGAAGTCATTCCTCAGTTGAAGGATATCTGTGTATGGCCTTCTGAAAATATACGGATTATCACCATGGGATGGACCCTGCTTTATTCTATAAGGTCGCGTCACCCATTCTGCTAAAAACCTTTCGGTGGCGTTTTTAAATCCTTATAGCGGTTATTGTACCTGGTACAACAAATCTATATCTGTTTAATTTACAGAGGGGAAAGTGTTCCAAATGAAAATCAAAAATGTGGCGCTGGCGATTGCCGCGGCGGGGCTGCTGTTATCTTCTCAATCAGTACTGGCAAGCAGTGATTCTGGCGTTAATGCTTCTCTGGATACCGGTGCGGGTTCGCAAAGTACGGGCGGGGTGATCAATTTTACCGGGAAGATTACCCTTATTTCCTGTGATATTACTCCGGCCTCTAAAAACAAAACGGTAGACCTTGGGGCGTGGGCAAAAAGCTACTTTGACGATCACAACGAAACGACGCCGCGCGAGTTCAAAATCAACGTGGAAAACTGCCCGGAGACGGTTGAATCGGTTGCGGTACTGTTTGACGGAACCAAAGATACGGTGAATGACACACTGCTTCAGGTTACGCCGGGTGAAGGTATGGCGACGGGTGTCGGCGTGAAGCTTTATAACAGCGATCGCAGCACCGCGATTAAACCGGGTACGGTATCTGAAACAACCGCACCGGATGATCAAGGCAATGCTGAATTAACTTTCTATGCCGCACTTGACAAAGATGGCACGGAAATCAACGCCGGCGATGTTAACGCCGTATCCAACTTCCTGATGGTTTATAACTGATTTCACTGTCAGCCACCTCCAGAGATAATAATGATGAAACGTTTATCGTATATTATGCTCACTGCATTAATGGTTAGTTCTGCGTCAGTTTCCGCTGGCGTTGTAATGGGGGGAACACGGATCGTATACCCGCAAAACAGCAAGGAGGTGGCATTTTCTGTTTCTAATATGGAAAGTGCGGTTCCCTATCTTATTCAGTCGTGGGTTGAAGGCGATGGGCCGGATAAAAATAACGCTGCGCCATTTATTGTCACGCCACCTCTGTTCAGACTTGATCCGGAGCAGACCAACACGCTGCGTATTCAATATACCGGCGCTCCGCTGCCCACAGATCGTGAATCTGTATTCTGGCTCGATATTAAAGCGATAGCGCCAAAGCCAAAAGAGAGCAGCAACGAATTACAGGTAAACGTCAAATCGAAATTTAAAATCTTCTACCGCCCGGACAACCTGAAAGGGGACGCCGCCACGGCCTGGCAGAAAATAACGTTTTCGCGAACGGGAAAAGGGCTTAAGGCCGCTAACCCGACGCCATACTACGTCTCTTTTTATCGTCTGACCGTTGGCGGGCATAAAATTGAGCAGCCGGGCATGATCGGTCCAGGGGAAACCCGGGAATGGCCTGTGTCCGCCTCCGGGGGCGTAAGCTGGTCGGCTATTAATGATTTTGGTGCCATCACCGCCACCCACACCCAGCCTCTTTAAGACCATGCCTTTTCGCCTGTTTTGTTACGCGCCGCTTTCGGTGTTGCTGCTTAGCTTCAGCCGCACGGGGATGGCCGAGGATTACTTTGATCCCGCCGCGCTGGAGCTTTCCTCTACTGAACAGAAAACGGCGGATCTGCACTATTTCTCTGAAAAGGGCGGGCAGATGCCAGGCACCTGGCTCGTGACGCTGGAGATTAACGGACGCGAGGAGCGGCATCAGGAGATCACCTTCGTCAATGAGAAAGGCAGCCTGCAACCCGTTTTTAGCGTATCGCTGCTGGAAGCGCTTGGCGTAAATGTAGGGGCCATTCCTGCATTCTCCCGGTTGCAGGAGGGAGAAACGTTCACGCACCTCGAGGATTTTATTCCGGCAGCGCGAACCTCTTATGATTTCAACCAGCAGCGTCTCTTTCTCAGCCTGCCGCAGGCGGCAATGAAACACCGCAGCCGTGGCTACGTGCCGCAGTCGCAGTGGGACGATGGTATCCCGGCGGCATTTACTGATTACAGTCTGTCGGGCGGTCAGGCCCGTCATCAGAGCGGGGTCACAACATCCAGCTATCTGAGCCTGCGTAACGGCATCAATCTGGGGGCGTGGCGGCTGCGTAACACCTCGGCCTGGAGCCACAGCGACGCGGGCGGCGACCATTTTCAGTCGCAAAGTAGCTGGCTGACCCGGGATATTCGCCGTCTTAACAGCCAGCTACGGATCGGTGATGCCTGGACCGCAGGCGACGTCTTCGATAGCGTGGCGTTTCGCGGGGTACAGCTCTCATCAAGCGAAAGCATGTTGCCCGACAGCCAGCGCGGCTTCGCACCAACCATCCGCGGCGTCGCACACAGCTTCGCTAAAGTCTCCGTTTCGCAAAATGGCTATGTGATCTATGAAACCTGGGTGGCCGCCGGGCCATTTATCATTAACGATCTGTTTCCGGGCGCACAAAGTGGCGATCTACAGGTTACGGTCACGGAAAGTGACGGCTCTACGCGCGTCTTTACCCAGCCCTATTCTGCGGTGCCGTTTATGCGACGCCAGGGCAGCCTGAAATACAGTCTCAATGCAGGACGATTTCACTCCGGCTCCGGTGATGCGCGTTCGCCCGAATTTGTTGAAGGCGCTTTCTTCTACGGTCTGCTCTCCAGGATGACGGTGTATGGCGGCTTTCGTACGGCGAGCAACTATCAGGCCGGTGCAATTGGCGTAGGCAGAGGGTTTGGCGCATTTGGCTCGCTGGGTATTGACGATACGCTGGCAAAAAGCCGTTTACCCGACGGCAAAAGCGCGATGGGACAGGCGTGGCGCATTCAGTACCAGAAAGATTTCAGCGCTACCGGCACCGCCTTCAACCTGGCGAGCTATCGCTATGCCTCGCGCAATTACTACGAATTTAGTGAACTGAATCAGTCTGACAGCCAACAGCTGCAACTCAATAATCGCCGTAGCCGCTCGCAGGTCACTTTTTCACAGACGCTGGGTCAGTTCGGCAGCCTCAGCGTCTCGGCATGGATGCAGGATTACTGGCATACGTCCGGGCAGGATAAAACCATCCACATTGGCTGGTACACCAGCTGGCGGGGTATTTCCTGGGGCGCGGGGTATGACTACACCGACTCAGCGCTTGAGCAGCATCCCGATCGCACCGTATCGTTTAACGTCAATGTTCCGCTTGGCAACTGGCTGCCGGGCAGTTCGGTCAGTTACTACGCCAACCACAACAATCGTGGGATGACCACGCAGCAGGTGTCACTCAACGGCAGCGCGCTGGCGAACCGCAACCTGAATTACAGCGTTCAGCAGAGTAAGACCAGTGAGGGAGAGGCCGACAGCACCAGCCTGGCGCTGCAATACAACGGTGGCTACGGCAACGTCAGCCTCGGTTATGACCACAGCCGAAACGGTAGCAACGCGAGTCTTGGACTCGCCGGAGGCGTTGTCGCCACGCAGTATGGCGTCACGCTTAGCCAGCCGCTGGGCGATACCGTCGCCCTGCTGCGCGTGCCCGGCGCGGCGAACGTTGAGCCGGAGGGCTACAACGGGATCCATACCGACAGCCGCGGCTATGCGGTCATGCCAACGCTCTCGGCGTATCGCAAAAATACCGTCAGCCTTGATACGGCGACGCTGGGTGAGAACGTCGACATTGAGCAAAGCGGTCTGACGCTCATTCCCACCAGCGGCGCCGTGGTGCTGGCCAATTACACAACCCACATTGGTTATCGCGTTCTGTTTTCCCTGCGCTACCACGGCGAACCGTTGCCGTTTGGCGCGCAGGCTGAAGTGGTGGAGCAGAACCGCCATTCTGCAAACCGAAGCATGGTCGCTGACGGCGGTCAGGCCTACCTGAGCGGAGTACCCGAGCGCGGCACCCTGCGCGTCACCTGGTATGAAAACGGGGAGCAGCAGCAATGCCAGACACCTTTCAGACTGGGGAAAGCTCATATGGCCCCCGGCATCGCTACGCTGTCTCTTGAGTGCCACTAGAGGAATATCATGCGTCACTTTATTCACTGGTTTTTCTATCTGAGCCTTCTTTCGCTTTTTGGCATGCTGAGTTTTCATGCGCACGCTCAGGCCTCGCCCTGCCGCACCACGCGCGATCAGTGGGTTGTCCAGGTACCCTACGCCATTGGATATGCTCCCGGCACCGCGGATTGGACGCCGGTTTCCGCGCCGATACAGTCTACCGGGCAAGACTTCTACAACTGTGATGGCGGTAGTGACCCCTGGCGTAGTATCGGATTTGTCGAGCTGGATAACCCCGTCGGCACCGTGGTGGGGGAAGACGGTGCGTCGCGGCACGTCTACAAAACCCAGATTGACGGCATCGGCTACGCGCTCGGGTTCCGCGAGCAGCAGTACTGTGGTGCGGATGCCGTACAGTATATTGACGGCACCAGCCCGGTAGACGGCAACGAGTCCCGGCGTATCTGCGATGCCTCACAGAATCCTGCCTTTGCCAGCGCCCCAACGTATAAATTGCAGTTCTGGGTGGTGTTTTACAAAATCCCGACGACCAGCCCCATGCCTGACGATAACGCCAACTCCCAGGAGCAAAATGTCGGATCGCTGATATTGCAGGCGGGAGAAAATCAAGCCAGCGCCACCAACGTGGCGACACCAGTACAGATTCATCTCGCCAGCTTCACCGTCAGGCGTACCAGCTGCTCAGTGGGCTCTCGCAGCATTCTTGTTCCCATGGGGAGCGTGAGCCAGCGTGAATTTCACGGCATCGGCTCCCGTGCCGGAGGCGGACGCTTCAGCATTCCGGTGACCTGTGAAAATAACACGGCGGTTAAGATGGGTTTCTTTGGCGATACCACGCCGGGCAACGATCGGGCGCTGGCGTTGACGAAGCAGGAGGATAGCGCCAGCGGTGTCGGGATCGAACTGCTTTACGGTGACAATACCGGTTCGGTTCAGGGGCAGGTGGTATCGTGGAACACCCCGCAGGTGTCAGCGCTTGGCCAGGTGGGGGATAACCAGACGCAGACCTTCTGGTTTGATGCGCATTACATTCAGACGGAAGAGAACGTAACGGCGGGAAAAGCGGATGCGATGGCCACGTTTAACCTGATTTACAACTGAGTTTCCCCTGCGCAGCGGCAGGGGAGAGCGATCAGAACGCGGTCTTACTAAAACCCGTCATCTCTTTCAGGCCCATTTCGCGGCCAAGCTCAGTCATCGGGTGCACCACCACCAGGCCACGGACGCTTTTCTTCAGCTTGCCCATGTCGGCCTGCTCTTTTTTGGTGATCGCGCGGCGATGCGGCATGTTCATCAGCTTCTGCGCCTCTTTACTCAGCTTCTGGCCTTTCACATCGCGCAGGCGCTCAATTTCCGCCTCCAGCTTCACGGACTCTTTTTCCAGCTCGGCATATTTCTCGGCGGAATCAACAAGGGAGAGGCCAGCCATCTGATGGCGGATCAGATCCAGACGGTCGCTCAGGCGTTTAATTTCGTTCTTTTCGACTTCTTTCATGACAAATAACTCTGAAAACGGGGAATTTACAGGGAAGGATACACCAATGTGTGCGGGCTTACTTCTGAAACGCTTTTTTTAAGCTGATTTTAGAAATCAGCTCAGTCAGGGAAAGCACCATGGTGGAGCGGACAACTTGTTGATAACGCAGCTTTTGCATCATGTACAGCTCAGGGTCGCTGTCATCAAAATGAGGTGCGGGAGGGAGCGCGGCTACGCAGTGCAGTTCGCCGAAGGGCCCGAGTATCTCATCATCGGTGAAGGTGTACTCATTGCCGTCATGATTGAGCTCTTCGCGCAGCGCCATTAACAGCTCGGCGTCTTCATACTCCTGACGGTTGAGCACGCCAAGACCGTAAATCAGCTTCAGCCGTACCGATAAATCGCCCAGCGGTCCGTCTCCGTCCAGTAACGGTTCTACAGCATACTTTACCGCGTAGTCGTCTTTGCGAAACACCTGAAGCACCAGAATGTTCACCGCCTCGGTTAACAGCTCGACGGCGGCGATCAGGAAACTTCGTACGGTTTTGCCAGCATTCAGACGCTCAAGCACACGATTTTCAAAGGCCTGGGTTTGTTCCATTATTGCCTGCATATCTGACAATCTGTTATTCGGGCGCAGGCTAACCTGCGCCGGACTCTGCATCATTTGGTTGCGTTGTATGCGCTGACCGCCTCCGCAACCACGTCACTGTTGGCATCCAGACCGGAAATCTGCGCCAGCGCAGCCTGTGCGCCTTTGTTATCAATCAGCTGAGCCAGCTCAATCGCCTGCGGGTCCTGCTCGCTGCGGTAGTGCATTGCGGCAGCGATTCCCTTCACCAGGTTAGCGTGCGGCAGACCGTATTCCAGCGTGCCCAGCAGCGGTTTAATCAGGCGGTCACCCGCGCTTAGTTTACGCAGCGGTTGACGACCCACGCGCTCAACGTCATCTTTCAGATACGGGTTTTCAAAACGACCGAGGATTTTCTGGATGTATGCTGCGTGTTTATCAGCATCAAAACCGTAGCGTTTGATCAGCACCGCGCCGCTCTCTTCCATTGCCCCTTTGACCACCGCACGGATGTTCTCATCGAGGATCGCGTCACGAATCGTCTGATGACCGGCCAATTTCCCGAGGTACGCGGTTATAGCATGCCCGGTGTTCAGCGTGAAGAGTTTACGTTCGACAAATGCCATCAGATTATCGGTTAATTCCATTCCCGGAATGGTCGGTAGCGCGCCTTTAAACTGAGTTTTATCAACGATCCATTCGCTGAAGGTTTCCACCGTCACTTCCAGCGGGTCGTTGGTGGCGGATTCTGATGGCGGAACGATGCGGTCAACGGCGGAATCCACAAAACCAACGTGCGCTTCAACCCAGGCTTTATCTTCCTCAGCCACAGCGGCCAGAACGTGGCCTTTCAGCTGCGTGGTGCCGCGCACCATGTTTTCACAGGCGATGATGTTCAGCGGCGTTTCAACGCCTTGTGCTTTACGCTTCGCCAGGCCTTTCGCGATCGCCGGGGCGATACGCTCAAGCACCACCGGACCCACGGCTGTGGTGACCAGATCAACGCTCGCGATGAGGTCAATCACGTCGTCGCCAATGCTGCTTACCGCGTTGACGCCAGAGACCGTTTCAACCTGTTCGTTTTCACCCACTACGTGAACCTGATAGCTATGACGCGCATTCAGGGCATCCAGAACCACCTGATTCACATCGGCGAATGTCAGGGTAATGCCTGCGTCTGCCAGCAGTTTACCGATAAAGCCACGTCCGATATTACCTGCGCCAAAATGTAATGCTTTCATAGTGTTAACCTTCATCAATGTTTTTACCCGAGAGGGCTGGGGTGAGGAACGTTTTCCCCCTCACCCTAGCCCTCTCCCCGGGGGGAGAGGGAAGAGGCGCTGTTACTTGTTAAGCAGAGCCAGAACTTCTTCAACGCTGGTGGTGTTGGCCAGACGCTCAATAACCGTTTCGTCATCCAGCGCGTTGGTCAGGCTGGTAATCACCTGGATATGCTCGTTGTTGCGAGCGGCGATACCAATCACCAGACGGGCGATGTCGTCCTCTTCTTCACCGAAGCGCACGCCATCAGGATACTGACAGAACACCACGCCGGTTTTCAGCACGCGGTCTTTCGCTTCAACCGTACCGTGCGGAACCGCGATGGATTCACCCAGGTAGGTTGGGGTCAGCTTTTCACGCTCCAGCATCGCCTCAACGTATTCCGGCTGAACGTAGCCGCCTTTCACCAGCTGCTCACCGGCGAAGCGAATGGCCTCTTCTTTATTGGTCGCCGTGCGGCCAAGGAAGATGTTTTCTGCGCCCAGTTTGAACAGATGCGCGTTGCTCTCGTCGAAGCTGTCTTGCAGGCTGGTGCGCACCTTCACTTCGTTATCTTCATGGCGCTGGGCCGCAACCAGACGTTCGGTCAGGCTGGTGTACAGGCCGCTGTCGAGGAAGTTGGTCAGGGAAATGTGCTGCGCCTGCGGCACCTGACGCATGGCGCGCTCGGTCAGATCGCGGTGCGTGATCACCAGGTCAACGTCCGGCGGCAGGTTGTTAATCGCGCTGTTGGTCACGGAGATGTTGGTCAGACCCGCATCCTGCACTTTCTTACGCAGCACGCCCGCACCCATTGCGCTGGAACCCATACCGGCATCACAGGCCACGATAATTTTACGTACGTGGCTCAGGTCGTTAGAGACATCACCCGCCGCCAGCGGCGTTGCGCCTTTGGATTCGGCTTTCATGTCATGCATACGACGGGTTGCCGCTTCGATATCGTCGTCTTCTTTCACCTTGCTGGTTTTCAGCAGGATAGCGGAGACCACGAAGGAGACGGCCATGGCCGCACAGATCGCCGCGATGTTCGCGAAGTAGGCGCCTTTCGGGGTCATCGCCAGCACCGCCAGAATAGAGCCTGGAGAAGCAGGAGACACCAGACCACCGCCCAGTACGCTCAGGGTGAACACGCCGGTCATACCGCCAAGGATAACGGCCAGGATCAGACGTGGGTTCATCAGCACATACGGGAAGTAAATTTCGTGAATACCGCCCAGGAAGTGAATGATCGCCGCGCCGCCAGCAGACTGTTTCGCGCTGCCGCGACCAAAGAACATGTATGCCAGCAGAACGCCCATACCCGGACCCGGGTTCGCTTCAATCAGGAAGAAGATGGACTTGCCGAGATCGTGTGACTGCTGGATACCCAGCGGTGAGAAGATACCGTGGTTGATGGCGTTGTTCAGGAACAGGATTTTCGCCGGTTCAACGAAGATAGACGCCAGCGGCAGCATGTCGTGCGCCACCATGAAGTTAACGCCCGCCGCCAGCAGCTTGGAGAGCACTTCAACCGCAGGGCCAATGCCGAGGAACGCCAGAATCGCGAGGATCATCCCGATGATGCCCGCGGAGAAGTTGTTCACCAGCATTTCGAAGCCGGATTTGATCTTGCCATCAACCCAGACGTCAAATTTCTTGATCGCCCAGCCGCCCAGAGGACCGGCAATCATCGCACCGAGGAACATCGGCATATCCGCACCGACAATCACCCCCATGGTTGTGATGGCACCCACGACACCACCACGGTCACCGCCCACCAGACGACCACCGGTATAACCGATGAGCAGCGGCAGCAGGTACGTAATCATTGGGCCAACAAGTTTCGCCAGCGTTTCGTTAGGCAACCACCCTGTCGGAATAAATAATGCGGTGATAATACCCCACGCGATAAACGCGCCGATATTTGGCATCACCATGTTGCTGAGGAAACGACCAAAGCTTTGCACTTTGATCTTGAAATCGGATGACATAAAACACCCCTTCTTATGTTTACGCTTAGGCTTGTGGCCCGAGGTTTATCGTTAATGTGCGGCGGCAGAGGTAGCCGGGCCCTGTTCTGATGCTGTGAAATCTGGCACTGAATCGTTCAACTGTCCAGACAGCGGAATTTTGTGTGATCTGAATCACATGAATGTAGGGGGTGAGGATATTAATGAAGTGATCGCGATCACATAATGGGTGTGTAAAAAAAATACATTGCTCAGAATTACGCCAAAATGAGGGCTATTTTGTGATTAATATCACAATGTTAAGTTGGTTGTTTGTTTCCAGATTGTGATTTGATTCACAAAATATTTTTATGCAGATTTCTCCCGTATCCCCTCACGGCAGGAATGCGATACGTACACCTGCCTTTTTTCACGGCTTGATCCATACTGACCTCTTTATGGGCATTAAGGATAAGCAATGAAACTCATCGGCAGTTATACCAGTCCTTTCGTGCGTAAGATTTCGATTCTCCTGCTGGAGAAAGGGATTGAATTTGAATTCGTAAATGAACAACCGTACAACGCAGAGAACGGCGTTGCGCAGTACAACCCGCTGGGGAAAGTCCCGGCGCTGGTAACGGACGAGGGCGACTACTGGTTTGATTCCCCGATCATTGCGGAGTACATCGAGCTGCTTGGCGTTGCGCCAGCCATGCTGCCGGCGGATCCAAAAGCAGCGCTGGCGATGAAGCAAATTGAAGCCCTGGCGGATGGCATTATGGATGCGGCATTAACGTCCGTACGCGAGCAGGCAAGGCCCGCCGCCCAGCAGTCAGAAAATGAGCTGCTGCGCCAGCGCGAAAAAATCAGCCGCAGCCTGGATATGTGCGAACAGCTGATCCGCGAGGGGAAAATTCAGAGCGATAGCCTGAATCTGGCGACGATCGCCATCGCCTGCGCCATTGGCTACCTCAATTTCCGCCGCGTCTCGCCGGGCTGGTGCGTGGATCGTCCGCTGCTGGTCAAACTGGCGGAGACGCTCTTCCAGCGCGAAAGTTTCGCCCGGACTGAACCACCAAAGGCTTGATGCGGGTTATAACACTTCCTGGCGGGAGGCGGTACAATCCCCCCACATGTTAACTCCCTCTCCCGTCGGGAGGGGGGAAGATATTTACTCGCCAGGCGCATTCATGACTACTCATCATTCCCTCTACAGCCAGATCCCCGCTACCGATCGTCTGCTTCGTGATCCGCGCATCACTGCGGTGCTGGAGCAGTTTGGCCATACTGCAACGGTCGACATGCTACGCCAGCTTCAGGACGATGCGCGTCGCCATATCCAGGCTGAAAACGCGCTACCCGGCTGGTGCGAGGCATGGGCGCAGGAAGTTGAATGGAGGCTGAGCAAGCACGCGCAAAGCGCGTTGCGCCCGGTTATTAACCTGACGGGCACGGTTCTGCACACCAATCTGGGCCGGGCACAGCAGGCAGAAGAAGCGATAGAGGCCGTCACCCGGGCCATGCGCTCGCCGGTGACGCTGGAGTACGATCTGGACGGCGCCGGGCGCGGGCATCGCGATCGCGCGCTGGCGGATCTTCTCTGCCAGATCACCGGCGCGGAAGATGCCTGCATTGTGAATAACAACGCGGCGGCGGTGCTGTTAATGCTGGCGGCCACCGCGAGCGGAAAAGAGGTTGTCGTCTCTCGCGGCGAGCTGGTGGAGATCGGCGGGGCGTTTCGTATTCCGGATGTCATGCGCCAGGCGGGCTGCACGCTGCATGAAGTGGGCACAACCAACCGTACCCATGCAAAAGATTATCGCGCGGCGGTGAATGAAAACACTGCCCTGCTGATGAAAGTGCATACCAGTAATTACCACATTGAGGGGTTCACCAAAACGGTGGAAGAGGCCGAACTGACCGCCATAGGGCGCGAGCTAAACGTGCCGGTGATTGCCGATCTCGGCAGCGGGTCGCTGGTGGATATGCGCCAGTACGGTCTGCCGAAAGAGCCAATGGTGCAGGAAATGGTTGCTGCGGGCGTAAGCCTGGTCAGTTTCTCCGGCGATAAACTGCTGGGCGGGCCGCAGGCGGGGATTATCGTCGGCAAGCGCGAGCTGATTGCGCAGCTACAGCAGCACCCACTGAAGCGTGCCCTGCGTGCCGATAAAATGACGCTGGCCGCGCTGGAAGCCACGCTGCGGCTCTATCTCCACCCGGAGAAACTGGCTGACCGCCTGCCCACGTTGCGTTTGCTGAGCCGTGATGAAGCCTCTGTTCGCGCGCGGGCGGAAGCGCTACTGCCGCAGGTTGCTCCTCATTACCCTGAGTTTGAAGTTCGTATCGAGCCTTGCCTGTCGCAAATTGGCAGCGGCTCGCTGCCCGTGGACAGGTTACCGAGCGAAGCGCTGACGTTCACCCCGCGCGACGGACGCGGAAGCCAGCTTGAGGCGCTGTCGGCGCGCTGGCGTGCATTACCGACGCCAGTGATTGGCCGGATCGGTGATGGTCGTATGTGGCTGGATTTACGCTGCCTGGAAGATGAAGGGCGGTTTCTGGAGATGATGTTGAAATGATTATTGCCACCGCCGGTCACGTTGACCACGGCAAAACCACGTTATTGCAGGCCATTACGGGCGTGAATGCCGATCGCCTGCCGGAAGAGAAAAAGCGCGGCATGACCATTGACCTGGGTTACGCCTACTGGCCACAGCCCGACGGTCGCGTGCTGGGCTTTATCGATGTGCCCGGCCACGAGAAGTTTCTTTCCAATATGCTCGCGGGCGTGGGCGGGATCGATCACGCTCTGCTGGTTGTCGCGTGCGATGACGGGGTGATGGCGCAAACGCGCGAGCATCTGGCGATCCTGCAACTGACGGGAAACCCGCAGTTGACCGTCGCCCTTACCAAAGCGGACCGTGTGGATGAGCCGCGTATCAACGAGGTGCGTGAAGAGGTACTGGCGGCGCTGAGTGAATACGGTTTTAAGGATGCCGCTCTGTTTGTCACCGTGGCGACAGAAGGCCGCGGTATCGACGCTCTTCGCGACCATTTGCAGCAGATCCCGTCTCGTGAGCATGCCAGCCATCACCGCTTCCGTCTGGCGATCGACAGGGCGTTTACCGTGAAAGGGGCTGGGCTGGTGGTGACGGGTACCGCGCTGAGTGGCGAAGTTAACGTGGGCGATACCCTGTGGCTGACGGGCGTGAACAAACCCATGCGCGTGCGCGGGCTTCACGCGCAAAACCAGCCGGTGGAACAGGCCCACGCCGGGCAGCGTATCGCGCTGAATATTGCTGGTGATGCCGAAAAAGACCAGCTTAACCGCGGCGACTGGCTGCTGGCCGACGCGCCGCCGGAGCCTTCTGAACGGATTATCGTTTCTCTACAGACCCACACGCCGCTGACCCAGTGGCAGCCGCTGCATATCCATCACGCGGCCAGCCACATCACCGGACGCGTGTCGCTGCTGGAAAACGATCTCGCCGAACTGGTGTTCGACTCCCCGCTCTGGCTGGCGGATAACGACCGCCTGGTTCTGCGCGACATCTCCGCGCGCGAAACCCTGGCGGGCGCCCGCGTGGTGATGCTGAATCCGCCCCGTCGCGGCAAGCGTAAGCCCGAGTATTTAGCGTGGCTGGCCTCGCTGGCCCAGGCCCGTGACGACAAGTCTGCGTTAGATATCCACCTTGAGCGTGGTGCGGTGGATCTGGCTGCGTTCGCCTGGGCGCGCCAGCTCAGCGGTGAAGGATTGCGTCTTCTGACGCAGGAGCCGGGTTTTATTCAGGCTGGCAACAGCCTGCTGAACGCGCCGGTGGCGGCGCGCTGGCAGCGTAAAGTGTTGAGCACGCTGGCGACCTATCATGAACAGCATCAGGATGAGCCCGGTCCGGGCCGTGAACGTCTGCGGCGTATGGCGTTGCCCATGGAAGACGACGCGCTGGTGCTGTTGCTGATTGAAAACATGCGTGAAAGCGGCGTGATTGCAAGTCATCACGGCTGGCTGCACCTGCCGGAACACAAGGCCGGTTTTACCGCTGAGCAGGACGCGGTCTGGCAAAAAGTGGCGGCGCTGTTTGGCGATGAACCCTGGTGGGTGCGCGATCTGGCGCGTGAAACCAATACCGATGAGCAGCTGATGCGTCAGGTACTGCGGCATGCGGCGCAGCAGGGCATGATTGTGGCGATCGTGAAAGATCGTTATTACCGCAACGATCGGATCGTTGCGTTTGCGAACCTGATCCGGGAGCTGGATCAGGCGCGCGGATCAACCTGCGCCGCAGACTTCCGCGATCGGCTGAACGTAGGACGCAAACTGGCGATTCAGATCCTGGAGTATTTCAACCGCATCGGGTTTACGCGTCGTCGTGGCAATGACCATGTGCTACGCGACGCGCAGTTATTTCCGTAAGCGTTAAGCGCTGCGCGCCTGCTTCTGCTTAGCCAGCCAGACCGCGCCCAGCCTTCCCGCCTGGTTACCCAGCTCGCAGGGAAGGATGGGCACCCGGAGCGCTTCCCACTCCTCGAATCGCTGTAAATATTTATCCAGCAGGAGATAGATTTTCTCCTGCTCACTAATGCCGCCGCCAATCAGCACCGCCTGCGGATCAAACATAGAGATCACGCTGTAAATACCGCGCGACAGACAATGCGCCCACGCTTCAATGGCTTCGCGCAGATGCACGTCGCTGTCCATGCGTTTAAACAGCTCCTCACCATCAGGCATCTCATCTTCCGACACGGCCAGCGCGCGGCGGCAGGCTTTCATCAGGCCACTGGCGGACGCCACTTCATGCATCGGCTCGCCCTCATTGCCTACGGGCAGCACGCCAAACTCACCCGCCCGGTAGTGCGACCCGCGGTAGAGATCGCCCTCCATGACGATACCGCCGCCGATGCCGGTGCCGATGGTGATGCAGACGAAATGCTCATAGTCCTTGCCCGCGCCCTGCCAGCGCTCGCCCAGCGCCGCGCAATTGGCATCGTTTTCGATTGTCACGGGGAGATCGGTCAGCTGTGCGAACAGTTCGCACAGGTTTTCGCCGTCAAGATAGTCCAGCGCTCCGGCTTTGGCCGCTTCGCCGGTATGGTGATTGATATGTCCTGGAAAACTCACGCCAATACTGGCGATCTCGTGCTCCTGGCAGTACTTATCCACTACCGCTTTCCACTTCTCTTTGAAGGTGCTTTCATCGTCCGGCGTATCATATTCATCGGATGTCAGTTCTTCGCCGTTTTCATTAATTACGCCGTGTTTGATGTGGGTTCCACCCACGTCAAAGCCGATAAATAGCTGCATTGCATCATTCCTCATGAGCCCTTGAGCTATTAAGTATGGCTGCGGCGGCAGAAACGAAACGTAAAGTACGGTAATCCGTGATGCGGCTCGTAAACCCGCTACCCGCTGGCGAGAAAATCACCAGCCGGAACTACCCTTGTTGTACAACAACAGCAAGGAGACGGTCATGACAAACAATCCTCCCTCATCGCGTATCCAGCCTGGCGAGTATGGTTTTCCCCTTAAGCTGAAGCCCCGCTATGACAACTTTATCGGCGGCGACTGGGTGGCGCCCGTCGACGGTGAATACTATTCCAACCTGACGCCCGTTACCGGCCAGCCGCTGTGTGAAATTGCCAGTTCGGGCAAGCGGGATATCGATTTAGCGCTGGATGCGGCGCATAAGGCGAAAGATAAGTGGGGGCAAATGTCCGTTCAGGACAGAGCGGCCATTTTGTTCAAAATCGCCGATCGGATGGAGCAGAATCTGGAGCTGCTGGCGACCGCAGAAACGTGGGACAACGGCAAGCCGATCCGCGAAACCATGGCGGCGGACGTGCCGCTGGCGATCGACCATTTCCGCTATTTTGCGTCCTGCATCCGTGCCCAGGAGGGGGGAATAAGTGAAGTTGACAAAGATACCGTGGCGTATCACTTCCACGAGCCGCTCGGCGTGGTGGGGCAAATTATTCCGTGGAACTTCCCGCTGCTGATGGCGAGCTGGAAAATGGCGCCCGCGCTGGCGGCGGGTAACTGCGTTGTGCTGAAACCTGCACGCTTAACGCCGCTTTCGGTACTGCTGCTGATGGAGGTAATTGGCGACCTGTTGCCGCCGGGGGTCATTAACGTGGTCAACGGGGCCGGGGGAGAGATCGGCGAATATCTGGCTACTTCAAAGCGTATCGCCAAAGTGGCGTTTACCGGCTCAACGGAAGTGGGTCAGCAGATTATGCAGTACGCGACCCAGAACATCATTCCGGTCACCCTGGAGCTGGGCGGGAAATCGCCGAACATCTTCTTTGCCGACGTGATGGATGAAGAGGACGCCTTCTTCGACAAAGCGCTGGAAGGGTTTGCGCTGTTCGCGTTTAACCAGGGCGAAGTCTGCACCTGTCCGAGCCGCGCGCTGGTGCAGGAATCCATTTATGAGCGCTTTATGGAGCGGGCGATCCGGCGCGTGGAGTCGATTCGCAGCGGTAATCCGCTGGATAACGTTACCCAGATGGGGGCGCAGGTATCGCATGGCCAGCTGGAAACCATCCTCAACTATATTGATATCGGTAAAAAAGAGGGGGCCGATGTGTTGACCGGCGGTCGTCGTAAGGTGCTGGGAGGCGATTTGCAGGAGGGCTACTACCTTGAGCCGACTATCCTGTTCGGTAAGAACAACATGCGCGTTTTTCAGGAGGAAATTTTTGGACCGGTGCTGGCCGTCACCACGTTTAAAACCATGGACGAGGCGCTGGAGCTCGCGAACGACACGCAGTATGGCCTGGGGGCGGGCGTCTGGAGCCGTAACGGTAATCTGGCCTATAAAATGGGCCGCGGCATTCAGGCCGGACGCGTATGGACAAACTGCTATCACGCCTATCCGGCTCATGCGGCGTTTGGCGGCTACAAACAGTCGGGCATCGGGCGCGAAACCCATAAAATGATGCTGGAGCACTACCAGCAAACGAAATGTCTGTTAGTCAGCTACTCCGATAAACCGCTGGGGCTGTTTTAATCTCCCGGCTCAGGCCGTCCTGGGCGGCCTGAGCCGGGTTAAAGCCGGGTGGCGGCTTCGCCTTACCCGGCCTACTTTTTACTCCCTCTCCCGTGGGAGAGGGCTGGGGTGAGGGCAACAGGCCGCAGTTATTCAGCCTTCATCCACCCATATCCGCATTTCCCCTTCTCCCCGGTTTGCCCAGCTGAACCACGGAATAAAGGTCAGCGTCTGGGGCTGACGTTCTACCGGCGAGTGGTCGTACTGCCACAGGGCATCAGTGTCCTTCGCCTGACACCCAATCCCTTCCGCCTGTATCAGCATCTTGTGCGCGAAAATGCCTTTGCCTTCAAATACCCGAAACGCGCTGTCTTGCGGCAAAGAAAGGTTATGCAGATTTGCGCCGTTATCGGCTTCTTCCAGGCAGTAAACCAGCGGCCCACGCTGCAATGCGACTTTCCCCGCCTGCTGGCGCACCTGCGGGTTGCCGTACACGCGGCGGACCGGCATCGGTAACGTCAGCGTCAGCGTGTCGCCTTCCTGCCAGCTGCGGTTGAGGTATAAGTATCCACGGGAGACCTCGCCTGTAATGGCTTGACCATTGAGCGAAACAGCCGGTTCCGCACACCAGTCCGGCAGCCTCAGGGCCAGCGTGTGAGTCACCGGAACTGGTGAGGTTATCTCGATTTTCACCTGCTCATGCCACGGATAGTTTCCGCTAATACGCAGCTGGAGGGTGTTTTCCCCCACCGGAATGGCGACATCGTTTCCCACGTACAGGTTGATCAACAGCGCGTCCGGGCGAACGGTATAAATATAGTGCCCCAGCGAGGTCAGCACGCGCGCAATATTCGGCGGGCAACAGGCGCAGCCGAACCAGCGCTGGCGCACCGGTTTCACGTGGTCATAGATATGGTTAAAGGCCAGTGTTTTCGGGTGCACTTCCAGCGGATTCACATAAAAGAAATGCTTACCGTCCAGCGCCATGCCACCCAGCACCGTGTTGTATAGTGCGCGCTCCATCACGTCGGCGTAGTGGCCGTCCGCCTCCATCTCCAGCATCCGGCGGGCAAACATCATCAGGCCGATGGAGGCGCAGCTTTCGGCATAGACCGTATCGTTGGGCAGATCGTAATCGCTGCTGAATGCCTCGCCGCTGCTTTGTGAGCCAATCCCGCCGGTGATGTACAGCTGGCGCTGTGCCATGTTGTTCCACAGCCGCAGGCAATCCTGACGTTTCCCTTCGTCGTTGCTCAGGCGCGCCAGATGCGCCATGCCCGCCATCAGGTAGACGAAACGCACGGCATGGCCGATGGCCGTTTGTTGTTCGGCAAGGGGCTGATGCGCCTGACTGTAGGCTTTGTCCTTGACCATCCACGCCGGGCCATAGGTGTTCCAGTATGACGTTCTGCCGCGCTTCTCATATTCGATATCGTAGAAGTGAGGCTGTGTGCCGCGTTCCTCAATAAAGTATTTCACCAGATTGAGATAGCGTGGCTCCTGCGTGACGTCGTACAGCCGCATCAGCGCCAGCTCGATTTCCGGGTGGCCCGGATAGCCGTGCAGCTGGTTTTCGCCCGGGCCAAACACGCTGTCGATATGATCCGCCAGCCTGCACACCACGTCCAGCAGGCGGCGCTTTCCGGTTCCCTGGAAATACGCCACACCCGCTTCAATCATATGCCCGGCGCAGTACAGTTCGTGGCACTCGGCCAGATTGGTCCAGCGCTCGGCCGGTGCTTTCACCGTGAAATAGGTATTGAGATAGCCATCTTCACACTGCGCCGCTGCGACCAGCTCGATCACCTCGTCGGCGGTTTTTTCCAGTTCGGCATCCGGCTTCTGGCACAGCGACCACGCCACGGCTTCGAGCCATTTCGCCACGTCGCTGTCCTGAAAGACCATCCCGTAAAACGCCCCCTGTTCCAGACCGGCCGCGATGCGGAAGTTGGCGATGGCGTGGCTGGGTTCAGCCTCCGCCACGCGATCGTTAAGCGCATCCCACTGGTAGGGGATTACCACATCGCGGACCAGCCGTTGGTACTGACCAAGAAACGGGTCGTTGATTTTCAGCTGATGCAGGTCGGCTTCCATTATGGTCATATCGTTCTCCTCAGGACTGTACATGACGCTGGCGCAAATCGGTGGCAATGCGCGACATCACGGGATTGTTAAGCCTGCACCAGCGGATAGCGACCGCCAGCAGCAGGTGGAAAAGGGCAGGGAGCAGCGTCTCCATGGCGGTGATGCCCTGCAATGAGGCGGGTGTCTGGTTGCCCGCGCCTGGCTGATAGGCCACGGCAATAAACACCAGGCTGATGATCCCGGCGCTGGATGCCCACGCGAGCTTGATGAAAAATAGATTGAAGGCGAAATTCATCCCCGAGGAGCGCACGCCGGTTTTCCATTCGCCGTAGTCATCGGCAAAGGCCATTAGCGAGAAGTGAAGCGGCAGGGTGAAGCCCAGGATCACGCCGTTACTTAAAATCACGATAAGCCAGAGCGTCTGGTGCGCCGGGCCACCTGGCAGGAACCACATTCCCATAGCAAGCGCAGCGAGTACCAGGTTGGTGTAGTAGTAGAGTTTGACGGTATCAATCCGCCGCGACAGCGGGTTGACGATCACCGCGCCCAGAATGGCGGCAAAGGTCACCATGGTGAAAAACAACGAGGTGTACGCCGTGCTGCCCTGAAGCACGTAGGTGATGAAGTACATGTACCCGCCGCCGCGAATGTTGAAGACGTTGATCAGCAGAAACGACATCACCAGCATCAGCAGCAGCTGATCGTTTTTACGCAGGCCCGCCAGGTGCTCGCGCAGGGTGAATTTCCCCATCAGCGCAAGCGGGACGCGCTCGCGCACCCAGAAGAAGCAGCACAAGAACATCACCACAGCGATGGCGCACAGTACGCCGACGCCCAGCTGATAACCCCGGGCGGTATTGCCCTGTCCCAGCTCTGACACCAGCCACGGCAGGCCAACGGAGACCAGAAAGCCCGCCACGCCGCACAGTACGAAGCGCCAGGACTGGCAGGATATTACCTCGTTGTGGCGGGTGGTCATGGTGTTGATCAGCGCGCAATACGGCACGTTGATGGCGGTATAGCCTACGGACAACAGCAAATAGGTGCCGAACGCCCAGGCGATTTTCACGCCCATGCTGGCGTCCGGGACGGTGAAGGTCAGCACGCCGACGATCCCGATAGGAAGCGCGACCCACAGCTGCCACGGACGAAAACGCCCCCAGCGGCTCTGCGTGCGGTCGGCAATCACGCCCATCACCGGATCGGAAATCGCGTCAAATACCCGAAGAGCAATAAACAGCGTGCCCACCAGCGCGGGCGTCAGGCCAAATACATCGGTATAAAAAAAGGTCAGGAAGTTCATGATCAGGCAGGTAATTACCGTGCCGCCCGCGTCGCCCAGGCCGTAGCCAATTTTCTCGCGGACTGACAGTCGGTCATCGGCTGCCTGTTTTGCAACTTCTGCGTCTGTAATCGGTGTGGAAGTCATGAGGTAACTCCTCGATAAACGATTTATTATCGTATTTGTGCAAGGTACCCCATTTATTCTGCATTCAACGGGCAGACCAACAAGGGAAGGGAAAAGTATAAAAAGGTGACGATTCCGACCTGATGGTAAAACTGTGAGTTTGATCGAGCTGTTCTGCTGATATTTATTAATAATCAAACAATAAACGCAATATTAGCCACCATAAAAGCGGGAAATTGAATATCCATGCTTGAATTATCCATAGCACTTCCGATTAAGGTTCAAAATGGCGGGTTATTTATCTCCCGGGGCGTGGGTCGTCATCCCGCACGAAAATTATCTTCGTGGGAGATAATCTTTGTCGAAAAAGGGACATTAACGATCCAGGAGGAAAATAAGCTGTTTGAGGTAAACGCCGGCGAGAGTTTATTACTTTGGCCGAAGCGGCGGCATGTCGGCGTGGAAGATTTTCCGGGCGATCTCAAATTTTACTGGCTGCATTTTGAGGTGGATGAAGGCTTGCCTGCGTTGCCAGGTGCGACGCCACTGTCGATTGAGCAACACTGTAGCGTGCGGGATCCGCAATATGTTATTGCGTTATTCCGTCAGTTTTTAAGCGAGCAGGAAAAATTACAGCGTAGCCAGGCGCTGGAGATAATTTTGCTGTTAATTTTGCAGCAGATATCGCTCTCGCCGGGATATGAAGATAAAGCGGATGATGCGGGCGCAGCAATGGCGTGGAAGGCCAAACAGCTTATCCGCACTCACTTTCATTTGCCCATATCCACTTCACAGCTGGCGAAAGAGCTGCATTGCAATGCAGATTACCTGGGGCGAGTATTTCGCCGGACGTTTCATTTAACCCTGACGGAGGCAATACACCGCCAGCGCGTCAGGGCCGCTGAAAAATTGTTGCTGAACGATGCGGCCTCATTAACTGAAGTGGCCACCCGGTGCGGTTTTAATGACGTGGGTTATTTCCGGCAAATATTCTCGAAACATACCGGGTTAACGCCCGCCGTCTGGAAACGGCGGTACTGTAAAGAGCATATTAATTCCGGATGATTACTGGCCGTAATAGGCATTTGCGCCATGCTTGCGCAGGTAATGCTTATCCAGCAATTCCTGCTGCATAACCGGAAGCTGAGGTGCAAGCTGGCGCGAGAAAAGCCCCATATAGGCGCACTCTTCCAGCACCACGGCATTGTGTACCGCATCGGCAGCGTCTTTGCCCCAGGCAAACGGGCCGTGAGAATGAACCAGCACCGCCGGGACCTGCATCGGGCTTATGTCGCGCTCCTCGAAGGTTTTGATAATGACTTCCCCCGTCTGGTATTCATATTCACCCGCGATTTCAGCCGTCGTCATCAGCCGCGTGCAGGGGATCGCACCGTAGAAATAGTCCGCGTGCGTCGTTCCCCACGCGGGTAAATCCTGCCCCGCCTGCGACCAGATGGTGGCGTGGCGGGAATGGGTATGCACAATGCCGCCAATTTCCGGGTAACGACGATACAGCGCGAGATGGGTCGGGGTGTCGGAGGAGGGTTTTTTACTCCCCTCGACCACTTTACCCGTGGCGATATTTACCACCACCATATCTTCTGCGGTCATCACGTCGTACTCCACGCCGGATGGTTTGATCACCATCATGCCGCTGTCACGGTCAACCGCGCTGACGTTGCCCCAGGTGAACGTCACCAGCTGGTGGGCGGGCAGGGCGAGATTTGCCGCCAGCACCTCGGCTTTGAGTTGTTCTAACATGTCATGCCTCCTTCCTGCATTCGGGCTTCAATCCAGCGGCGCGCCTGGATGATCTCCAGTACCGGCTCTTTGGCTTTTTCGGTCCACATTTCAATCAGAAATGCGCCGCGATAGTTAAGTTGATTCAGCGTGTTAAACACGCCAACGAAATCGACGCAGCCCTCGCCAAACGGCACATCGCGGAACTGGCCGGGGCTTTTTTCGGTTACGGGCCGGGTGTCTTTCAGATGGATAGCGGCGATGCGGTCAATGCCCAACGTCAGCTCGGCGGTGACGTCGTTGCCCCACGCGCTCAGGTTGCCGACGTCCGGGTAAACGCTGAACCACGGCGAGGCGAGCATGTCGTCCCACTTTTTCCACTTGCTGATGGAGTTCATAAACGCGGTGTCCATGATCTCTACCGCCAGCATTACCTGCGCGGCAGCGGCCTGCTCTACGGCCCACGCCAGCCCTTCGGCAAAGCGCTGTTGCGTGCCCTCGTCATGCTCCTCGTAGTACACGTCATAACCCGCAAGCTGGATGGTGCGAATACCCAAATCACGGGCCAGCCGGATGGCTTTGGTCATGATCTCGCGGGCGCGTTCGCGCACGGTGTCATCGCGGCTGCCAAACGGGAAGCGACGATGGGCAGACAAGCACATCGACGGGATGGCCACGCCGGTCTCCAGCATCGCTTCCACCAGAGAGGCGCGCTGCGTGGTACTCCATTCAAGGCGCGATAAACGCTCGTCGGTCTCATCCACCGACATCTCCACAAAATCGAAGCCGCAGCTTTTTGCCAGAACCAGGCGCTCCGGCCAGGAGAGATCTTTTGGCAGCGCTTTTTCGTAAATCCCTAACGGATGCTGACGCATGGTTACTCTCCCCAGATGTCGCGAATTTGCGAATGGAATGCTTGTGCCACCTGCGGCGGATTGGCGGCGCCTGCCAGCGCGCGCCCGGCAATGAAGGCTTTGACGTTGATCTGCTTAAACAGCGGCAGGTCAGCGGGGGTGATACCGCCAGTGATGGAAAGCTGTAGCCCGATATCGGACAACGCCTTCATTTTGCTGAGATCCGCCTCGCCCCACTGCTGGCCGCTGGCCTGTGCGTCGCGTCCACGGTGGTATATCGCCTGCTTCACCCCGATGCGGTGCCACGCGCGCGCGTCGTCCAGCGTCCAGTTGCCAAACAGCTCCATCTGGATCTCGCCGCCGCCGCGCAGTGCGACCTCGTGGCCACGTTCAACGGTGGCCAGCGGGGCGGCACAGATGATGGTCATCCAGTTTGCGCCTGCGCCAAACGCCTGCTCAGCCAGCGTTTCTCCGGCATCGGCGACTTTCCAGTCCGCCACGATAATTTTATCCGGACACTGCGCGCGCAGGGCGCGAACGGCGTTTAGCCCTTCGGTCAGGCACAGGATGGTGCCGGCTTCGACGATGTCGACGTGATCGGAAAGCGTCGCGACATCCCGCTGCGCGGCCTGAAGTGAGGTGTGGTCGAGCGCCAGCTGCAATAATGGTCGGCTCATAGGTCGTACTCCTTAACACGGGCGTGATAGCCCTGTAATGCTGAAATCAGTAGCTGGTAACGGTGATATTTGCGCTGGTAGGCGGCATGGGCACGCATGTCAGGTTCAATCATCCGGATGTCATGCCTGAGGGCGCGCTGAGCGGCGTAAAAATCGGGATAGAGACCTGTACCGACGAGCGCGGCCAGCGCCGCACCGGAACAGCCGGTCTCTTCCACCTGCGGGAGTTCAATCGCCAGGCCGCTGACGTCCGCGAGCATCTGCATCCACACGTCCGAATGGGTGGGGCCGCCCGTCACGCGCAGGGTCTGCACGTGGGGAAAGCGTTCGAGCATACGGTTGAGGTGGGTCATGTGGCTGAATACCACCCCTTCATAAACCGCCTGGAGGAGGTGCGCGCGGGTATGCAGCGCCTGCAAACCATAGAAGCCGCTGGTCATCTCCAGTCCGGCGTTGCTGCCGTAGAGGAAAGGCAGGAAGAACACATCGCTTTCAGCTTTTGGCAGGCTGGCCACGGCGTGGTTAATCTCATCGAATGACATTTCGCCCCATTGGGCCGTCAGCCATTCCAGGTTGCCGGACGAGGTGGGGCTGGCTTCGTGAACGATGAACTGCTGCGGATGGACATAGCGGCCATAGACGTAGGGGAACGGCTCGTTGTCGCGGATGCCGTGGGCAATCCCACTGGTCACGGCCCAGGTCCCCATTACGGCATTCAGCGTATTTTCGTCATGCAGCCCGGCGCAGATCGCGGTGGAAACCACATCAAACAGTCCACCAACGACGGGAGTACCCGCCGTGAGACCGGTCAGTGCGGCTGCCTGAGCGGTGATTTCCCCGCAAATTTCTGCTGAACCGATAATAGGCGGCAGGGCACCGTCAATGTCGCTGATGCCGAGCCAGCGCGTGAGCTGCGGATCGTACTGCCCGATATTCATGTTGTAGAGATTGGATTCCGAGATGTTGCTCTCTTCGCAGCCTTTGACCCCGGTCAGACACCAGCGCAGGTAATCGTGCGCCATCATCACGCTGCCGATTTGCTGATACCGCTGCGGCTCGTTCTCTTTAACCCAGCGCAGGAGTGAGGCCGGATGCCCCGTCCACAGCGTCTGGCGAGTATGCGGATAGAGCTTTTCGGGTATACCGTCCTGCTGCCAGCGTTGCACGATCTCCAGCGCACGGCGATCGGAGGAGAGTATGGCGTTACCCAGGGGGCGATCCTGTTTATCGAGCAAAAACAGCCCCTTGCCCTGGGCTGAAATGCCAACGCCTTTAATCTGACCGCCGTCAGCGCCTGAATTTTTAAGCAGCAGGGCGACGGTTTTGTGGCAGTGCTGCCAGAGCTGGTGCATATCCCGCTCGGCGTAGCCAGCGCGTGGGCTGAGCGTGGCCACTGAGCGGCGTTCAATACAGACTTCTTTGCCCTGGCTGTTGTATAAACCGGCTTTCAGATAAGTACCGCCACAATCGATACCCAGCCAGAAGGGCTCTTTTTCACTCATCTTCTTCTCGCTTAATTGCCGGGTGCTTCGCTTACCCGGCCTACGGTTTGGTTTAATGAATCAGGTGAGGGCCTCAGGCCGCACGCTTATGCGAGTTCACCGTGGGGTTGGGCTCTGCTCCGGCATCGCATTTCCCCGGTAACAGCAGGGCCAGCAGCGATGCCAGCGCCAGCGAAACCGCCAGGCAGTAAACGCCTGCGTCTTTGCTGTACAGGGTGATCAGTACGCCTACCGCATAAGGACCGCAGAACCCGCCGAGGTTGCCCAGGGCATTAATCACGCCGCGAGCGCCACCCGCCATCTCAGCGCTGAACAGACGCGCCGGGATGGTCCAGAACACGCCCGCTGCGGATTGCAGGAAGAAGCCACAGCCCACCAGCGCGGCATAGGCCAGCCAGGTGTGCTCTTTCAGCGCCACGGAGAGGAACATGCAGAGCGCAAAGCCAATCAATGGCAGGGAAACAAACAGCTTGCGCTTGCCGGTGCGGTCAGAGAGCGTAGAGAACAGGAACATGCCGGCAATGGCGCCGATGTAAGGCAGAATGGCGAGCATTCCCACCTGGCCGATGCTGGTGTGCGTCAGTTCTTTCAGAATGGTGGGCAGCCAGAGGGTGTAACCGTAAATGCCGGTCTGGTAGAAGAAGTTGAGGGCGATCAGCTGCCACATGGTTTTGTCAGACAGCACTGCGCTGAGCGAGGCGTTTTTCACCTCTTTACCCGCAATGGCCTGCTGCTCTGCCGCCAGGGTTTGTACCAGGTAGTTTTTCTCGGCCTCAGAGATCCAGCGTGCTTCCTGCGGCCGGTCGTAGACGGTGAACGCCCACAGCACCAGCACAACAACGGACATCAGACCTTCAATAATGAACAGCCAGCGCCAGTCGAGAGCGGTAATAATCCAGCCCGACAGCGGGGCGGTGATGATCCCGGCGATGGGCACGAACATGATCACAATCGCGTTGGCGCGGCCGCGCTCGGCATCCGGGAACCAGTTACTGATCATCGTGAGCACAACGGGCAGCATCCCACCTTCCGCCACGCCGAGTAAGAAGCGCAGTACCAGCAGCTGATACTGGTTGGTCACAAGCCCGGTCAGAACCGAGATCACCGCCCAGGCAACCAGCGACCAGCCGATAAACTTCTTACCGCTGCCGTGCACGGCAATTTTGCCGCCGGGAACTTGCAGGAACAAATAGCCGATAAAAAAGATCCCCCCCGCCAGGCCCGCCATCGTGGCGGAAATGCCCAGCTCTTCATCCATACCGCCGGGCATCGCAAAAGCTATATTTACGCGGTCCATATAGGAAATAATGCAGGCGATAAGAATAGGGGGAATGATCCTTAGCCAGCGCTGGCGCGGAATGTCCGCGTGTAGAGCATTAGAAGAAATATTCATAGTTAATATCTCAGTGAAGGTAACCGGAAAATGTATTCTTTATTTTTATTGTGATGCTTTATTCATAGCGCTAATGCCGTCGCGCAAAATAGCGATGCGATGGCTGACGTCAGCATTAGCATTTATTTCCAGTAATTTAATACCGGAGAATTTCAATGTTGCGGCGCTCGCCGCAGTAAACAGCGTTTTTACATGTTCAGTGGACATGAGACTGTCGGCACAGAACGAAGAAAACGGCGCGTGCAGATCCTGCCATTCTCCGTACTCACCGCGAGGGGTCGTGCCCGAGAACATCAGCGCCCCCAGTTTCCCGGCAGCGAGTGCCGCCTGAACATGTTCCAGCGGAAGGGCGGTGTTGCGACCTTCGATGGCCGAACGTGCCCAGTTGATACAGACGCTGATATCGGTCTCTCTCACTACCTCCAGCACCTGCTCTAAGGGCAAGAACCCTTTACGCGGCGCCGGGCTATTCATCGCATCACAGTGTTCCAGCACCAGATCGCAGCCCCAGTCCCAGCTCGCGATTTCCCTTACCGAGCGGGAGAATGCTTCTGTCGCTTGCTCGACAGAATCATTACCCGCCTGTGGTGCGGCCTGCATTTCCAGAGCGACCACTTTCCCGGGAAAGCGGGTGTTAACGGCATCAATCTTTTGATGCAGATGGCGGTAATATTCAATGCACGCTTTACGTTGTTCTTCGTCCGCGGACGCCAGGCCAAACGCGCCGTTGCTGCCGCGGCGGCGCATGGTTTCCATAACGGCTGTGACAACGATCTGCCAGTTGCCCGGCGTATGACGAAACAGCCATTCATCACCAAACGGATGGAGATTTTCAAGGCAAGGTTGTTCCAGCCCGCGAATATTTGGCGTGTCGGAAAGTTCCCGCCAGAAGGCGTGTTCTTCCTGCTCCCCTTTCTGGTGAAACGAGGGTGCGCAGGGGTACGCACCAATAATAAAACCGGTGTTGGTCATTTCGCATTCCTGTATTTATCAGAAAATTAATCTAATTCACTGATGGCCACTTTCACCACAATTTTACGAATTGCGGATCCCTTGTTTTTAATACAGGCAGGACGGTGAACATCCTGCGGGAAAAATATGGCGTAACTGCCAGGTATCATTTCGATAAACGACTCGTGTTCGCTGTCGTGATAAAAAATAATATCCCGTTGCTCCAGCAATGATTCGCTGATTTTGTTATTCCCGGTATCAATAGCAATACCGATTTTTTCTTCGCCCCAGGCCAAAAACTGGATATCCAGATAGCGGCGATGGACTTCAGGGCGGTTCTCGTGCTGTTCCTTTGTGGTGAGGTCGAGAACCTGGGCAAAAATGTTGCGGCCTTCAATTTCGATCACGCCCGGCGCCAGGGTGGTGAAATCCGTGGTACGCAGAAAATTAAGCGCCTTTTCAATCGCCAGCGGCAGGCGACATGGATCTGGCTGTGTAATATGTCCGAATATCATGACCCACTCCTTACAGAGACTGGATTTTCGCCCACACGCTGTCGTCAATCGTGATGCCGTCCCGGCGGTTTTCTTCCAGCAGGCGAGTGAACTCATGGCCTGGCAGACGGACGGCGACGTTTTCATCAGCGCGCGCTGCGGTGGTGATGAAGTCCATGATGCGCTGTAGTTTGGCATCGCGGGTTGGGCCGTCGATCAGGCGATTCACTTCGATGGCGATAAAGATCTGCGATACGCCGTATTCGTCGCTGTTGTCCTGGGTCACTTCCGCAACGGATGCGCCGTCAGAGAGCAAGGTGGCGATCATGTCGAGCACAATCGATAAGCCAGAACCTTTCCAGTAGCCCATGGGCAGTATGCGGCGGTTTTTCTCAATCACGCCCGGCTCTCTGGTTAGATTGCCCTCATCGTCAAAGCCGCCGTCGACCGGTAATTCGCGTCCGGCCATGCGATTCACCTCCAGCATGCCGTAGGAGAACATCGACATCGACATATCGACCATGGTGATTGGATTCGACGGAATGGCAACGATCAGGGGGTTTGTGCCGATGCAGCATTCTTTTGATCCCCACGCGGGCATCACGGCAATAGAGTTGGTCCAGCAGATGCCGATATAGCCTTTCTCCGCCGCCTGCCAGCCGTAGCTACCGCCGCGCATCCAGTGGTTAGCATTACGCAGCGCCACCACGCCGATCCCGTGATCGGACGCCAGCTCGGTAGCACGGTCCATCATCTTCTTCGCCGTCAGGTTGCCGATGGAACGCTGCGCATCCCACTGTTCGATGGCGCCTAATGTCGTTACGCGTTTCGGCTGGGCGTCAGGGAGGATGTCGCCTGCGTCAAGCTGCTGAATAAATCGCGGGAAGCGGTTGACGCCGTGTGAATAAACGCCGGACTCCGTGGTGCGGGCGAACATCTCGGCGCAGGCGTCTGCGGTATCCGCTTTTACACCGCGATCGAGCAGAACCCGATTGAACGCCGCTTTCAACTCTTCGAAGGTCACTTTCATCCCTGTTCTCCTGTTTTTTTAGGGGCAAGTGCGAGTGCTTTTTTATCGTTAAATTTCACTATGCGAAATCTGATTTCAGATATAGCGATCAAATTTTGTCAGATCAACGACATTCACGTTTTTCAAAACCGATTAAAATCAAATGGTTGTGTTTTTTCTGTTGAGATCGTGAACTAAACCACACTTTGCGCTACCATCAGGGCGCGATAAACAGGAGCCATTTGATGAGCATAAAAGAGAGCGAAATGACGCAAGAAAAAGAGAGGCCAGCAGGTAGCCAGAGCTTGTTTCGCGGCCTGATGCTGATTGAAATCCTCAGTAACTATCCAAACGGGTGTCCGCTTGCGCATTTATCAGAACTGGCGGGGCTGAATAAAAGCACCGTGCACCGGTTATTGCAGGGGTTGCAGTCGTGCGGGTACGTGACGCCGGCGCCGGCGGCAGGGAGCTATCGTCTGACCACCAAATTTATCGCCGTCGGGCAAAAGGCGCTTTCATCGCTCAATATTATTCACGTGGCGGCGCCGCACCTCGAGGCGCTGAACATTGCCACCGGCGAAACGGTCAACTTCTCCAGCCGTGAAGATGATCACGCGATCCTGATTTATAAGCTTGAGCCAACAACCGGTATGCTGCGCACGCGCGCATATATCGGCCAGCACATGCCGCTCTATTGTTCTGCGATGGGCAAAATCTATATGGCGTTTGGTCATCAGGATTACGTGGCGAGCTACTGGGAAAGCCACCAGGAACAGATCCAACCTTTGACCCGCAACACCATCACCGAACTGAGCGCGATGTATGATGAGCTGGCGGAAATTCGCGATCACAGTATGGCGATGGATAAAGAAGAGAACGAGCTGGGTGTGTCATGTATCGCCGTGCCGGTCTTTGATATTCACGGGCGCGTGCCCTATGCCATCTCCATTTCGCTGTCGACGTCGCGCATGAAGCAGGTGGGCGAGAAAAACTTGTTAAAACCGCTGCGTGACACGGCGGAAGCTATCTCGAAAGAACTGGGGTTTAACGTGCGCGAGGCGTAACTGATGAACCGATTTATTCTGACGGATCCTGAAAAATGTATCGGGTGCCGCACCTGTGAGGTGGCGTGCATGATGTCGCATCAAAGCAGCGCCACGCCAGAAGCGTTTACGTCACGTATCCGCGTGGTTAAGGGGGGAACCTTCACCACGGCCGTGGGCTGCCACCAGTGTGAAGATGCGCCCTGCGCGAATGTCTGCCCGACGGGGGCCATTTACCGTGCTGCGGGAGCCTGGCTCGTTGAGCAGGCTCGCTGTATCGGCTGCAAAAGCTGTATGGTGGCGTGCCCGTTCGGGGCAATGCAGGTTCGGGTTGTGGGAGATCGCGTTCAGGCGCTGAAATGTGATTTGTGCATGCATCGCGAGGGCGGTCTCGCCTGCGTCGAAGCCTGTCCCACCCACGCGCTGCGCTGCTTAGACCCCGCCAGACTACGCGTGGAACGGCTGCGTAATCTGGCCTGAGGTTTTATTAACCGGCCTCGCGCCAGGCGTTCTCAATCTCTTCGGCGAGAATTTTCACACCCGCTTCGATTTTTTCCGGGTCCGGGACGTAGTTCATGCGCATGCACTGGTGCGTATGCGGCCACGGCTTATCCAGACCCGGGAAGAAGTAATCCCCCGGGACCATCAGCACGCCACGCTTTTTCAGACGCTGATAAAGCAGCTCTGTCGTAATGGGCAGATCCTTAAACCACAGCCACAGGAAAATTGCCCCTTCCGGTTTATGGATCAGGCAGCGTTCCTCCGGTAAGTAGCGGCGAAGGATGGCGATAGTTTCCTGAACGCGCTGAGAGTAAAACGGCTTGATCACCTCATTTGACAGGCGCAGCAGGTCGTTACGCCTGATCATCTCGCACATCATCGCCGGGCCGATGCCGCCAGGGGAAAGGCTGATAATGCCGTTCATGTTGGTAATGGCGGTGATGATTTTCTCGTTAGCAATGATAATGCCGCAGCGGCTGCCCGGCAGGCCCAGCTTGGAGAGGCTCATGCAGAGGATGATGTTCGGGTTCCACAGCGGACGCGCTTCGCTGAAGATGATCCCCGGGAACGGTACGCCATAGGCGTTATCGATCACCAGCGGGATGCCGTGCTGATTCGCCAGCACATCCAGCTTCATCAGCTCGTCGTCGGTGATCACGTTCCCCGTCGGGTTGGTGGGACGAGATACGCAGATCATGCCCGTCTCTTCACCGATATGCAGATGTTCAAAATCGACGTGATATTTGAACTGGCCCTCTGGCAACAACTCGATATTCGGACGTGCGGAAACAAACAGGTCTTCTTCGAGGCCGGCATCGGCATAGCCGATATACTCCGGTGCCAGCGGGAACAGCACTTTTTTCGTGGTGCCGTCGGCGCGGCGTCCGGCGAACAGATTGAATAAGTAGAAAAACGCGCTCTGACTGCCGTTTGTCAGTGCAATGTTCTGTGGTTCGATATCCCAACCCAGCGCTTCCCGCAGCATTGTCGCCAGAAGCGTCAGTAGTTCTGTTTTACCCTGAGGGCCGTCGTAATTACATAGCGCATCGGTTGCTTTACCGTTTTCCAGCATGTCTGCCAGCAGCGTCTGGAAGTAGGTGTTCATCTCCGGAATTTGAGCCGGGTTTCCGCCGCCAAGCATGATAGCGCCTGGGGTGCGCAGCCCGTCGTTGAGGTCCTCCATCAGGCGGGTAATGCCTGAATGGCGGGTAAATTTGTCGCCGAATTGTGAAAACGTCATAGCAGGTGATCTGTCGGGCTTAATATGAAAGGCAGTAACCATAACGCCAGCACCGTGTTGGTGCAAATCGGCGGATGTGGTCGGATTTGTTGTTTTGTATGGTGGAGAGGGATTATTGCAGTGAATCGTTCTGATGAATGTCTCCTCACCCCGGCCCTCTCCCCAAAGGGGCGAGGGTGAAAGACCGCACCGTGCAATCCCCTTGCCCCTTGGGGAGAGGGTTAGGGTGAGGGGGCTGTTCTACTGATTACCCGCCCACACCACCATCACCTTATCGCCCTTGTGCTCGCGCACAAAGCCGTAGCCTTCTTTCATTGACAGCGTTGTTTGCTTGCCTTCACCCACAGCCGGATGACGGGCGCGGAACTGCCCCAGAAGCTGCCAGTGGGCGACAGTTAACGCCTGTTTACCCGTGACGTCCTGCCAGTTCATATCCGAACGGGTTCCCTGTAGCGGATCGGAGCCCGTCGGACCAAATGGACGCTCTGATTCATCGCCGTAATAGATCTGCACGCTTCCCGGCGCCAGCAGCAGTAACTCAGCGGCGCGCTGGCCCCCTTCACGGAACAGACGCGTATCGTGGGAGGAGAGATAGCTCAGCACATTAAAACTTTGCAGCTTTTCTGCCATTTGCTGCCAGGTCAAATCCATATCTGCCAGACAGTCCACTGCTTTCGCCGCCTGCTCCTGATAGTCAAAGTTGATCATCGCATCGAAGCCGTGACGGTAATAATCGCTCTGCATCACGCCGTGGCCCCAGGACTCACCGGTCATCCAGAACGGCGCATCGTCGAGTTTTTTGTCCGGGTTGGCGGCCTTCCACGCGGCCAGCGCCTGGCTGGCCTGGTCTTTCAGTTGCTGCCAGGCTTCATGCTCAACGTGTTTGGCGGTATCGACCCGGAAACCGTCGATGCCGTAGTCACGTACCCACTGGCTAAGCCAGTGGGTCAGGTAATCTCGCGGCGTGAAATTCGTCATCACTTTCGCGTTGGTGTCGGGCTTGTGTTGATAAAAGTTCGGCAAACCTGACGGGGTTTTTGATTCCGTTTTCAGATCCGGCAGGAAGGCCAGGGACATGGTCAAGTCGTCAAAGCCCGGGTTGTCGTAATCACCGATATCGGTACGGATCCATTTTTTACCCCACCATTTTTCCCATGCGGCTTTGTCACTGAAGTTGATGTAATCGTTGAAGCTGTGCCAGCTTTGACCCGCGCCTGGCTTCCAGTCAGTCCAGCGTTCGCCGAGCGTTTTTTTCAGCTCATCTCCCTGTAAATAGAGTGCGCCAAACTGATATTCCTGCATATCTGCAAGCGTCGCATAGCCCGCGTGGTTCATGACAACGTCAAACAGGACGCGGATACCGCGCCTGTGCGCGTCGTCGACAAGCTGGCGTAAATCATCTTCGTTGCCCATGTTGGCGTCGAGTTTCGTCCAGTCCTGGGTGTAATAACCGTGATACGCGTAGTGGGGAAAATCCCCTTTGGTGCCGCCGCCAACCCAGCCGTGGATCTGCTCCAGCGGGGAGCTTATCCAGAGCGCATTCACGCCCAGTTGCTGAAGGTAATCCAGTTTGCTGGTAAGCCCTTTCAGATCGCCGCCGTGGAAAGTACCTATCTCCTGCATACCATCTTTATGGCGGCCATAGCTGTTGTCGTTGGTGGGGTCGCCATTCACGAAGCGATCGGTCAGCACGAAATAGACGGTGGCGTTTTGCCAGCTGAACGGCGCGGGTTTGTCCGTTTCGGCGCGCTCAAGCAGCAGCAGGCCATTGCTGTTGGCGGCTGGCTGAAGAGTCACTTTGCCATTTTGAACGGTCGCGGTCTGTTTGCTGTAAAAATCACGCACCACCGTGCCTTCCGGGAACGTGTTAACGACGTCGATCGTGAGCGGTTTGCCGTCCCACTTCGGGCACTGGCGGGTAACGTTTGCGACAGGCTGTGGCGCCGCACTTTGTACCGTCAGCATCAGCGTCGGCGTTCCAGAGCGCGTATCAATACGCATCTGATAAACGCCGTCACGGAATAATCGCCACTGCGGTGGCGTGCCTTCGCACGGTTTGAGCGACAGCATCTCGTTGAGCTTAATGGCCTTTGTCGGCTGCCAGCACGCGTTGTCAAGACTCAACGTCAGTGGACGGGTACCCTTCGCAAGCGTTGCCTGGCTGGTAAAGACGCCGGTACCTTCAGCGTTGAATGCGTCAAATCCCGGCGATGACCAGTCGGCATGCGCGAATGCGGGTAACATCAGAACAGCTAATGCAGTGCGTTTCATTCCATTTTCCTGTCGCGGCATTTTTGACCAGTGTGCCATTCGGCTCAGGGGAAAAACTCCTCCTCTGAGGCTTTCTGCCAGGAGGACGCGTAGGGATGAGTGATCCCGCGCAAAATTAGGCAGTTATCTGCGATATCGCGCACATTTTTCCAGTGTTGGTGCTTTAATGAGCATGTTCCGGATGACATAGTTTCGGAATTGGACTATTTATAGACGTGCTCTTGAAGACTATTTTTGGTACGATTTGAGATTCCGCTCTCAAATTTTGAAGAAAATAAGGTGTTGGAATGCTTATATCCGACCAGGAGACCTAATGATATCGACTCCCATTCGACGATATGGGGCCGCGATACTCATGTTACTCACCATGGCATTTTCAGGTGAGGTGCTTGCAAAGACGCACACGGATACAACGAGTAAGAAAGCCCACGTAATAAAGACGACAAGCAGTAAGGTTAGCAGTAAACAAGAGTATTCTCGCAATAGTGCAAAGAGTAGTTCACTTCCTGATTTGCGAAAATACCCTTCCGGGACACCAAGGAAAAAAGCGTTTCTCCGGACGGTAATGCCTTACATTAAAAGTCAAAATGCCGCGATTACTGCGGATCGTAACTGGCTGATCGCCAAACAGTACGATAGCCGCTGGTCGCCGTCTGAGCGCACTCGCCTGAAAGACATCGCCAAACGCTATAAAGTGAAGTGGAGCGGGAACACGCGTCGTGTGCCGTGGAACACTCTGTTAGAGCGTGTGGACATTATTCCAGGCAGTATGGTCGCGACAATGGCCGCCGCCGAAAGCGGTTGGGGCACCTCGAAGCTGGCGCGCAACAACAACAATCTGTTTGGCATGAAATGCGCAAAAGGTCGTTGTACTAATGCACCCGGCAAGGTGAAGGGCTATTCACAGTTTGAATCGGTGAAAGATTCCGTGAATGCCTATGTGGTGAATCTGAACACCCACCCGGCCTACTCTTCGTTCCGTAAGTCACGCGCGCAGCTGCGTAAGGCGGATCAGGAAGTGACGGCCACGGCGATGATCCACAAGCTGAAAGGTTATTCCACCCAGGGACAGCGCTACAACAACTACCTGTTTTCCATGTACCAGGATAACCAGCGTCTGATTGCCGCACATATGTAATAAAAAACGCCTTCCACTGGAAGGCGTTCTTTTTTCTAGAGCAGGACTTCACTGTACCGTTCCCGGTACTCCTTCGGCGTGGTGTCATACTCTTTCCTGAACACCGAATAGAAATACTGAAGCGACGGATAGCCGCACATCTGTGAAATCTCGTTGATCGACAGCGAGGTGGAGATCAGCAGACTGCGCGCTTTCTCCAGCTTTTCCGCATGGATCACGGCGTGGATCGTCTCACCGACTTCCTCTTTAAACCGCTTCTCCAGATTCGAACGTGAAATGCCGACCGAATCCAGCACCTGATCGACCTTAATCCCTTTGCAGGCATGATTGCGAATGTAGTGCATCGCCTGAATCACGGCCGGATCGTTTAAGGAACGGTAGTCAGTTGAGCGACGCTCGACCACGCGAACGGGCGGAACCAGCAGACGCTGGAGCGGCAGGGATTCGTTGTCTAACAGTCGGTGCAGCAGCTTCGCGGCCTGATAGCCCATCTGACGGGTACCCTGCGCCACGGATGAGAGCGCCACGCGCGACAGATAGCGCGTAAGCTCTTCGTTATCAATACCAATCACGCACAGCTTTTCAGGCACAGGAATATGCAAATGTTCGCACACCTGTAATACGTGGCGGGCGCGGGCGTCCGTCACGGCGATAATCCCTGTCTGGGGCGGCAGCGTTTGCAGCCAGTCAGCCAGGCGATTCTGTGCGTGCTGCCAGTTTTCTGGCGCGGTTTCCAGCCCCTGATAAACGACGCCGCGATACTTCTCCTGGGCAACCAGCTGGCAGAAGGCATACTCACGCTCCATCGCCCAGCGCTTTCCGCTGGTGGCGGGCAATCCGTAAAACGCAAAACGATGGACGCCTTTCTCCTTTAAATGGAGGAAGGCGGTCTCAACCAGGGCATGGTTATCCGTGGCGATGTAGTGAACGGGGGGGTAATGTTCCGCTGAATGGTAAGAGCCGCCAACGCCCACGATAGGTACGTCGACGCCACTCAGCAACTGTTCAATCACGGGGTCGTCAAAGTCAGCGATAACCCCGTCTCCCAGCCAGTCTTTGATGTTCTCCAGACGGGTACGGAAATCTTCTTCGATGAAAATATCCCATTCGGATTGCGACGCCTGCAAATATTCACCAACCCCCTCAACCACCTGACGGTCATAGGCTTTGTTGGCATTGAATAACAACGTAATGCGGTGACGCTTTTCAAACATGGCTCACTTTCCCAAATTAGTCACGATACGGTTCTCAGGCGCGCCGCTTGGTGGCAGAGTCCATCCAGACTGCCAGCAAAAGAATGGCCCCTTTGACGATATACTGCCAAAACGTCGGCACGTCCATCATACTCATCCCGTTATCCAGCGAAGCCATAATAAATGCGCCCATCACCGCACCCGCCACGCTGCCAATGCCTCCGGCGAGGCTGGTCCCGCCAATCACGCAGGCGGCGATGGCGTCCAGCTCGGCAATATTACCGGCAGACGGGGAACCCGCACCCAGTCGCGAGCTGAGGATCAGCCCCGCGATGGCTACCATCAGGCCGTTGATGGCAAAGACGGCGAGTTTGGTGCGCTCGACGTTGATACCAGATAAACGCGCGGCTTCAAGATTGCCGCCGATAGCATAAATACGGCGACCGAATGCGGTACGTGTGGCCATAAACATCCCACCTAACAGCAACAGCGCCAGCAGCAGAACGGGCGTTGGGACACCGCGATAATCGTTTAGCAGCCAGATGGCCCCCAGCACAATCACCGCAGTAAGCGCCTGACGGCCGACAACCGAGGTTGAGGCAGGCGAGGCCAGCCCCAGCGCCTGGCGACGCATGCGTCCTCGCCATTGCCACGCGACAAACGCCATCAGCCCAACCACGCCGATCGTAAAACCGACGCCATCAGAGAGGTAGCTTTGGCCAATCTGGGACATCGAGGCGCTGGTCGGGGAGACGGTAGTGCCGTTGGTGATCCCAATCAGAATACCGCGGAAGGCCAGCATCCCTGCTAAGGTGACAATAAACGACGGGACTTTACGGTAGGCCACCCACCAGCCGTTCCACGCACCCAGCAGCAGACCCAGTACCAGCGTGACCGCAATCGTCAGCGGCAGCGGCCAGCCGAGCCAGACGTCAAAAATTGCCGCCACGCCGCCGAGCAGACCCATCATCGACCCTACCGACAGGTCAATTTCCGCTGAGATAATCACAAAGACCATCCCCACCGCCAGGATCCCGGTGATGGCGGTCTGACGCAGCAGGTTAGAGACGTTACGTGCGCTCAAATAGGAGCCATCGGTCATCCAGGTAAAGAACAACATGATGACGATAATGGCGGCAATCATTACAAAAACTTGCAGATTCAGCGATTTAAGTCCTGCGAACGCACCGGGCGTCGGAACAGCGACTTTGATATCAGACGGGTTGCTTTTCGACATGGCGTTCGCTCCTTAAGGCAGCTTCCATCACCTGCTCTTGCGTCAGGTTCTGGTTGTTCAGGTTGGCTTTGAGTTTCCCTTCATGCATGACCAGCACGCGGTCGCTCAGCCCCAGCACTTCAGGCAATTCGGACGAGATAACAATGACGGCAATCCCTTGCTGCACAAGCTGGTTGATCAGCTTGTAGATTTCATACTTCGCGCCGATATCGATCCCGCGCGTGGGTTCGTCCAGAATTAAAATGCGCGGATTAAGCAACAGGCAGCGTGCCAGAATCGCTTTCTGCTGGTTGCCGCCGCTCAGGCGACCTATCGCCAGTTCCGGCGAGGAGGTTTTCACCTTGAGCCTGGCAAGTGACTGAAGAATACACTGCTGTTCTGCGGCATCATCCAGGCTGCTCAGCGCGCCGGAAAACTGGCTGAGCGCCGCCAGCGTGATATTTTTTCCCACCGCCATGACCGGCACGATGCCGTCTTTTTTGCGGTCTTCGGGCACCATGGCAATGCCTTTGGCAATGGCCTGCTGGCAGTTGTCGATTTTTACCGGCTGACCGTCGATATAAATTTTGCCTTCCCAGCGCCCCGGCCAGACGCCAAACAGACACTGCACGGCCTCGGTTCTTCCGGCACCCACTAAACCCGCAATACCGAGAATTTCGCCGCGGTGCAGCGAGAAGGAGAGGTTATCCACGCGCTTGATGTGGCGGTTAACGGGATGCCACGCCGTCAGGTTTTCCACGCGCAGGAGTTCTTCGCCTATGGTGTGTGGTTCGTTGGGATACAGTGCGGTGAGTTCGCGACCCACCATCATGGTGATGATGTCATCTTCGCTCATGCCTTCTGCTTCACGCGTGCCAATGTGCTGCCCGTCGCGGATGACGCAGATGGTGTCGGAAATAGCTTTCACCTCATTGAGCTTGTGCGAAATATAGATGCAGGCGATACCGTGGTTTTGCAGGTCGCGGATGATATTGAGCAGAACGGCGGTTTCCTGTTCGGTGAGCGAGGCGGTTGGCTCGTCGAGGATCAGCAGGCGTACCTGTTTATTTAGCGCCTTGGCGATCTCCACCAGCTGCTGCTGGCCCAAACCTAAGTCGCCCACGCGCGTATGCGGTGAGATAGCGAGACTCACCTGGGCCAGCAGTTTTTCGCAGCGCAGCGTCATGGTGTCGTAATCCAGTACGCCGTGGCGCGAGAGTTCGACCCCAAGAAAGATATTTTCCAGCACGGTAAGGTGCTTCACCAGCGCCAGCTCCTGGTGAATGATAGCGATGCCTTTACGTTCGGTATCACGAATGTGCGTGGCCTGAAGCACCTCACCGGCAAAGACGATTTCGCCCTCGTAGCTGCCGTGCGGATAGATCCCGCACAGCACCTTCATCAGCGTGGATTTCCCCGAGCCGTTTTCGCCGCACAGCGACATCACTTCGCCGGGGTTCAGCCGCAGGCTTACGTTGTCGACCGCTTTCACCGCTCCGAAGGCTTTGGTGATGCTTTTCATTTCAAGTAAATAAGACATAACTGCTCCGCATAGCCCGACAGATGAACAGGGCAGGTCGATGCGCCCCCGCCGGGCAGGGGCTGCGCTGGATTACAGTTCACTCTTCTTATGGAAACCGTCTTTCACCACCGTGGCGTCAATATTCTCTTTGTTGACTTCGATAGGGGTAAGCAGGCGAGCTGGCACGTCTTTCAGGCCGTTATTTAACGTCGCGTCTGCTTTAGGTTGCTGGCCATTTCCCAGCTCAACGGCAATTTCGGCGGCGGTATTGGCAAGCTCGGTAATGGGCTTATAGACCGTCATAGTCTGGGTACCCGCGATAATGCGTTTTACACCCGCAAGGTCGGCGTCCTGTCCGGAAATAGCGACTTTCCCGGCCAGACCCTGCGCGCTCAGCGCCTGAATGGCGCCCCCCGCAGTGGCGTCGTTAGAGGCCACCACTGCATCGATTTTGTTGTTATTTGCGGTCAACGCGTTTTCCATAATTTTCAGCGCGTTTTCCGGTAACCAGCCGTCAGCCCACTGATCGCCGACGACTTTAATTTTGCCCTCGTCGATATACGGCTTCAGCACTTTCATTTGTCCCTGACGGAACAGTTTGGCGTTGTTATCCACAGGCGAGCCGCCCATCAGGAAATAATTCCCTTGAGGCACTTTTGCGATCAAGCTTTTAGCCTGTAATTCACCCACCTTTTCATTGTCGAACGAAATATAATAATCAATATCCGCATTATTAATCATGCGGTCATAAGCCAGGACTTTTATGCCTTCCTGTTTTGCTTCTTTCACCACGTTGCTTAATACCTGGCCGTTATACGGGATAATGACCAGCACATCGACGCCACGGTTGATCATATTCTCAATTTGCGACATTTGCGTCTCTTCGTTGCCGTTAGCGGACTGAACGAACACCTCCGCACCGAGAGATTCCGCTTTTTTAACAAAGATATCGCGATCTTTTTGCCAGCGCTCCAGGCGTAAGTCATCAATCGCCATGCCGATTTTGACCTCTTTGGCGTGGCCGGCAAAGCTTGCAAGCAGGAGAGTAGTGCAGAGCGTTAGGGTCAGGTTCTTTATCTTCATAATTATTAGGCCTTTTTGTAGGGGTATGTGTAGCTGAGATAAAAGAAACATTCACTGCTGAGACGCAGCAAATTTTTAACGTGGAAAGGCCTGCTGGCAATTACAGATTTTTATCTTCTCATTACGATATTTGGTTTATTTCTGAATTTATGACCGCGATCGGATTTTAAAAAGCGTAACCTATTAATTACATTTGATTCTGGAATGCGCGCCGAAAAATAGTTTGTCTGCACATTATTTTGCGAGCCAGCGCACAATTGCGCATTCTCTCAATAGCAGTGTGAAATAACGTAATTGAGCAACCTCCAATGTCTATTCACTATTACTCCAGAAGCAAGACCACGCCGCATACCCTGATTATGGAGCTCAATATGCAAGCTTATTTCGACCAACTCGATCGCGTTCGTTTCGAAGGCACGAAAACGACCAATCCTTTAGCATTTCGTCACTACAACCCGGATGAGCTGGTGCTGGGTAAGCGCATGGAAGATCACTTGCGCTTTGCCGCCTGCTACTGGCACACCTTCTGCTGGAACGGTGCCGATATGTTCGGCGTGGGCTCTTTTGACCGCCCATGGCAACAGCCGGGCGAGGCCATTGAGCTGGCGAAGCGTAAAGCCGACGTCGCGTTCGAGTTCTTCCATAAGCTGAACGTACCGTACTACTGTTTCCACGATGTGGACGTGTCGCCGGAAGGGGCATCCCTGAAAGAGTATCTGAACAATTTTGCGCAGATGGTCGACGTGCTGGCTGAAAAACAGCAGCAAAGCGGCGTGAAGCTGCTCTGGGGTACGGCTAACTGCTTTACCAACCCTCGCTATGGCGCGGGCGCGGCAACCAACCCGGACCCGGAAGTCTTCAGCTGGGCGGCAACCCAGGTGGTGACTGCGATGAACGCCACGCATCAACTGGGCGGTGAGAACTACGTTCTCTGGGGCGGTCGTGAAGGCTATGAAACGCTGCTGAATACTGACCTGCGCCAGGAGCGTGAGCAGATTGGCCGCTTTATGCAGATGGTTGTGGACCACAAGCACAAAATCGGCTTCCGCGGTACGCTGCTGATTGAGCCAAAACCACAGGAGCCAACCAAGCATCAGTACGACTACGATGTCGCCACCGTGTATGGCTTCCTGAAGCAGTTTGGTCTGGAAAAAGAGATCAAAGTGAACATTGAGGCTAACCACGCCACGCTGGCGGGCCACTCGTTCCATCACGAAATCGCCTCTGCGATTGCGCTGGGCATCTTCGGATCGGTGGATGCGAACCGCGGCGATCCGCAGCTGGGCTGGGATACCGACCAGTTCCCGAACAGCGTCGAAGAGAATGCGCTGGTGATGTACGAAATCATCAAAGCGGGCGGTTTCACCACCGGCGGCCTGAACTTCGACGCCAAAGTGCGTCGCCAGAGCACCGACAAATACGATCTGTTCTACGGGCATATTGGCGCGATGGACACCATGGCGCTGGCGCTGAAGGTGGCGGCCCGTATGATTGAAGACGGTGAGCTGGATAAGCGCGTGGCGAAGCGCTACAGCGGCTGGAACAGTGAGCTGGGCCAGCAAATTTTGAAAGGTCAGTTATCGCTTGCGGAGATCGCGAAGTACGCTGAACAGCATCAGTTGGCACCGCAGCATCAGAGCGGCCATCAGGAACTGCTGGAAAACCTGGTCAATCACTACCTGTTCGATAAATAACAGCATTCATGCCCGGTAAGCGCAGCGCCACCGGGCATTTCTGTCAAAGGAGTCACCACATGTATATCGGGATCGATCTTGGCACGTCGGGGGTGAAAGCCATCCTGTTAAGCGAGCAGGGCGATGTGTTAGCCACGCAGACTGAAAAGTTGCAGGTTTCACGCCCGCAGCCACTTTGGTCGGAACAAGATCCGGAGCAGTGGTGGCAGGCGACGGACCGCGCGATGAAAGCCTTAGGTGAGCAGCACAGCCTGCGCGACGTGAAAGCGCTGGGCATTGCCGGGCAAATGCATGGCGCCACGCTGCTGGATAGCCAGCATCGCGTTCTGCGCCCGGCTATTCTCTGGAACGATGGCCGCTGTGCGGAAGAGTGCGCGATCCTTGAGGAGCGTGTGCCTGCGTCCCGCGAGATTACGGGCAATCTGATGATGCCCGGTTTTACCGCGCCAAAACTCCTGTGGGTGCAGCGCCATGAGCCTGAGATTTTTCGCCAGGTGGCGAAAGTTCTGTTGCCGAAAGACTACCTTCGTTTTCGCATGACGGGGGATTTTGCCAGCGACATGTCTGACGCCGCGGGCACGATGTGGCTCGACGTGGCGAAACGGGACTGGAGCGAAGCGATGCTGGATGCCTGCCAGCTGACGCGCGATCATATGCCTGCGCTGTTTGAAGGCAGTGATATCACGGGCGCTTTGCAGCCTTCTGTTGCTGAACGCTGGAATATGCCAGCCGTACCTGTCGTTGCCGGCGGTGGCGATAATGCGGCGGGTGCGGTCGGCGTGGGGATGGTGGAGACAGGACAGGCCATGCTCTCGCTCGGCACTTCCGGCGTCTATTTTGCCGTCAGTGACGGCTATCGTAGTAACCCTGAAAGCGCCGTACACAGCTTCTGCCACGCGTTGCCGGGTAAATGGCATTTGATGTCGGTGATGCTGAGCGCGGCATCCTGCCTCGACTGGGCGGCAAAGCTGACCGGAATGGCGGACGTCCCGGCGCTTATCGCAGCGGCACAGCAGGCGGATGATACTGTCGGTGCGGTCTGGTTTTTACCGTACCTTTCAGGCGAGCGGACGCCGCATAACAACCCGGAAGCGAAAGGGGTCTTCTTCGGCCTTACCCATCAGCACGGCCCGGCAGAGCTGGCACGCGCGGTGCTTGAAGGGGTCGGCTATGCGCTGGCGGACGGCATGGATGTCGTGCATGACTGTGGCTTGACGCCATCCAGCATTACGTTAATTGGCGGCGGGGCACGAAGCAGCTACTGGCGGCAAATGCTTTCTGATATCAGCGGGTTGCAGCTGGACTATCGTACTGGGGGAGATGTTGGTCCGGCGCTCGGTGCGGCACGGCTGGCGCAAATTGCGCTGAACCGGGATAAACCACTGCCCCAGCTTTTGCCCCAGCTGCCGCTTGAACAGCAGCATCGTCCTGATGCGAAAAATCATGCTCGCTACGCTGAAAGACGAGACGTTTTCCGCAAAATCTATCAGCAGCTTTTACCGCTAATGTCATAAACAGGAGCCGGGTGGCGCTAACGTTTACCCGGCCTGCCAGCCTTCAACCGGGTTAGCTCACAAACCTGCGTGTATCGATGCGTTGCAGCAGCATTGAGAGCAGCAGGCTGACAACCAGCGTAACGGTAAATATCCAGACAATATCCAGCACCGGCCAGCTTTTAAGCTCAACGCCGCGGGTGCGCAGGGCGTGGATCACCAGCGCGTGAAAACCGTAAATGCCCAGCGAGTGGCGAGAGATAAACCCCAGCACCGGAAGCGGGCGGGTATTCAGGGTGTTTTTAACCAGAGTCAGCAGCGAAACCGCGCAGATAAAGACCATCGGCCCGCAGTAGAGATACCAGGTATCGGCAAAGTTTCCGCGCCATTGCAGCTCGTGCAGCGTCCCTCGAGAGATAATAAACACACCGGCGATAAATGCTGCCGCGCAAAGCCAGTTTATTCCTCTCTTTTGCGTCTCCATCATGCCGATGGCGCGCCCCAGCATGCCGTACAGCACGTAATAAAACGTATCGCCGTTGATATAGAGGTTAACGGGCAGCCATTCAAAGCCATCAATTTTCTGTGAGACGGTATTCGGGTTTGCCACGATCCCGATTATTACCATCAAGGCCAGCAGCATTTTACCGCTAACGTTTTTTACCTGAATTAACGGCGAAACCAGATAGATAACCATTATCGCGAAGAAAAACCACAGATGATAGAACACCGGTTTTTGCAACAAATTGAGCAGGGAACGTTCAGCATTAATTGAAGTGAACAGGATGATATAGAGCAGCGAAATGGCGCTGTAAAACAGCAAACAGGAGACAATACGGATGAAATGTCTCGGCTGCGCGCTACGCTCGCCAAAAAAGAGAAAACCGGAAATCATAAAGAACAGCGGGACGCTCACGCGTGAGGCTGAGTTCAGAATATTGGCGACATCCCAGTTAACAGGGCTGATACTGTGCGCGTTCGTGACATACCAGGTCGTAGTGTGGATCATCACCACCATCAGACAGGCTATTCCCCGCAGGTTATCAATCCAGTTAATTTTTGACTGCATCAGTTCCTCTGTATTCCTGATAAAGAAAGTGTGACTGCGATTGCGTAAAACTTTTCCCTTGGAAAATTCTGAGTTTAGCCAGGCTGTCTTGTCGGGAGCTGGCGAGATTCGCAGAATGTTGAACATTAATCTATAAACGTGTTGCTACTAAAAATAACAGCCACTGACCAGGGCGGTAATAAAAATGATGATGAAGCGTGGGGCGTCACTCTTTCTGCTGCTTTTATTAGCAGGGTGCAGTGCTTCTCAGGAGGCTCCAGTCCAAAAAGCGCAGCAGGGGAAAATGAGCCCGGAGCGTTCCCTGAATATGGAACAGCTGTGCAGGGATCAGGCGGCTCACCGCTATAATTCCGAAGCACAGAAAATTCATATTAACGGCTTCGAGCGCTTTCAGGGCAGCTATGAACTGAAAGGCTATACGGCGCGTAAAGAGGGCTTTGTCTGCTCTTTTGATGCAGACGGCCAGTTTTTACATCTCTCAATGCGCTAAATTGCTCGTATAAGCAGCAACCAGAGCCTTCGCAGGTTCTGGCTGTAGGGCTTATTCCCCAATTTTCCCTAAACAACCCCGTTTCGTACTGTATATCTTGCAGCCAGCGGGTATACTGATCCCTTCCATTTAAAACCACACGTATCCAGCACGAAATACTATGCAAAAGTTTGATACCAAGACCTTCCAGGGCCTGATCCTGACCTTACAGGATTACTGGGCTCGTCAGGGCTGCACCATTGTTCAACCTTTGGACATGGAAGTTGGCGCAGGCACCTCACACCCGATGACCAGCCTGCGCGCGTTAGGGCCAGAGCCGATGGCGACCGCCTATGTTCAGCCATCCCGTCGTCCGACCGATGGCCGTTACGGCGAAAACCCGAACCGTTTGCAGCACTACTATCAGTTCCAGGTGGTGATTAAGCCATCACCTGACAATATTCAGGAACTGTACCTCGGGTCACTGAAAGAGCTGGGTATGGATCCGACCATTCACGACATTCGTTTCGTGGAAGATAACTGGGAAAACCCAACGCTGGGTGCCTGGGGTCTGGGTTGGGAAGTGTGGCTGAACGGCATGGAAGTGACCCAGTTCACCTACTTCCAGCAGGTTGGCGGTCTGGAATGTAAACCGATCACCGGCGAAATCACCTATGGTCTGGAACGTCTGGCCATGTACATTCAGGGCGTAGACAGCGTTTACGACCTGGTCTGGAGCGACGGCCCGCTGGGTAAAACCACCTACGGCGACGTGTTCCATCAGAACGAAGTGGAGCAATCCACCTATAACTTCGAATACGCGGACGTGGACTTCCTGTTCACCTGCTTCGAGCAGTACGAGAAAGAAGCCCAGCAGCTGCTGGCGCTGGAGACTCCGCTGCCTCTGCCTGCCTACGAGCGTATTCTGAAGGCTGCCCACAGCTTCAACCTGCTGGATGCCCGCAAAGCGATCTCCGTGACTGAACGTCAGCGCTACATTCTGCGTATTCGTACCCTGACCAAAGCCGTTGCTGAAGCTTACTACGCGTCCCGTGAAGCCCTTGGCTTCCCGATGTGCAACCGAAACAAATAAGAGGCGGCCATGTCTGAGAAAACTTTCCTGGTGGAAATCGGCACTGAAGAGCTGCCACCAAAAGCCCTGCGCAGCCTGGCTGAATCTTTCGCTGCGAACGTCACTGCTGAGCTGGATAACGCTGGCCTGGCGCACGGTAAAATTGAGTGGTTTGCTGCACCGCGTCGTCTGGCGCTGAAAGTGGCAAATCTGGCGGCGTCTCAGCCGGATCGCGAAGTTGAAAAACGTGGCCCGGCCATTGCCCAGGCGTTCGACGCGGAAGGCAAGCCGAGCAAAGCGGCTGAAGGCTGGGCGCGCGGCTGCGGTATCACCGTCGATCAGGCCGAACGTCTGACCACCGACAAAGGTGAATGGCTGCTGTATCGTGCCCATGTGAAAGGCGAAAGCGCGGAAGCGCTGCTGCCAGATATGATTGCGACCTCGCTGGCTAAGCTGCCGATTCCTAAGCTGATGCGCTGGGGCGCGTCTGACGTTCACTTTGTGCGTCCGGTTCACACCGTGACCCTGCTGCTGGGCGATACCGTTATTCCGGCGACCATTCTGGGCGTGGCGTCCGATCGCGTGATCCGCGGCCACCGCTTTATGGGCGAGCCGGAGTTCACCATCGACAATGCTGATCAGTACCCGCAGATCCTGCTGGAGCGCGGTAAGGTCATTGCTGACTACGAACAGCGTAAAGCCAAAATCAAAGCTGACGCCGAAGAAGCGGCGCGCAAAATTGGCGGTAATGCCGATCTGAGCGATAGCCTGCTGGAAGAAGTGACCTCTCTGGTCGAATGGCCGGTTGTGCTGACCGCGAAATTCGAAGAGAAATTCCTGGCCGTTCCGGCTGAAGCGCTGGTGTACACCATGAAGGGTGACCAAAAGTACTTCCCGGTTTACGCCAACGACGGCCAGCTGCTGCCAAACTTCATCTTCGTCGCGAACATCGAATCGAAAGATCCGAGCCAGATTATCTCCGGTAACGAGAAAGTGGTGCGTCCACGTCTGGCGGACGCCGAGTTCTTCTTCAACACCGACCGTAAAAAACGTCTGGAAGATAACCTGCCGCGTCTGCAAACCGTACTCTTCCAGCAGCAGCTGGGTACGCTGCGCGACAAGACTGACCGTATCGCGGAGCTGTCCGGCTGGATTGCCCGTGAAATTGGCGCCGACGTTAACCACGCTACCCGCGCGGGCCTGCTCTCCAAGTGCGACCTGATGACCAATATGGTGTTCGAATTTACCGACACCCAGGGCGTGATGGGCATGCACTACGCGCGTCATGACGGCGAAGCGGAAGACGTGGCTGTGGCCCTGAACGAGCAGTATCAGCCGCGCTTTGCCGGTGACGATCTGCCGTCTAACCCGGTTGCCTGCGCCGTGGCGATTGCCGATAAGATGGACACCCTGGCGGGTATCTTCGGTATCGGTCAGCATCCGAAAGGCGACAAAGACCCGTTTGCGCTGCGTCGTGCTGCGCTGGGCGTGCTGCGCATCATCGTAGAGAAGAACCTCAATCTCGATCTGCAAACGCTGACCGAAGAAGCGGTCCGTCTGTACGGCGATAAGCTGACCAACGCGAAGGTTGTGGATGATGTTATCGACTTTATGCTCGGTCGTTTCCGCGCGTGGTATCAGGACGAAGGTTACTCCGTTGATACCATTCAGGCGGTGCTGGCGCGTCGTCCGACCCGTCCGGCAGATTTCGATGCGCGTATGAAGGCGGTATCCCACTTCCGTACGCTGGAAGCGGCGTCTGCGCTGGCCGCGGCCAACAAGCGTGTATCCAACATCCTCGCGAAATCCGACGAGACGCTGAACGAACGCGTAAACGCTGCAACCCTGAAAGAGCCGGAAGAGATTTCTCTGGCGATGCAGGTTGTGGTGCTGCGCGACAAGCTGGAGCCGTATTTCGCGGAAGGTCGCTACCAGGAAGCGCTGGTGGAGCTGGCGGAGCTACGTGACGTCATCGATGCCTTCTTCGAGAAGGTGATGGTGAACGTGGAAGATAAAGAGCTGCGTATTAACCGTCTCTCGATGCTTGAGAAACTGCGTGAGCTGTTCCTGCGCGTGGCGGATATTTCGCTGCTGCAATAATGTAAAAAACCCGCCCCTGACAGGCGGGAAGAACGGCAACTAAACTGTCTCTCTTCGCCAATGGCGCCATAACTGCGTTGGCTGCGCTCGTTCACCCGAATCACTTACTAATGTAAGCTCATCGGGATTCGCTCGCTTGCCGCCTTGTTCTGACGTCATTGGCTTTAAGATACTTTTCCTTATTTACATTTACACTCTCTCAAACACCGTCGCGATCCCCTGACCCAACCCGATACACATCGTCGCCAGTCCGAACTGGGCATCTTTGCGTTCCATCAGGTTGATCAGCGTGGTGCTGATACGCGCCCCGGAGCAGCCCAGCGGGTGACCGAGGGCGATCGCGCCGCCATTGAGGTTAATCTTCTCGTCGATCTGATCCATCAGCCCCAGATCTTTAATGCACGGCAGGATCTGCGCGGCGAACGCTTCGTTCATCTCAAAGAGGTCGATATCACTTGCGCTCAGCCCCGCTTTTTTCAGCGCCAGTTTTGACGCCGGGACCGGACCGTAACCCATGATGGAAGGATCGCAGCCCACGACTGCCATCGAACGCACGCGGGCGCGTGGCGTCAGGCCTAATTCGCGGGCGCGGCTTTCGCTCATCACTAACATGGCGGCGGCACCGTCGGACAGGGCAGACGAGGTGCCCGCCGTTACCGTGCCGGTGACCGGATCAAACGCCGGACGCAGGGTAGAAAGCGCTTCAACAGTGGTTTCAGGACGGATAACTTCGTCGTAGCTGAACTGCTTCAGTACGCCGTCTGCGTCGTGACCGCCGGTTGGGATGATCTCATTCTTAAAGGCACCAGACTGCGTGGCGGCCCAGGCGCGGGCATGCGAGCGCGCGGCAAAGGCATCCTGCATTTCACGGCTGATGCCGTGCAGACGGGAGAGCATCTCGGCGGTCAGGCCCATCATACCGGCGGCTTTCGCCACGTTGCGGCTCATGCCCGGATGGAAATCGACCCCGTGGCTCATCGGCACGTGGCCCATGTGCTCCACGCCGCCCACCAGACAGGCCTGCGCATCGCCGGTCATGATCATCCGTGCCGCGTCGTGCAGCGCCTGCATCGACGAACCGCAAAGACGGTTGACGGTGACCGCCGGAACCGAATGCGGGATCTCCGCCAGCAGAGACGCGTTACGGGCGATGTTGAAACCCTGCTCCAGCGTCTGCTGGACGCAGCCCCAGTAAATATCGTCCAGCGCAGCAGGGTCCAGCGCCGGGTTACGCGCCAGCAGGCTACGCATCAGGTGCGCCGAGAGATCTTCCGCACGCACGTTACGGAATGCACCGCCTTTTGAACGGCCCATCGGGGTGCGAATTGCATCAACAATGACAACCTTTTCCATTGTGACTCCTTAAGCCGTTTTCAGCGTGCCAACCGGACGGGCTGGCTCAACTGCTGGATAGTAGGGTTCGTTATGGCGCGCTTTGTTACGCAGACCTTCCGGCACCTCATAAAGCGGACCGAGGTGCTGATATTGCTGAGCCATATCGAGATAGCGAGCGCTGCCGAGCGTATCCAGCCAACGGAACGCGCCGCCGTGGAACGGAGGGAAGCCGAGGCCGTACACCAGCGCCATATCGGCTTCTGCCGGGCTGGCGATAATGCCTTCTTCGAGGCAACGCACTACTTCGTTGATCATCGGGATCATCATCCGGGCGATGATCTCATCGTCAGTGAAGTCGCGTTTTGGCTGACTGACGTCGGCCAGCAGGCCATCCACCGCCGGATCTTCTTCTTTCTTCGGTTTGCCTTTGCTGTCTTCTTTATAGCGCCAGAAGCCCAGACCGTTTTTCTGCCCAAAGCGGTTGGCGTCGAACAGGGCGTCAATGGCGTCGCGATAATCTTTCTGCATGCGCTGCGGGAAGCCCGCCGCCATCACCGCCTGCGCGTGATGGGCAGTGTCGATGCCGACAACGTCCAGCAGGTACGCCGGGCCCATCGGCCAGCCGAACTGTTTTTCCATCACTTTGTCGATTTTGCGGAAGTCTGCGCCGTCGCGCAGCAGCTGGCTGAAACCGGCGAAGTACGGGAACAGCACGCGGTTAACGAAGAAGCCCGGGCAGTCGTTAACGACGATTGGCGTTTTGCCCATCTTGCTCGCCCACGCCACCACTTTGGCGATGGTTTCGTCGGAGGTTTTTTCCCCACGGATCACTTCGACCAGCGGCATGCGATGCACCGGGTTAAAGAAGTGCATCCCGCAGAAGTTTTCCGGACGCTTCAGCACGCTCGCCAGTTCGCTGATAGGAATGGTGGAGGTGTTAGAGGCCAGCACGGTTTCCGGACGTACCTTGTCTTCGGTTTCGGCCAGCACCGCTTTTTTCACTTTCGGGTTCTCGACGACAGCTTCAACCACCACGTCCACACGGTCGAAACCGCTGTATTCCAGTACTGGCTGGATGGTGGAGATCACGCCTGCAAGCTTCAGACCGTCAATTTTGCCGCGCTCAAGCTGTTTATTCAGCAGCTTGGCCGCTTCGGTCATGCCCAGCGTCAGGGATTTCTCGTTGATGTCTTTCATCACTACCGGCACGCCTTTCCAGGCAGACTGGTAGGCGATGCCGCCACCCATAATGCCCGCGCCGAGTACCGCCGCGTGTTTTGGCGTTTCAACGTTTTTGGTGAGTTGTTTGGCTTTGCCCTTCACGAACTGATCGTTAAGGAAGATACCAACCAGCGCGCGGGCTTCGTTGGTGTGCGCCAGCGGGACAAAGCTCTGGTTTTCCAGCTTCAGGGCTTCATCACGGCCCAGACGGGCTGCCGCTTCAATGGTTTTCACCGCCGTGATCGGCGCCGGGTAGTGTTTACCCGCCGTCTGCATCACCATGCCCTTGGCGATGGTGAAGCTCATGGTGGCTTCAATTTTGCTGAGCTTCAACGGCTCCAGCTTTGGCTGACGTTTGGCTTTCCAGTCGAGATCGCCGTTAATCGCCTGACGCAGAATGGCTACAGCGCCTTCAATCAGTTTTTCAGGCTTAACCACGCCGTCCACCAGACCGATTTTCTGCGCCTGTTCCGCGCCGACATCTTTACCTGCGGCAATGATTTCCAGCGCGCTGTCGGCACCCAACATGCGCGGCATACGCACCGAGCCACCAAAGCCCGGCATAATGCCCAGTTTGGTTTCCGGCAGGCCGATGCGCAGGTCTGGGGTCGCCAGACGGTAATCAGTGGCTAACACGCATTCGCAGCCGCCGCCCAGCGCGTAACCGTTAACGGCAGAAAGGGTCGGGACAGGCAGATCTTCCAGACGATTAAAGACGCTGTTCGCAAAGTGCAGCCACTGGCTCAGCTGTTCTTCGGGCACCAGGAACAGCGACAGGAATTCGGTGATATCCGCGCCAACGATAAAGGCCGCTTTGTTGGAGCGCAGCAGCAGCCCTTTTAAATCTGATTGCTTTTCAAGTACATCCAGCGCCTGGCCAAGACTGGCCACCGTCGCGGTATCAAGCTTGTTCACTGAGCCGGGGGCATCGAACACCAGTTCGGCAATGCCATCTTCCAGCCAGTCTACGTACAGGGTGTCGCCTTTGTAGAGCATGTCGGTCTCCTGAATCCAGCAATTGGATCTGGTCATACCAGATGAAACGGAGTGTGGAATTTATGTTAATAAAATGCAAATTAGTCATTAAGAAATTGCTGCGCTGATCACGGTCGGTGGAAATCACGCAGCCGGAGTGAGGTGTGCTAAGATGCGATGACTTGAGGTCAAAAAAACGAAAGGAAGAATGATGGACTCACTGGCTTCGCTTTATAAAAATCATATCGTTACCCTACAGGAACGTACCCGCGATGTACTGGCCCGCTTCAAGCTGGATGCCCTGCTGATCCACTCCGGCGAGCTGATGAATACTTTTCTTGATGACCACGCTTATCCCTTCAAGGTTAACCCGCAGTTTAAAGCCTGGGTGCCTGTCACGCAGGTTCCAAATTGTTGGCTGCTGGTGGATGGCGTGAACAAGCCGAAACTGTGGTTCTACCTGCCGGTCGATTACTGGCACAACGTGGAGCCGCTGCCGACCTCATTCTGGACCGAAGAAATTGACGTGATTGCGCTGCCAAAAGCAGACGGCATTGGCAGCCAGTTGCCAGCGGCGCGTGGGAACATCGGCTACATTGGTCCGGTTCCTGAGCGTGCGCTGGGTCTGGATATTCCGGCAGATAAACTCAACCCGAAAGGCGTGCTGGATTATCTGCACTACTATCGCGCCTACAAGACCGACTACGAACTTTACTGCATGCGTGAAGCGCAAAAAACGGCGGTGAATGGCCACCGTGCGGCGCACGAAGCGTTCCAGTCCGGTATGAGCGAGTTCGATATCAATCAGGCCTACCTGACGGCGACCGGCCACCGCGATACCGACGTGCCGTACAGCAACATCGTGGCGCTGAATGAACATGCCTCGGTTCTGCACTACACCAAACTGGATCATCAGGTTCCGGCTGAGATGCGCAGCTTCCTGCTGGACGCGGGGGCTGAGTACAATGGCTATGCGGCAGACCTGACCCGTACCTGGGCGGCGAATGCGGATACTGATTTTGCGCAATTGATCAAAGACGTGAACGACGAACAGCTGGCGCTGATTGGCACCATGAAGGCCGGAACCAGCTACGTGGATTATCACATCCAGTTCCATCAGCGCATCGCTAAACTGCTGCGTAAGCATCAGATTGTCAAAGACATGAGCGAAGAGGCGATGGTTGAGAACGATCTGACCGGGCCATTTATGCCGCACGGTATCGGCCACCCGCTGGGTTTACAGGTTCATGACGTCGCTGGCTTTATGCAGGATGATACCGGTACGCACCTGGCGGCACCGTCTAAATATCCTTATCTGCGCTGCACCCGCGTTCTGGCGCCGCGTATGGTATTGACCATTGAGCCGGGCATCTACTTTATTGAATCCCTGCTGGCGCCGTGGCGGGAAGGGCAGTTCAGCAAGCACTTCAACTGGGAGAAAATTGAAGCGCTGAAGCCGTTTGGCGGCATTCGTATCGAGGATAACGTGGTTATTCACGAGAACAGCATTGAGAACATGACGCGAGATCTGAAGCTGGCCTGATGGAAAGCTGGCTGATACCGGCCGAGCCGGTCACCTTTGTTGAGGAAATCAAGAAAAGCCGCTTTATCACGCTGTTGGCGCATACTGACGGCGTGGAGGCGGCGAAGGCGTTCGTCGAGTCCGTCCGCGCGCAGCACCCCGATGCCCGCCATCACTGTGTGGCGTGGGTCGCAGGGCCGCCAGACGACTCACAGCAGCTCGGGTTTTCTGACGACGGTGAACCGGCGGGTACGGCCGGAAAACCGATGCTATCCCAGTTGATGGGCAGCGGCGTGGGTGAAATCACCGCCGTCGTGGTCCGCTACTACGGGGGCATTTTGTTAGGCACCGGAGGGCTGGTTAAAGCCTACGGAGGGGGTGTCCAGCAGGCGCTTAATCTGCTGATAACAACCCGCAAAACGCCACTTACGGAATATACTTTGTTATGCGATTACGCCCAGCTATCGGGTATCGAAGCACTGCTTAAACAGTTTAACGGCGTCATCGCACACAGTGATTATCAGGCAATGGTGCAATTACGCGTGGCGCTTCCTCAGGCGGAACTGGCTGCTTTTTCAGCAAAACTCGCTGATTTTAGTCGCGGTTCATTGCATTTACTGCCGATTGAAGAATAATCCCCACCTCACAATTTTGAATACCTAAGGAAGCGGCAGAGATGCATTTTCGTGCCATTACCCGAATCGTTGGATTGCTGGTCATACTTTTCTCCGGGACAATGATCATTCCCGGACTGGTGGCGCTCATCTACCGGGACGGCGCGGGGCGTGCATTTACGCAAACCTTTTTTGTCGCGCTGACGATTGGCTCCCTGCTGTGGTGGCCAAACCGCCGTGAGAAAGGTGAACTGAAATCCCGGGAGGGTTTTCTGATCGTGGTCCTGTTCTGGACGGTACTGGGAAGCGTGGGTGCACTGCCGTTTATCTTCTCTGAACAACCGAATCTCACCGTCACGGATGCGTTTTTTGAATCGTTCTCCGGATTAACGACCACCGGGGCCACCACGCTTGTGGGGCTGGATTCACTCCCGCATGCAATTCTCTTTTACCGGCAGATGCTCCAGTGGTTCGGCGGTATGGGGATCATCGTGCTGGCGGTGGCTATCCTGCCGATTCTGGGCGTCGGGGGGATGCAGCTTTACCGGGCTGAAATGCCTGGCCCGTTGAAAGATAACAAGATGCGCCCGCGTATTGCGGAGACGGCGAAAACCCTTTGGCTTATTTATGTCCTGCTGACGGTGGCCTGCGCGCTGGCGCTGTGGTTTGCCGGGATGCCTGCGTTTGATGCCATCGGGCACAGCTTTGCCACTATCGCTATCGGCGGGTTCTCCACCCACGATGCCAGCGTTGGGTACTTCGACAGCCCGACGATCAATACCATCATTGCCATCTTTTTGCTGATCTCAGGCTGTAACTACGGTCTACACTTCTCGTTGCTTAGCGGACGGAGCCTGAAGGTGTACTGGCGCGACCCGGAATTCCGGATGTTTATTGGCGTCCAGTTGACCCTGGTGATCATCTGTACCCTGGTACTGTGGTTCCACGATGTCTATAACTCGGCGGTCACGACCCTGAACCAGGCCTTCTTCCAGGTGGTATCGATGGCGACAACCGCCGGTTTCACCACGGACAGTATTGCGCGTTGGCCGCTGTTCCTGCCGGTGCTGCTGTTGTGCTCTGCGTTTATCGGCGGCTGTGCCGGGTCGACGGGCGGCGGCCTGAAGGTGATCCGTATTCTGCTGCTGTTCAAGCAGGGGAACCGTGAACTTAAACGTCTCGTCCACCCGAATGCGGTTTACAGCATCAAGCTGGGCAATCGTGCACTGCCGGAGCGTATCCTCGAAGCGGTGTGGGGATTCTTCTCCGCTTATGCGCTGGTCTTTATTGTCAGTATGCTGGCGATTATCGCCACGGGCGTGGATGATTTCTCTGCCTTCGCCTCTGTGGTGGCAACGTTAAACAACCTGGGGCCGGGGCTGGGTGTCGTGGCGGATAATTTCGCCAGTATGAACCCGGTGGCAAAGTGGATCTTAATCGCCAATATGCTGTTTGGTCGTCTTGAGGTCTTTACGCTGCTGGTGCTGTTTACCCCAACATTCTGGCGTGAGTAAGGAGACATTGGTGAAAACGTTAATTCTATTCTCAACGCGTGATGGGCAAACGCGTGAGATTGCTTCATATCTGGCTTCTGAACTCAAAGAGCTGGGCATTTATTCTGATGTGGTGAACCTGAATCGCACTGAACAGATTGCCTGGCAGGATTACGACCGTGTGGTCATTGGCGCTTCAATTCGTTACGGTCATTTCCATCCGGCGCTGGATCGCTTTGTGAAAAAGCATACGGCGGAGCTCGCTAAGCTGCCCGGCGCGTTTTACTCGGTCAACCTGGTTGCCCGTAAAGCAGAGAAGCGTACACCGCAGACTAACAGCTATACGCGTAAGTTTTTGCTGAGCTCGCCATGGCAGCCCGATATCTGTTCTGTCTTTGCGGGCGCGCTGCGTTACCCGCGTTACCGCTGGTATGACCGCTTTATGATCCGCCTGATCATGAAGATGACGGGCGGGGAAACGGATACGCGTAAAGAAGTGGTTTATACCGACTGGGATCAAGTGGCCAGTTTTGCCCGTGAAATTGCACGTTTAACGGACGATTCGCGGGTTAAATAAGCGTTGAGTTTGAAAAGTGAGCGAACGAAAAGTTTTTTGTATTTAGTGCTTGTCACTTCAGAAGAACTCCCTATAATGCGCCTCCACTGACACGGAACAACGGCACACACGCCGCCGGGTCAGCAGAGAAAAGCAAAATAAACGCTTGACTCTGAAGCGGGGAAGCGTAATATGCACACCCCGCGCCGCAGCGAAAACGTAGCGGCACTGCTCTTTAACAATTTATCAGACAATCTGTGTGGGCACTCAAAGTGACATGGATTCTTAACGTCCTCGGACGAAA
>NZ_JADBPZ010000028.1:0-76722 GCF_014893445.1 Enterobacter cloacae complex sp. P29RS | reverse complement strand
AAAGGAAAACAGACATATACCCCTTCAAGCGCACGATTTATTTATGTGAGCAATGCAATGAAAAAAGAGAAAGGCGTGACGCTTTAAGAACAGTAAAACGCGGCATCCGCAAGCCATTTCATTCAACATCATTTTTTAAATATTAAGCGAGGTCATTATGTCTGTTGAGTTAAAAGTATTTGGTGGTGCTTACTTCCCAAAAGATAAAGCATTAAAAAAACACCCTGATTTAAAACCACTTGCCATCGCGGTAAACGCGTCCACAAAAGCCATCGCTGAAGCTGTTATTTTCGGTAAGCTGGCGGCTGAACATCCTGAACATATTGATGATTTCTTTAAGGTGAAAATCTGGGAGCACCGTGAAGATTTACCCTGTCCGGAGCTGGATGCATTCTCTACTGATTTTTTTAGCACGGTTGCCGTCTGGAATGTAAACGTAGGTGAACCAGCTGCGGCACCCCAATCAGAAACTGATGAAAAAGCCGATCGGGAAGACAACCAGGCACAGGAAGAAGTTAAAACCGTTGCGCGGCTCGACCAGACATCCCGGGCAGCTTGCCTTGCACTGTTCGGCCCGGTTCCTGGAATCACTGAGGCGCAGTACGGCCAGATTGTAGACCTGGTTAATGATGATGCTGGAAGCTTTACCCGTGAACTGACAGAAGCACTGGCGAAAGAACCCCGCGCTCTGTCGCTGGCGCCGGAACGCCAGGAGCAATTACTGGCCTGGGTACGCGAGAACACAAAAGAATCATCACAATGGCCTGACATTAAAAAGCAGATCGCCAAGTGGCTCGACACGCCAGTAGATAAGCGCCCACAAGCTACCACCATCACCGAAGAAAGCCACACAGACTCGGGCGCCACTCTTGGAGGCGGCAACAAGACCGACCGTAGCCCTGATCTGGTTCATAACCTTTCGACTCTGCGTATCGAAGTAGCGGTTGCAATTCTGAGCATGTACGACGAGATCGACATTTACTGGATCCCTAACAGATTCATGATGGCCGCGAAAGGAATGGCAGAAGCAGCGCAGGATCCCCAGTTCACTGCATGGTGGGCACAACTGCGCGGCACGCCTGGCATTCTGGACTATTCCCGCGCGGCCATCATCGCCTTGATCAAATCTGCGCCTAAAGACCTCTGGCTAAACCCGATCAAATTACGTGAGTACATCAATCGCGAACTGGTTGAATCGAATCATGCGAAGCCAGATCAGAAAACCATAGATATTGCATGCAAAGCGAAACCCCGCGTTATCCCAGAGGAAAAGACAGATGATAAAACCCAACCGTCGATACAGAGCGAAACTCTGCCACCAGCAGTTTGCCCGGGAAAAGCTGCGCAGTTCGATAAAGAGCTTAAAGAGGCATTCACACAGAATGCAAAGCCAGCGCCGCAGGCCAATGAGCAGCCGCGCGTAGAGAACCTGGGCGATGGTATATTTTCAGTAGATACTTTGATCAACAACACCTCAAATGAAGTCGAAAAAGAGGAAGTACAACCAGCATTAAGTGGCCGCGAAACTGAAATTGCTCAGGCGATTAATGATCTGATTTCCGGGCGTACCAATATCATGGGAAAAGAAGAAGCAGAAGGCGTAGTGAAGTGCACCGGCCATAGTGTTTCCGACGTAATACCATTGTTGATGACTGATATAGCCACAACTGAATATTGCCTCTCACCTGATTTCTCAGACGAAGAAATTCACGATGTGGCAACGACGCTGCTCGATAGTTGGTCTGACGATATTAGCGTGCGTCAGAAAATCGCGCTTGATGCAATCGTGGAATACCGTCGCCCTGAACAGCCAAAACCGGTAGTGCTCGATCCACCGGTTGTTACTGCAAAACCTCAACAGACACCTGAACAGCAGCCTGAAGCAAACAGTCAGCAGACATCCCTCTCCTACCAGCAACAGCTAACGATTGCAGCTCTTCAGGGCCTGTGTGCTAACCCCGCTTACTGCAATCAGTACGATGATTTGCCGATCATGGCAACAGAGCTTGCGCGAAGTGTTGAAAGCATCATTCAGCAGGAAGGTTCAGGTGCTACTGATTAATCGCAGCGCGAACGACAGCATAGGCGGGCCAGCATGCGCCGCCGCACTCAAATCGCATTATGAGAAATTCGGAAATCATGGACGTAGCCATACCCAAACGTTTTACACAGTAATGGTAGGCAAACAGAAAGTGATCGTAGAGGTAATTAACAGACGCCGTAGCTATGTTGCCACCGCGATGCTAGGAGCCCGGAACATAAAACGAATGGCTGATCTGGGTGATTTCTAAAATTCAACTCTCTCCAGCTGCAATGTCTATTATGCAGCTGGTCATCGTGAGTAGTGGTTATGACTGATGACATTTTAACTAACGATGCAATTCGTAAGCTGACCGGGTACAAACAACCCAAGAAACAATGCGCATGGCTTGCCTCAGCCGGGATCTGGTTTAAAGAAGATCGCAACGGTTATCCCAGAACCACCTGGAACCATGTGAACAATCCGATCGCATTGAGGATGGTACCTGACGTAAAAACTGAGTTAAATACTCCAAACTTTGATGCAATGTAATGGCTGGTAAACGAAAAAATCCTTCTGATGCAATTCTCCCCTCGCGTGTCTACCGGGGGAAATCAAAATACGAATTCCACCCGGCAACGGGTGGATCCATAAACTTGTGTCCTCTGGATTCACCAGTATCTTTAATTTGGGCCAAGTATGAGGCAGCGCTGAAAGTTATCGAAGAGAAAAAGAATCTGTCTGGACTAATCGATGATTTTTTTGCCAGCGCCGATTATCACAAATTAGGCAATGAAACCCGTAAAGATTATATAAAATACTCACGCAAGCTGATCCCGGTGTTTGGGAAAATGGATCCAGATAGCGTTAAGCCCCAGCACATCAGGCAATACATGGATAAACGAGGCGTGGCCGCACCCGTGCAGGCGAACAGGGAAAAAGCGTTTCTAAGCAGGGTCTACGGATGGGCTTACGAAAGAGGCATGGTGAAAGGCAACCCATGTAAGGGAGTAAGGCAATTCAAAGAGGAAGAACGTGAAAGATACGTTACCGATGAAGAATACTATGCGCTTTATGAAGTATCGCCGACGGTCGTCAAAGTAGCCATGGAATTGGCTTATCTTTGCCTGGCACGTCAGGGGGATGTACTCGCTGTGCAAAAAAACCAGCTATTACAAGAAGGGATTTTTATCCGCCAGGGTAAAACCGCAGCAAAGCAGATCAAAGCCTGGTCTGAACGTTTGTTAGCAGCTGTAGAGCTTGCAAAAACATTACCGCTTAAAAATGGAATGTCCAGTGTTTACTTGATCCATCAGTTTAATGGTCGCCGCTACACACGTGACGGCTTTAATAGTCGCTGGCAACAAGCGAAAGAAGAAGCTCAAAAAAAACATCCTCACATGCTTTTTGATTTTACGTTCCACGATCTAAAGGCCAAGGGTGTATCGGATCTGGAAGGAAGCCTACAGGAGAAACAGCAAATTTCCGGACACAAAACTATCACGCAAACGGCACGTTACGATCGAAAAGTAAAAATTGTGCCAGTGGTAGGCGGGCAAAAATAAGAAATGATGTTAGGAAGGATGTTAGGAAGGATGTTAGGAAACTGGATTTCAGGCACAAAAAAACCACCTTTCGGTGGTTTCACGACACTGCTTATTGCTTTGATTATTCTGCTTTTTCCCATGGTAGCCGGAGTGGGACTTGAACCCACACAGCGCGAACGCCGAGGGATTTTAAATCCCTTGTGTCTACCGATTCCACCATCCGGCCAGGGAAGAAAGTGGAGGCGCGTTCCGGAGTCGAACCGGACTAGACGGATTTGCAATCCGCTACATAACCGCTTTGCTAACGCGCCTTAAATCTTTTGTCTTTCGACCTGCACCCGCAAACTGCCGATGCATTAATCTGGAGCGGGAAACGAGACTCGAACTCGCGACCCCGACCTTGGCAAGGTCGTGCTCTACCAACTGAGCTATTCCCGCATGTTATCAAGTAACTATTTAACGACTTGCTAAGCACTTGATTTCATTATCGTCCGGCTTACTGTGCCGCCGTTCGATGCGTTGCATTCTACTGATATGACGTTATGAGTCAACGTTATTTTTTGCATCTCAGGATCGTTTGCTGAAAATTAAGCCGAAACGATCACTGTTCAAGCAAATCACCGCGAGCAGCGTTCAAATATTGCAGCATTGACCACAATGTCAGCACCGCCGCAACCCACAGCAGACCAATGCCGGCCCACTCTACCCAGGCATTCGGACGCCACAGCATCCACACCAGCGCCGCCATCTGCGCAGTGGTTTTAACTTTACCGATCCAGGACACCGCCACGCTGCTGCGTTTACCCAGCTCCGCCATCCACTCCCGCAGGGCAGAGATAATAATCTCACGGCCAATCATGGTCGCGGCAGGCAGCGTCACCCACCAGGTATGATAATGTTCCGCCACCAGCACCATCGCGATTGCCACCATCACCTTATCCGCAACCGGATCGAGGAACGCGCCAAAGCGGGTACTCTGGTTCCAGCGACGCGCCAGATAACCGTCAAACCAGTCCGTCACGGCGGCAATCAGGAAAATAAGCGCACAGGCAAAAGGCGCCCAGACGACCGGCAGGTAAAATGCCAGGACGAAGAACGGAATGAGCACAACGCGAAAGAGAGTAAGCAACGTAGGGATATTAAATCGCATGATGACGGTAACTGTCTGTTGTCAGTAAAATTTAGCTCTATGTTGCTACAGAGCCCTCAATGTTTCAACGAGTAGTAGATCTTTTCTGCCAGCCCTTGCGAAATACCCGGCACTTTTGCAATTTCTTCCATACTGGCGTTGAGTAATCCTTGCAATCCGCCCATATACTTCAACAGCATCTGGCGACGTTTTGGCCCGACGCCTTCAATCGTCTCAAGGGTACTGGTATTTTTCACTTTCGCCCGTTTTTTGCGGTGTCCGCTAATGGCATGATCGTGCGACTCATCTCGGATGTGCTGGATCACGTGCAGTGCAGGGGAATCTGGCGGCAGGCTAAAGCCCTCGCCTTCCGGCTCAAAGAACAGCGTTTCCAGGCCAGCCTTACGATCTGCCCCTTTCGCTACCCCTAGCAGCAGCGGATGGTTCTTATCCCACTCCACGTCGAGCGATTCGAATACCGCCTTCGCCTGCCCCAACTGCCCTTTCCCGCCGTCGATAAGGATAACGTCCGGGATTTTGCTCTCTTCAATCGCTTTACCATAGCGACGGCGCAGCACCTGATTCATGGCGGCATAATCGTCACCGGGCGTAATGCCGGTGATGTTATAGCGACGATACTCTGCCCGCAGTGGGCCATTGGCATCAAAGACCACACACGACGCCACGGTCTGCTCACCCATCGTATGGCTGATGTCGAAGCATTCCATGCGTTTCACTTCCGGCAGCTTGAGCAGCGTAGCAAGGGCGGTTAAACGCTGGCTGACGGTCGACTGCTGGGAAAGTTTGGTGGTCAGCGCCGTGGCGGCATTGGTTCGCGCCAGCTTCAGATAACGCGCACGATCGCCGCGCGGTTTCGTCTGGACATTCACCCGGCGGCCTGCCAGCTCTGAAAGTGAGTCCGCCAGCAGGGTTTTATCGTCCAGCGTGAAGTCGAGCAGGATCTCCGAGGGCAGCGTACGCATCTGGCTGCCCTGCAAATAAAACTGGCCGACAAAGGTCTCCACCACTTCACCCATCTCAGTCCCGCCCGGCACTTTCGGGAAGTAACTGCGGCTGCCGAGCACTTTGCCCTGACGAATAAACAGCACGTGAACGCAGGCCAGGCCGGCGTCAAAGGCAACGCCGATGACATCGAGGTCGTCGCCCGTATTGGAAACAAACTGCTTCTCGGTCACCCTGCGCACCGCCTGGATCTGGTCGCGGATGCGTGCGGCCTCCTCAAATTCCAGCGCCGCGCTGGCTTTTTCCATGCGGGTAATCAGTTGCGTCAGCACCTGATCGTCTTTCCCGGCTAAAAACAGGCGGACATATTCCACCTGCTGCGCGTACTCTTCTTCGCTCACCAGCCCTTCAACGCATGGTCCCAGGCAGCGGCCAATCTGATATTGCAGGCATGGCCGGGAGCGGTTGCGATAAACGCTGTTTTCGCACTGGCGAACAGGGAAGATTTTTTGCAAAAGCGCCAGCGTTTCCCGCACGGCATAACCGTTCGGGAAGGGGCCGAAATATTCTCCTTTCGCATGCTTAGCGCCACGATGCATCGCCAGCCGCGGGTGCGTGTCGCCGCTCAGGAAGATAAACGGATAGGACTTGTCATCACGCAGCAGAACGTTGTAGCGCGGCTGATACAACTTAATGTAGTTGTGCTCAAGGAGCAGCGCTTCCGTTTCCGTGTGCGTTACGGTGACATCAATGTTGTGTATAAGTGCGACCAGCGCTTCGGTTTTACGGGAGGCAAGGTTGCTGCGGAAATAACTTGAAAGGCGTTTCTTCAGATCTTTCGCCTTACCGACATAGATAACCGTACCGCCAGCATCATACATCCGGTAGACGCCTGGCTGGCTGGTGACGGTTTTCAGAAATGCTTTTGAATCGAACGCTTCACTCACTGACTTATTAACGACTCCGCATTGCACAAACCATGGCGAATGGCCAGGTGAGTCAGTTCGACATCACCGTGGATGTTCAGTTTACTGAACATCCGATAGCGATAGCTGTTGACCGTTTTCGGGCTGAGATTCAACTGCTCAGAAATCTCATTCACCTTCTGACCTTTAGTGATCATCAGCATAATCTGCAATTCGCGCTCAGACAAACTGGCAAACGGAGATTCCGTTTTTTCCGGTTCAATCTGACTCAACGCCATCTGTTGAGCAATATCAGAAGCGATATAGCGCTGCCCTGCGTGAACGGTGCGGATCGCATTGACGACTTCCTGCGGTGCAGCACCTTTACTGAGATACCCCGCAGCCCCCGCCTGCATGACCCTGGCGGGCAGCGGATTTTCGGTATGGACGGTCAGCATGATGACTTTGGTATCAACGAACATGCGCGCGATTTTGCGCGTGGCTTCAAGCCCGCCAATACCGGGCATGTTCATATCCATCAGCACCACGTCTGCGGAGTTCGCGCGACACCATTTGACGGCATCTTCGCCACAGCACGCCTCGCCGGCTACTTTAATACCCTTTATATCTTCAAGAATGCGTCGTATCCCTGCGCGCACCAGTTCGTGGTCATCAACAAGAAGGACGTTGATCAAAGGAAATGTCTCCAGAATAGGGATAACGCTACTGACTGCTAATTGGGTTTATATTAACGGTTTTCCATGCAAGATTAAAACGCTAAAAAATCGGCTATACGATTCGGGTCTCGTTTTTGGAAATTAGGCTGTACAGTAAGTGGAAAGAAAACCCATGTGTACTGGGCTTTACCGCTATTTTTTTAGCACCAGCATTCAAAAAGCCACCAAAACATTTGTTAACGTAAACTAAAAAATGCTCTCATTTTTTTGTAACAACAATTAACGGATGGCGTACCGGCGATAAACATTTAATTGTCGCTAACATAGTGGGCAGATTACCTTCATAATCCGCACCGGCCAATAATCAATACGCGTAAAAGTATAAAAAACAACCACTGCATTTTTTGCCGCAGCTTGTGGTATACTCCGCCGCCTTAACTTTCATCGTCGCGCTCATGCGCTGTTTTATAATGAGGAAAATAAATGAGCACACCTGAATTTGCCACTGCCGAGAATAACCAGGAACTGGCACAGGAAGTAAACTGCCTGAAGTCGCTGCTGACGCTTATGCTACAGGCGATGGGCCAGGCTGATGCTGGACGTGTGATCATTAAAATGGAAAAACAGATCGCGCAGATGGAAGATCAGGCGGAATCCGCTGTTTTTGCCAATACAGTTAAGCAAATTAAACAAGCCTACCGCCAGTAACAAAAAAGGCTGGATGCAATGCATTCAGCCTTTTCCTCGTCTGACACGCAGAACGTGATATCAGTCAAATAAGCCCAGTCGCCGCGGCATAACACGCTATCTGGATCTTATTCGGCGCGTTGAATTTCTTCTGCATATTCTTCTGATGGAAGTTGACGGTATTTTCCGAGATGGAAAGAATGATGGCAATTTCTGCCGACGTCTTCCCTTCTGCGGTCCACTTCAGAATTTCCCGTTCACGCTTGCTGAATTTCATTTCCGGCGGCATCACCGTCTCATGTTCAAAGCGCAACAGTGTAGTGAGCGCCATCTGAACCAGCATTTGTAAACGCAGCTCAATTTCTTCACTGGATATCGAGTGTGCCTGTAAGCTAGTACATGACACGGAGAGGAAGCCGAGCGCATGATTTGGCAGCATCAGACACTGGGTTATTCCCTTACGTAAACCGTGGTCCCGCGCGCCGTCCCATAATTGCTGGGCATCCGTGAATAATTCATCCGTCCAGGGCAAATGACCCTGAATGAAATTCTCCGGCTTCAGTACCGGGTCAATGGCGAAATAATTCTCGGATTGATATTGCGCCATCCATTGTTGCGGATAACTGGAATGGACGGATGTTCGCGGGCGGGTAAATGGCACAGGGTGTCGAACACAAAGCGCATAATAATCGAATTCAAGCGCCTGCGTTTGTCGCTGAAGTTCCTGATATACCTCGTCAGCACAGGTCATTTCCTGAAACCGGAGGACGCATTCCCGTCGCCAGGTGAAAAAGTCTATATCCCTCATACTTGCCGAATGAAGCCTCTGATAAAGATAATCATTATTATGGTGAATATAACCTAACACATAAAGCAGGATCATTTATATAAAATATCGACCACAGACGGATTATCTTTAATTTGGCGATGGCTTATCCACATCGGGCGTAATAAAAAATCAACAAAACTGAAGTTATGGGAGGATAATTTGCTCCAGAAGCGACATCTGGAGCAAATTGAGCGTGAAAATGCTACTGCATTAAGAATTTTTCAAGGAACTGGCGGGTTCGAGGCTGCTGAGGATTGGCAAACAGCGCCTTAGCTGGCCCCTGCTCTACTATTCGCCCCTGATCCATGAAAATTGCCCGATCGGCAACGTCGCGAGCGAAGCTCATTTCATGCGTCACAATCACCATCGTGCGTTTTTCCTGCGCCAGCTGTCGGATAGTGTTAAGCACTTCCCCGACCAGCTCAGGATCGAGTGCGGATGTGGGTTCGTCGAACAGGATCACATCCGGGCGCATCGCCAGCGCGCGCGCAATGGCGACACGCTGCTGCTGCCCGCCAGATAACCGACGCGGATAGCTCGTCTCCTTCCCGGCCAGGCCAACCTTGGCCAGCAGCTCGCGGGCGCGGGCCGTCGCGTCTTCCTTTGGTTCACCCTTTACGATGACCGGGCCTTCAATAATATTTTCCAGCACCGTACGGTGCGGAAAGAGATTAAAGCTCTGGAATACGAAGCCAACATGCTGACGCAGGCGGCGAATCAGCCCTTTTTGCTGGCTGATGGGTTTCCCGGTATCAATGGTGATATCGCCCACGCGGATCGTCCCACCTTCGGGCTGCTCAAGCAAATTAATGCTGCGCAACAGCGTGGTTTTCCCTGACCCACTCGGGCCGATAATTGCCACCACTTCGCCCTGCTCAACCTCAAGGTCGATGCCGTGCAGCACCGTTTGCCCGTGGAATTTTTTCACCAGGTTTTTGACGTCAATTGCAATCATTTTGGATCTCGCTCCTGGCGGTTAAGCTGGTTTTCAAAATAGTTTTGCAGGGCGGACAGCACCGTCGCCATCACCCAGTAAATCAGCGAGGCCGCCAGATACATGGTAAACACTTCCAGCGTGCGCGAGGTGATCAGCTGCGCCTGACGGAACAGCTCCGGCACTTGAATGGTCGCCGCAAGCGAGGTGTCTTTCACCAGGCTGATAAAGCTGTTGCTCAGCGGAGGTAGCGCCACGCGCGCCGCCTGGGGCAGGATCGCCCGGCGCAGCGTCTGCCACGGGGTCATCCCGATACTGGCCGCTGCTTCCCACTGTCCTTTATCGATGGACGAGATCGCCGCACGCAGCGTTTCAGAGGTGTACGCCGCCGTATTCAGCGACAGGCCAATCATCGCCGCCGGGATCGGATCCAGCTCGATACCGAACTGGGGCAGCCCGTAGTAAATCATAAACAGCTGGGCGATAAGCGGCGTTCCGCGAAACACGGAGATGTAAAACCGCGCCAGCCACCGCACCGGCCAGACGTTCGACATGCGCATCAGTGCCAGCACAAACCCGAGCACCAGCCCGAAGAACATCCCGCCGATACTGAGCTGTAAAGTAAACACCGCGCCCTTAAGCAAGAACGGCAGCGAATCAATAACCAGTTGAATACTTTCTTGCATTATTATTTTTCTACCTGATTTTTAGACATGGGGATGATAGGCAAACAGCGCAGGCGCCCCGCCAGTATGAACAAACAAAATGGGTCCTTCATCCTTAAAGCGCTTGCGGGCGATACCGTCGATAAGGCCCGCCATCGCCTTACCGGTATAGACCGGGTCAAGCAGAATACCTTCGAGGCGGGCCAGCAGCTTAACGGCCTCCATCCCTTCATCATTGGGGGTACCATAGCCCGGCGCGAAGTAGTCATCCCACAGCAATATTTCCGCCTTCGCCTGAAGCGCAAGCTGTTCTGCCACCGCCTGTTGCAGGGTGACGACTTTCGGCTTTTGATCCGCAACGCTTCTGGAAACCGTCACGCCAATCAACTCTACGTCCGGCATCAGTTGCTCAAGCCCGACCGCTAAACCGGCATGGGTACCCGCGCTGCCGGACGCCACTACCACCGAGGACAAACTCACCGCGCCTTCGCACTGCTGGGCGATTTCCAGCGCGCTCTCAACATAGCCGAGGGCACCAAGCGCATTCGAGCCGCCAACCGGGATGACGTACGGACGAAAGCCCTGCGCTTCCAGGCGCGTCGCCAGTTCATCAAGCTGTGCAGCCGGGTCAGTCAACGCGTCAACCATTTCAACTTGGACGTTGAACAGATCCAGCATCAGGCGGTTACCGTTAGTCAGGTAATTCTCTGCCTGCGTGCCAATCGGGTTCTCCAGCAGGGCTACGCAGTGAAGGCCCAGCTTCGCCGCCACTGCCGCCGTCTGGCGAACGTGGTTAGACTGAATTGCCCCGGCGGTGATCAGCGTATCCGCGCCCTCGCGCAGGGCATCGGCGGCGAGAAATTCCAGCTTGCGCAGCTTATTCCCGCCCATCGCCATGGGCGTCACATCGTCACGCTTAATGAAAATATCGCGCCCCAGATAGTCAGAAAATCGCGGCAGATACTCCAGCGGCGTGGGTGCGCCGATAAATTCCAGACGGGGAAAGCGCGTTAAATTCTGTAGTGACATGGTTCCTCCGGTCACGCAAACAATTGTTATTTCATTATGCACGCAGACGCGCGAGAAATAAAAAAGGCGCTTTTAAAAGCGCCTTTTTTTGTCGGTCAGAGACTTATTTCGTCACGTCTGCGCCGAACCACTTCTCAGAAAGCGCCTTCAGGCTGCCGTCTTTCTGCATTTCAGCAATGGCAGCATCAATGGCTTTCAGCAGATCTTCGTTACCTTTACGCACCGCCACGCCGGACTCCTGACGGGAGAATGCATCGCCCGCGACGGCCAGGGTATTGTTGGTTTTCTTCACCAGATCCAGCGCTGCCAGGCGGTCAACCAGAATGGCGTCTATACGGCCTACGCGCAGATCCTGGTATTTCGTCGGGTCATCATCATAGGTGCGGATGTCCACGCCCTGCACGTTCTGGCGCAGCCACTCTTCGTAGTTGGTGCCCAGACCGACGCCGACTTTCTTACCTTTCAGATCCGCGGCGGATTTGATGCTGCCTTCGTTACCTTTCTTCACCAGCGCCTGGATACCGGACACGGTGTACGGCGTAGAGAAGTCATACTTCTTCTTACGCTCGTCAGAAATGGTCACCTGGTTAATCACCACGTCGATACGTTTGGAATCCAGTGACGCCAGCATACCATCCCATTTGGTCGGTTTCAGGGAGGCTTTGACGCCGAGATGCTTGGCCAGCTCTTGCGCAAACTCCACTTCAAAACCGGTCAGCTTACCGTCGTCGCCCTGGAAGCTGAACGGAGGATAGGTTCCTTCCAGCCCAACCAGCAGCGTGCCGCGCTCTTTGACTTTGTTGAGCAGATTATCTGCCGCGAACGTTTTCACGCTCATCCCCGCGACCAGCGCAACGGCCATCATCCCCATCAGCGCCTGACGACCCAGAACTGCTAATTTCATAAGTACTCCGATACAGTGGAATTTTTGAGTAGTGTAGAGAAATCGCCTGCAACGTCAAAGGCGGCTGCGCTACATCTTATTCTTTTTTAATATATATCAGAAGTTGTTCCGGCGTGGACTTTCTGCTTTATGACGCCCGGCATCTGGACTTTATATTGCGCGTACTTTCGCAGCGCGATGCGGTAATTGTTGGTACTGGTGGCGGGCAGCCAGGGCTCCAGATTTTCATCCAGGTATCCGGTCGTCAGCAGATCGCGGGAGATATTTTGCATGGTCAAATGCTGACCCAGGCGGCGCAGGCGAACCACGTATTCACGCACGGTGCCGTGACTCATCTCCGTTTGTTCAAACAGGAACTGCTTGAAGCCGATAATATCGAAGAAGTCGCTTTGCTCTTTGCAGTGGAGATCGCCACAGAAACGGCAAAGCGCTACCCACTCTTTTTGCTCTTCAAGCCAGGCGGCTTCATCCATCAGCGTGTCGAGGCGGGAAATCGCAATCTTATTCACGATTTCACCGCGACGAACCAGCGTGATGCGGTCGAGTAATTTTTTACAGTGGGCGCAATGCGTCTGGCTGTGTTTAAAGTCTTTCAGGTAGCGGCTTAAAGGCCGTCTTTTAGATTGCTGCACCGTCATGATAACTCCTGGTTGTCAATACGTTGTGCGGCATTTCCAAGGCGAATGACTCACCTATAACTTACCCAGTTTTGTGCGCAGGCGTTTAATGGCCTGGCTGTGCAGCTGGCTCACCCGTGACTCGCCCACCTCCAGCACGGCGCCAATCTCTTTGAGATTGAGCTCTTCCTGGTAATAGAGGGTTAACACCAGTTGCTCACGTTCAGGTAAAGCTTCAATCGCTTCCATCACGCGCTGGCGTAAATTCCCTTCCAGTAAGTGGTGTAACGGGTTTTCTTGCTGATGTTCATCCGTCACCAGCTCGATGCTATCGCCATGCTCTTCGCGCCACTCATCATAAGAGAAGAGTTGGCTGTTATTGGTATCGAGCAACATCTGGCGATACTCTTCAACAGGAATGCCCAGACGCTCCGCCACTTCGGTTTCCGTCGCGTTGCGCCCCAGTTCCTGTTCCAGCTGCCCCATCGCATGCGCCACTTCGCGCGCGTTGCGGCGAACGCTGCGCGGCACCCAGTCGCGGCTGCGCAGCTCGTCCAGCATCGCACCACGAATACGCTGCACTGCGTAAGTCGTAAATGCCGTTCCTTGCAGAGCGTCGTACCGGTCAACTGCATTCAATAACCCGATACCGCCCGCCTGTAGCAGATCGTCCAGTTCCACGCTCGCCGGCAAACGCACCTGGAGGCGCAATGCTTCGTGACGCACCAGCGGAACATAACGCTGCCACAGCGAGTGTTTATCCATTACACCTTCAGCGGTATAGAGTGAATTCACGATAAACAGCCCTGCGTTAGTTGAGTTATCGGCATGATTATCCGATTCTGGAGGGGTTTTAATCGGGTGAATAGTGGGTGAAATGAGGGGTTATTTGGGGGGTTACGCTTGTGCGTGGATAGAAAAAACCCCGCCGAAGCGGGGTTTAAGCGTAATCAGGCGATTAGCCTTGCAGCAGAGACAGAACCTGCTGAGGAACCTGGTTAGCTTTGGACAGCACGGAGTTACCGGCCTGCTGGATGATCTGCGCTTTGGACATATTTGACACTTCGGTCGCATAGTCGGCGTCCTGAATACGGGACTGCGCTTCAGACAGGTTGGTAGTGGTGTTGTTCAGGTTGGTTACCGCAGAGCTCAGACGGTTCTGTACCGCACCCAGAGAAGAACGGAATTTGTCGACGGACGCGATAGCTTTGTCCAGCAGAGCCAGTGGATCAGCAGTAGATGCGCCAGCGAACTCGGCGGTCGCAGTTGTCCCACTCAACTGAAGCGGGGTAGCAGCAGAACCAGTTGCAACGTTAGTTGGGGTTGGGGTGCCTTTAGTTGTGCCAGAGGTGTTAACAATTGCATCTTTACCGTCACCAGCTGTACCAGCAAGGAAGTTTTTACCCTGGATAGTAACGAAACCAACTGCATCGCCACTAGCGTTTGAAGCTACTTTGATGAACTGATCGCTGGTTGCGCCAGTTACACCGTTATCGCTGTCATCATAAGTTACGGTAGTTTTGTTCAGAGCCACTGAACCATCGCTACCTACAGAAACAGAGTAATTATCAGAACCGGAAGATACAACATAGGTACCAGTCGAAGCACCTGCTTTCTGTACGTTGTGCAGCGTCAGGGAGCTTGCGTCAACTTTCAGTGCGGAAGCGACATCTGACAGATCAACTTTAGACATGGTGCCGCTAGCGTCACCGATCTGAGTAATCGAATCACCCAGCTCCAGCGCATTTTTGGATACGGAGAAACCAGTCAGACCTAAAGTAGAAGAGTCAATCTTTTGCAGGTCGATAGAGATGGTCTGGCCGTCATTCGCGCCAACCTGAATCTTCATGGAGCCGTCTTTAGCCAGCACGTTCACGCCGTTGAACTGAGTCTGACCGGATACGCGGTCGATTTCGTCCAGGCGGGATTTGATTTCGTCCTGGATTGAAGACAGGTCAGAATCTGAGTTAGTACCGGTAGTTGCCTGAACGGTCAGTTCACGAACACGCTGCAGGTTGTTGTTGATTTCAGACAGCGCGCCTTCTGTGGTCTGTGCCAGAGAGATACCGTCGTTAGCGTTACGTGCAGCCTGAGTCAGACCTTTGATGTTAGAGGTGAAGCGGTTAGCGATAGCCTGGCCCGCAGCGTCATCTTTCGCGCTGTTGATACGCAGACCAGAAGACAGACGCTCGATAGAAGAAGACAGAGCGGACTGGTTCTTGTTGATGTTGTTCTGAGTGATCAGCGAGAGGCTGTTGGTATTAATGACTTGTGCCATGATTTCGATTCCTGTTGTTCATCAAATCTGTTTGGTTAGATTTGGGTTTCCACCCTTCGGCTTCATCGCCGTCAAAGGTGTTATCGTCTGGTCCAAACCAACCTTTAGATTTTTTTTCAGGATCGCGTTAATTTTTTTAGCCACGGAAAAGCTCTTCTCTATTACCGTTATTCCCGCCATTAAAAAAAAGAAATTAACCGTAAACTTTCCCCCATAAAAGCCGATAACCCCACTATTCGTTCTACGTGTCGATAGATTAAGGAATAAATATGGCAAGTATTTCATCATTGGGGATCGGTTCGGGTCTTAAGTTAGCAGACATTCTGGATAGTCTGACCACGGCCGAAAAAGCACAGTTGACGCCGATAACCAAACAACAGTCATCTTATACCGCCAAGCTTAGCGCTTACGGCACGTTGAAGAGTTCGCTGGAAGCGTTTCAGACTGCAAACACCGCGCTGAATAAAGCCGACCTGTTTACGGCGACCAGCACGTCGAGTAGCTCCACGGCATTCAGCGCCACCACTACCGGCAGCGCGATTGCCGGTAAATACACCATCAGCGTGTCGCAGCTGGCGCAGGCGCAAACCCTGACGACCAAAAACGCACAGCCGGATACCAAAACGGCCATTGCCACGGCTGACAGCAAGATCACCTTTACCGCCGGAAACGGTAAAGATCCGGTGACCATCGATATCAGCGCGGCAAATTCCTCGCTGACCGGCATTCGCGATGCGATTAACAAAGCTGACGCCGGCGTGACCGCCAGTATTATTAACGTCGGTAATGGTCAATATCGTCTGTCCATCACCTCCACCGAAACCGGAGCGGACAACGCGGTCAGCATCAGCGTAAGCGGCGATAGCGCCCTGCAATCCTTTATGGGTTACAACGGCACCAGCACCGATGCCAGCAACGGTATGATGGAAAGCGTTACCGCGCAAAACGCGAAGCTGAAGGTGAATAACGTAGATATCGAAAACAGCAGCAACACCATTAGCGATGCGCTGGAAGATATCACCCTGAACCTGAACGACGTCACCACCGGTAACCAGACGCTGACGATTACTAAAGATACGTCTAAAGCGGAAACGGCGATGAAAGCCTGGGTGGATGCCTACAACACCCTTCAGGACAGCTTTGCATCGTTAACCAAATATACGGCGGTTGATGCGGGCACAGATGCGCAGGATTCCAGCAACGGCGCCCTGCTCGGAGACACTACGCTGCGTACTATCCAGACGCAGCTGAAAACCATGCTGAGCAACACCGTCGGCGGAACCGCCTATAAAACGCTGTCTCAGGTTGGCATTACCTCAGATCCAAGCACGGGCAAGCTGGAGCTGAGCAGCGAAAAGCTGAAAAAAGCGCTGACGGATAACCCGTCTGCGGTGAAAGATCTGGTTGTAGGTGACGGAAAAACCACCGGGATCACCACCACCATGGCCACCCATCTGACTGACTGGCTTTCCAGTAAAGGCATTATCCAGGCAGCCAAAGATGGCGTCAGCAAAACGCTGAACAAGTTAACGGATCAATATAACGCCGTGAGCGAACGTATTGATGCAAGAGTGGCGCAGTACAAAGCCCAGTTTACCCAGCTGGACGTACTGATGACCTCGCTGAACAACACCAGCAGCTACCTGACGCAGCAGTTCGAAAATACGTCCAGCAACAAGTAGTAAACGCTAATCAGACCCGAGGGGGATAACATGTACGGCGCAAAAGGCACGCAGGCCTACGCAAAGATAGAAGTTGAAAGCGCGGTGATGAGCGCCAGCCAGCAGCAGCTGGTAATCATGCTATTTGATGGAGCCCTCAGCGCGCTGGTACGCGCGCGTCTGTTCCTGGCAGACGGTAATATCCCGGCAAAAGGGCTGGCGCTCTCAAAAGCCATCAACATTATCGAAAACGGGCTGAAGGTTGGCCTGGTGGAAAATAACGATGATGAGCTTACGCAAAACCTGATTGCCCTTTATGCCTATATGGTACGTCGCCTCCTGCACGCCAACGTGAATAACGACGCCAGCGCCATCGAAGAGGTGGAAAACCTGCTGCGCAATATCGCTGACGGGTGGAAGGAGGTTGCCGGTACGCCACAACTGATGCAGGACGCCGTCTAATGAGTAACGCACCGCAACTTTATGCCCTTTATCAGCAACTCCTTGAGCAGAGCCAGTTGATGTTGCGACTGGCGCGGCAGGGACTATGGGATGATCTAATCATCTGTGAAACCGACTATGTTAATGCGGTGCACTCACTGGCTCGTCTCACTCAGGAAAGTGAACCTTCGATGCAGATTCAGGAGCAGCTTCGCCCGACGCTGCGGGTGATCCTGGACAACGAAGGCCAGGTAAAAACATTGCTGCAAGCCAGAATGGATGAGCTGGCGAAGCTGGTTGGGCAATCCTCCATCCAGAAAACCGTTCTCTCCACCTACGGTAATCAGGGCGGTCATGTCCTGGTTCCGCAAAGTAATAGCGATATTAATTAGCCATTTAACTGGCGGGCAAGCGTTAACCGTTTCGTTCGCCAGGCATTTCTGCCAAACCTGCTCCATACTTGAGTTTCGCGACCTCATGGAGATGGTGCATGCGCAACCCAACACTTTTACAATGTTTTCACTGGTACTACCCCACCGGCGGTGAATTGTGGCGAGAAGTCACGGCATTAGCCCCCAACCTGAACGAAATCGGCATTAATATGGTCTGGTTACCCCCGGCCTACAAAGGCGCATCCGGCGGCTATTCCGTCGGGTATGACTCTTATGACCTTTTCGACCTCGGTGAGTTTGACCAGAAAGGCAGCGTCGCCACCAAATACGGCGATAAAGCCCAACTGCTGGAGGCCATCAACGCCTTAAAAAGCAACCAGATTGCGGTGCTTCTGGACGTGGTGGTCAACCATAAAATGGGGGCCGATGAAAAGGAACCCGTCCGCGTGCAACGCGTGGATGCTCAGGATCGCACCCAAATCAGCGATGAGATCATCGAATGTGAAGCCTGGACGCGCTACACCTTCCCCGTTCGGGCCGGGCAGTATTCGCAGTTCATCTGGGATTACAAATGCTTTAGCGGTATCGACCACATTGAAAATCCCAGTGAGGACGGTATCTTCAAAATCGTTAACGACTACACCGGCGAAGGCTGGAACGATCAGGTCGACGACGAGATGGGCAATTTCGATTACCTGATGGGTGAAAATATTGATTTTCGCAACCACGCGGTGACGGAGGAGATCAAATACTGGGCGCGCTGGGTGATGGAGCAAACCCACTGCGACGGCTTCCGCCTGGACGCGGTAAAACACATTCCGGCCTGGTTCTATAAAGAGTGGATTGAACATGTCCAGGAGGTGGCCCCGCAGCCGCTATTTATTGTGGCGGAATACTGGTCTCACGAAGTGGATAAATTGCAGCAATACATCAATCAGGTGGACGGCAAAACCATGTTGTTTGACGCGCCGCTGCAAATGAAATTTCACGAAGCGTCACGCCAGGGACGCGACTACGATATGAGCCAGATTTTCACCGGTACGCTGGTGGAAGCCGATCCGTTCCATGCCGTAACGCTGGTGGCCAACCATGACACCCAGCCCTTGCAGGCGCTGGAAGCCCCGGTTGAAGCCTGGTTCAAACCGCTGGCCTACGCGCTCATCCTGCTGCGTGAAAACGGCGTGCCGAGCGTGTTCTACCCGGATCTTTTTGGCGCCAGCTATGACGACACTGGCGGGGATGGTGAGACGTATCACATTGATATGCCGGTGATTGAACAGCTCCACGAGCTGATCCTCGCCCGGCAGCGTTTTGCCCACGGCGTGCAAACCCTCTTTTTCGATCATCCAAACTGCATTGCGTTTAGCCGCAGCGGGACAGAGGAGCACCCGGGCTGTGTGGTGGTGCTGTCGAATGGTGATAACGGTGAGAAGACGATCTGCCTCGGCGAGAATTACGGCAATAAGACCTGGCGGGATTTTTTAGGCAACCGCGAGGAAACCGTGACCACGGCGGCGGATGGCGAAGGGACGTTCTTCTGTAACGGGGGAAGCGTCAGCGTCTGGGTGATTGAGGACGCGCTGTAGTGCTGGAACAGTGCGGTCTTAAAGTGAACGGAATGACCACCAGAGCCGTATGTTCCCCCTCACCCCAGCCCTCTCCCTCCAGGGAGAGGGGGCCGACGGTGAAGGCATTATTTTGTGGAGATCCCTCAGACCACGGGTAGAGGGCGCAAACTCCAAAACGGTTACGGAAGCTTACTCTCCAGCGGATTCTTGCTCAGGTAATCTGCGCATTCCACCGTTGGGCGGTCAACCTTGTACAGTTCCATGCCGTCATACTCCAGCGCCGCCCCATCACGATCGAGCGGATAGACGTCTCGTTTTTCGGTCACGTTATAATAATCAGCTGAACGCAGCATGATCTTACCCGGCACCGCGATAACGCGCTGCCACTGACGGCAGTCCAGGGTATCACCCTCTGGCGTCACCACCAGCGTGGCAATCGCCTCCGGGCTCACCATCGCGCTCTGCGGCCCTTTCGACTGCCAGTAACCTGCCAGATTCGAAGGTGCCGGATGCTTAACCACTTCCTGATAGTTTTCGACCTGAACGCATCCCGCTAACGTCAGCATTGCAGCCACAATTGCTACTTTTTTCATCATCTTTCCTGCATGCGAAGAAAAAAATATTGTGGCATTAAAGCCATCAGGCTGCCAGCGTAAGATTGGAAGGTTTCACACCTGCATCGACATCACGTCCTGATACGCCGACACCAGCTTGTTACGCACCTGCAACCCCATCTGCAATGACACCGACGCTTTTTGCAGATCGGCCATCACATCGTTGAGCGCCACGCCGGGTTCACCGAGGGTAAATCTCTCAGCCTGGGTACGGGCCGCGTTTTGCTTATCGCTGATCCGGTCCAGCGCCGCATGCAGTTGACCGGCGAAGCTAATGCCCTGCGGCTGGTCAGCCACGCTCTGATTACGGGCGGTCATCGCCGTTGCCTGTAACTGACTGAGTACCCCTTCAATGCCCTGTATAGCCATGACTCTCCCCTGGATGGTTTTTTACGAGGTCAAGACTAACAGCTTGTCAATAAGATAATGGCGGTAAATAGCGTTAAAAAACCAGGTTATTTGACGCATAGAAAATCCCGAATCATCAAATAATGGCAGGGCCATCAGTATGGAACTTTTGTCGTGTTTGCCGACCCGGGAGTCAGTTTTGTTTCTCTACACGAATAACGTAAACCACCAGGATTTAAGAGGTGCGCAATGAGTGCGACAGCAGCATCGACAGCGCCGCAGAATAAATCACTCGAGTGGATGAACCGCCTTCGCGCCAACCCTAAGATCCCGTTGATTGTGGCAGGCGCTGCCGCCATTGCGATCGTTGTCGCGATGGTCTTATGGGCAAAAAGCCCGGATTACCGCACGCTCTACAGCAACCTTTCCGACCAGGATGGCGGTGCCATCGTCACCCAGTTGACCCAGATGAACATCCCGTATCGCTTTGCCGATAACGGCGGTGCGCTTGAAGTGCCGGCAGATAAAGTGCACGAGCTTCGCCTGCGTCTCGCCCAGCAGGGACTGCCGAAAGGCGGCGCGGTTGGGTTTGAACTGCTGGATCAGGAAAAATTCGGCATCAGCCAGTTCAGCGAGCAGGTTAACTACCAGCGCGCGCTGGAAGGTGAGCTGGCCCGTACGATTGAAACCTTAGGCCCGGTGAAAAGTGCCCGCGTGCACCTGGCGATGCCAAAGCCGTCCCTGTTTGTTCGCGAACAAAAGTCCCCTTCTGCCTCTGTGACGGTTAACCTCGAACCCGGTCGTGCGCTGGATGAAGGGCAGATCAGCGCCGTCACGCACCTGGTCTCCAGTGCGGTAGCCGGTCTGCCGCCGGGTAACGTTACGCTGGTGGATCAGAGCGGTCACCTGCTGACGCAGTCCAACACCGCCGGGCGCGATCTCAACGACGCCCAGCTGAAATACGCTGCCGACGTGGAAGGCCGTCTCCAGCGTCGCATCGAAGCGATTCTGGGCCCGGTGGTGGGTAACAGCAACGTGCATGCGCAGGTCACCGCGCAGATTGATTTCTCGAATAAAGAACAGACCGAAGAGCAGTACGCCCCGAACGGGGATGCTTCTCGCGCCGTGTTACGCTCGCGTCAGATCAATGAGACGGAACAGGTCGGTGGCCAGTATCCTGGCGGCGTGCCGGGTGCGCTCTCTAACCAGCCTGCGCCTGCCAACGCCGCGCCAATCTCCACGCCGCCGGCCAACCCGCAGAACGGTCAGCAAACGAATCAGCAGACGACCTCGACCGCGAACAGTGCCGGCCCGCGTAACAGCAGCCGTAACGAAACGACCAACTACGAAGTCGACCGGACTATCCGCCATACCAAACTGAACACGGGAGATATTCAGCGTCTCTCTGTTGCCGTGGTGGTGAACTACAAAACGCTGCCGGACGGTAAACCGCTGCCGCTCACGGCGGAGCAGATGAAGCAGATCGAAGATTTGACCCGCGAAGCGATGGGTTTCTCTGAAAAACGTGGCGATACCCTCAACGTTGTGAACTCACCGTTCAACCCGATGGATGAGACCGGTGGCGAACTGCCGTTCTGGCAACAGCAGGCGTTCTTCGATCAGCTGATGTCCGCAGGCCGCTGGCTGCTGGTGCTGATTGTCGCGTGGCTGCTGTGGCGTAAGGGTGTCCGTCCTCAGCTTCAGCGTCGCGCTGAAGCCGAAAAAGCCGCGCTGGAACAGAAGAACGCGCGTCCGGACGAGGAAGAAGCGGTTGAAGTTCGTCTCAGCAAAGATGAACAGATGCAGCAGCGCCGTGCTAACCAGCGTATGGGCGCAGAGGTGATGAGCCAGCGCATTCGCGAAATGTCAGATAACGATCCGCGCGTCGTCGCGCTGGTCATCCGCGGTTGGATGGGTAACGAACATGAGTAATACGCTTACAGGCACCGATAAGAGCGTCATCCTGCTGATGACCATTGGCGAAGATCGCGCGGCGGAGGTGTTTAAACACCTCTCTCAGCGAGAAGTGCAGATCCTCAGCGCGGCGATGGCCAACGTGCGCCAGATCTCCAACAAGCAACTGACCGAAGTGCTGGCGGAGTTTGAGCAGGAAGCCGAGCAGTTTGCTGCGCTCAACGTCAACGCCAACGAATACCTGCGCTCCGTGCTGGTTAAGGCGCTGGGCGAAGAGCGCGCCGCCAGCCTGCTGGAAGATATTCTCGAAACGCGCGACACCGCCAGCGGGATCGAAACGCTCAACTTTATGGAACCGCAAAGCGCCGCCGATCTTATTCGCGACGAGCACCCGCAGATTATCGCCACCATTCTGGTCCACCTCAAACGGGGCCAGGCGGCCGATATTCTGGCGCTGTTCGACGAGCGCCTGCGCCACGACGTGATGCTGCGTATCGCCACCTTCGGCGGCGTCCAGCCAGCCGCGTTGGCGGAGCTGACCGAAGTGCTGAACAACCTGCTCGACGGCCAGAACCTCAAGCGCAGCAAAATGGGCGGCGTGAGAACGGCAGCGGAAATCATCAACCTGATGAAAACGCAGCAGGAAGAGGCGGTTATTACGGCGGTGCGCGAGTTCGACGGCGAACTGGCGCAGAAAATTATCGACGAGATGTTCCTGTTCGAAAACCTGGTCGAAGTGGACGATCGCAGCATCCAGCGCCTGCTTCAGGAAGTGGATTCGGAGTCCCTGCTTATCGCCCTCAAAGGCGCCGAGCAGCCGCTGCGCGAGAAGTTCCTGCGCAACATGTCCCAGCGTGCGGCCGATATCCTGCGCGACGACCTGGCCAACCGTGGCCCGGTGCGTTTGTCTCAGGTGGAGAACGAACAGAAAGCGATCCTGCTTATTGTTCGTCGTCTGGCAGAAACCGGCGAGATGGTGATTGGCAGCGGAGACGACACCTATGTCTGATGAACTGTCGTGGAAGCGCTGGACGCCTGACGACCTCTCCCCTCCCACCGCAGAGTTCACCCCTGCCATAGTGTCGTCCGATGAGGGCGACGCCGGGGCGGGCGTGCCCGAGCTGAGTGAAGAGGAACAGCGCGCCCAGATGCTGGCCCAGATGCAAATGCAGGCGCACGAGCAGGGCTTCAACGCCGGGATGAACGAAGGCCGTCAGACCGGGCACGCACAGGGTTATCAGGAAGGGCTGGCGAAAGGTTTAGAGCAGGGCATTGAGCAGGCGCGCCAGCAGCAGGCGCCGCTGCATGCCCGCATGCAGCAGCTGGTGAGCGAGTTTCAGCACACGCTGGATGCGCTGGACAGCGTGATTGCCTCGCGCCTGATGCAGATGGCGCTGGAGGCGGCCCGTCAGGTGATCGGCCAGACGCCGGTCGTGGATAACGCCGCGCTGATTAAGCAAATCCAGGGGCTGCTCCAGCAGGAGCCGCTGTTCAGCGGCAAACCGCAGCTGCGCGTGCATCCTGATGATTTGCAGCGCGTGGAAGAGAGCCTCGGCGCGACGCTGAGCCTGCACGGCTGGCGGCTGCGCGGCGATCCGTCGCTCCATCACGGAGGCTGTAAGGTCTCGGCGGATGAGGGCGATCTGGATGCCAGCGTCGCGACCCGCTGGCAGGAACTGTGCCGCCTGGCGGCACCGGGAGTCGTCTGATGACCGCTCGCCTTACGCGCTGGCTTAACACGCTCGATAATTTTGAAACGAAGATGGCGCAGCTGCCATCCGTTCGTCGTTATGGACGCCTGACGCGTGCCACCGGTCTGGTCCTGGAAGCCACGGGTCTGCAACTTCCGCTCGGCGCCACCTGCGTGATTGAGCGTCAGGACGGGAGTGAGACGCGTGAAGTGGAAAGTGAAGTGGTCGGGTTTAACGGCCAGCGACTGTTCCTCATGCCCCTTGAGGAAGTGGAAGGGATTTTGCCCGGCGCCCGCGTCTACGCGAAAAACATTAGCGGTGACGGCCTGCAAAGCGGCAAACAGCTCCCGCTCGGTCCGGCGCTGCTGGGCCGCGTGCTGGACGGGAGCGGCAAACCGCTCGATGGCCTGCCCTCCCCTGATACCACCGAAACCGGCGCGCTGATCACCCAACCCTTTAACCCGCTGCAACGCACGCCAATCGAGCACGTACTGGATACCGGCGTGCGGCCAATTAACGCCCTGCTCACCGTGGGACGCGGCCAGCGTATGGGGCTGTTTGCCGGCTCCGGCGTGGGTAAATCGGTCCTGCTCGGCATGATGGCGCGTTATACCCAGGCGGACGTTATCGTCGTCGGCCTGATTGGTGAGCGTGGTCGCGAAGTCAAAGATTTCATCGAAAACATTCTTGGTGCGGAGGGTCGCGCCCGCTCGGTGGTGATCGCCGCCCCGGCGGACGTGTCGCCGCTGCTGCGTATGCAGGGTGCCGCCTACGCCACGCGTATCGCGGAAGATTTCCGCGACCGGGGCCAACACGTGCTGCTGATTATGGACTCCCTGACCCGCTACGCGATGGCGCAGCGTGAGATTGCGCTGGCCATCGGCGAGCCGCCCGCCACCAAAGGTTACCCGCCGTCGGTCTTCGCCAAGCTCCCGGCGTTGGTTGAGCGCGCGGGGAACGGCATCAGCGGCGGAGGCTCCATCACCGCGTTCTATACGGTACTGACCGAAGGCGATGACCAGCAGGACCCGATTGCCGACTCCGCGCGCGCGATCCTCGACGGCCATATCGTGCTGTCGCGCCGTCTGGCCGAAGCCGGGCACTACCCGGCGATTGATATTGAAGCGTCGATCAGCCGTGCGATGACGGCCTTGATCACTGAGCAACACTACGCCCGCGTGCGTAACTTCAAACAACTGCTCTCCAGCTTCCAGCGCAACCGCGATCTGGTAAGCGTCGGGGCGTACGCCAAAGGCAGCGATCCGATGCTCGATAAAGCGATTGCCCTCTGGCCGCAGCTGGAGGCATTTCTGCAACAGGGTATTTTTGAACGCGCCGACTGGGAAGATTCCCTCCAGGCACTGGAGCTGATTTTCCCGCAGGTGTAACACAGGTGGAGGGCGAAGGTCATGGCGCAGAACAGCGCGTTATCAACGCTGAAAGATCTGGCTGAAAAAGAAGTTGATGATGCCGCATTGCAACTTGGCGCAATGCGACGCGGGTGCCAGCAGGCTGAAGAACAGTTGAAGATGTTAATCGACTATCAGCATGAATATCGCACCAACCTTAACACCGACATGACGCAGGGCATTGGTAGCCAGCGCTGGATTAACTATCAGCAGTTTATCCAGACGCTGGAAAAGGCGATTGAGCAGCATCGCCAGCAGCTTAACCAGTGGACGCAAAAAGTCGATACCGCGCTGAATTTCTGGCGCGAGAAAAAACAGCGGTTGCAGGCCTGGCAAACCTTACAGGACCGGCAGATTGCAGCCTCGACCCTGGCGGAAAACCGTCTGGATCAGAAAAAAATGGATGAGTTTGCCCAGCGCGCATCAATGAGGAAACCAGAATGATCACACTGCAACAACTGCTGATGACCGACAGCGACCCGTCCGGCGGCACACTGACCGGAAAAGGCGCTGAGGGCGCGCAAGATTTTCTCTCTCTGCTGGCGGGCGCGCTGACCGAGACCACCGGCAAAGGCAAAGATGCTCCGCTGACGCTGGCCGATCTGAAAGCGGCGGGAAGCAAGCTGTCGACAGCGGCACAGCAAAAAAACGGTGATACCACGCTCCAGGCCAAAATCGCCGAGCTGCTCTCCCGCCAGGAGACCCTGACTGATGAAGATACCGCCGTCTCCCTGCAAAGCCTCGTCTCCGGTCTGAAACCCGCAGCGAATACGGATGCGCTGAAGGCGCTGACCCGGATGGACGCGAAAGCAAACAGCGAGACCACGACTGAAGAAGAGGAGCTGGCCGGGTTAAGCGCGCTGATGGCAATGTTACCGCACCAGCAGACTACCACCCCAATGGCGACGCAGCCAGCAAGCACCGGGGAGGTCGCCCCCCGTGCCGCCCTCCCCTCTGCGCTAGCCCAGACGGACAACGGCCAGCATCAGCCGCTTAGCCATGCGTTAACGGGTCAGGAAAAAACGTCGGTTCAGGACAGCGACACGTCGCTGCCCGCCACGGCAGCCGTTACGCCAGCTGTTGCCGCCGTCGCGGAGAAACAGGACGTAGTGAGCACGGCGTCGTCTGCCGTCAGCCCAACCGCGACGCTGGCACCGATCATCAGTCACCTGGCAACCCCCCAGTCTGCCGCTACCGTTGCGACCGCGCCGGTGTTAAGCCAGCCGCTGGGCACGCACGAATGGCAGCAGAATCTAAGCCAGCACATCACCCTGTTCACCAGACAGGGCCAACAGACCGCAGAGCTACGCCTGCACCCGGAAGATCTGGGTCAGGTGCAAATTTCGCTTAAGCTGGATGACAACCAGGCGCAGTTGCAGATGGTTTCGCCCCACAGCCACGTTCGTGCGGCGCTGGAAGCGGCTCTGCCGATCCTGCGCACGCAGCTTGCGGAAAACGGCATACAGCTTTCCCAAAGCAGCGTCAGCAGCGAAGGCTTTGCCGGGCAGCAGCAATCTTCATCCGGGCAACAACAGCACGCTTCGCGTTCAGGCCAGCATGGCGGGTTTAACGAGGAGAGCGAAGAGTTATTGCCAACCCCTGCCGCCCTGCAATCCGCCGCGCGCGGCAGCCGTGCCGTAGACATCTTTGCCTAAACGCCAGAGGTAACGTGATTATCCCCGTCTTTTCCACGCTTTGACCTAAGCCGGACACGGGATAATCACCGTATTAAGCTGTACCGAAACAGGAAGCTCGTATCAGATGACAGACTCCGCTATCACCAAAAAAAGCAAGCGTTCCATCTGGATCCCGCTGCTGGTGTTGATTACCCTCGCGGCCTGCGCCACCGCAGGCTACAGTTACTGGCGTATGCAGCAGGAACCCTCCAGCGCAGCCGCCAAAGCTGAAGCGCCGCCTCCACCGGCGCCGGTCTTCTACCCGCTGGATACATTCACCGTGAACCTCGGCGATGCGGATCGCGTGCTTTACGTGGGCATTACGCTGCGTCTGAAAGATGAAGCGACCCGTGCACGTCTGAACGACTACCTGCCAGAAGTGCGTAGCCGTCTGCTGCTGCTGTTTTCTCGTCAGGATGCCTCCGCGCTCGCCACCGATGTGGGCAAGCAAAAGCTGGTCGATGCGATCAAACAGACGCTGGCGACCCCGCTGGTCAACGGCCAACCTAAGCAGGAAGTCACTGACGTTCTGTATACAGCCTTCATTCTGCGGTAACGACATGGGCGACAGTATTCTTTCTCAGGCAGAAATCGATGCGCTGCTCAATGGCGACAGCGATAAGAGTGACGATCCGAAGCCGGGTCTGACCGGCGACGATAATATTCGTCCCTACGATCCCAATACCCAGCGTCGCGTGGTGCGCGAGCGTTTACAGGCGCTGGAGATCATCAACGAACGTTTCGCACGTCAGTTCCGAATGGGGCTGTTTAACCTGCTGCGTCGTAGCCCGGATATCACCGTCGGTGCGATCCGCATTCAGCCGTATCATGAGTTTGCCCGCAACCTGCCGGTGCCAACCAACCTTAACCTGATCCATCTGAAACCGCTGCGCGGTACCGGCCTGGTGGTGTTCTCGCCAAGCCTGGTGTTCATCGCGGTGGATAACCTGTTCGGTGGCGATGGCCGTTTCCCGACCAAAGTGGAAGGCCGCGAGTTTACCCATACCGAACAGCGCGTTATCAACCGCATGCTGAAGCTGGCGCTGGAATCCTACAGCGACGCGTGGAAAGCGATTAACCCGCTGGAAGTGGAGTACGTCCGTTCCGAGATGCAGGTGAAGTTTACCAACATCACCACTTCACCGAATGACATCGTGGTGAACACCCCGTTCCACGTCGAAATCGGCAACCTGACGGGCGAGTTCAACATCTGCCTGCCGTTCAGCATGATTGAACCGCTGCGCGAACTGCTGGTGAACCCGCCGCTGGAGAACTCACGCCATGAAGATCAGAACTGGCGTGAGAACCTGGTGCGCCAGGTTCAGCACTCGCAGCTGGAGCTGGTGGCTAACTTTGCCGACATCTCCATGCGGTTATCGCAGATCCTGAAATTACAACCCGGCGACGTTTTGCCGATAGATAAACCCGACCGCATTATTGCCCATGTGGATGGCGTACCCGTGCTGACAAGCCAGTACGGCACAATTAACGGCCAGTATGCGTTACGCGTTGAGCACTTGATCAACCCGATTTTGAATTCGCTGAATGAGGAACAGCCCAAATGAGTGAAATGAACAATCCGTCCGATGAAAACAGCGGAGCACTGGACGATCTGTGGGCTGACGCGTTAAACGAGCAAAAAACGACGCCGACGAAAAGCGCGGCAGACGCGGTCTTCCAGCAGTTAGGCGGCGGCGACGTCAGCGGGACGTTACAGGACATCGACCTGATTATGGACATTCCGGTCAAGCTGACCGTTGAGCTGGGCCGCACCCGCATGACTATTAAAGAGCTGCTGCGCCTGACGCAGGGTTCCGTGGTAGCCCTGGACGGTTTAGCGGGTGAGCCACTGGATATTCTGATCAACGGCTACCTGATTGCACAGGGCGAAGTAGTGGTGGTGGCCGATAAATACGGCGTACGTATCACCGACATCATTACCCCTTCCGAACGTATGCGTCGCCTGAGCCGTTAAGTATGAAAACCCAGGCAACACTGTCCGCGCCCTCCGCCGTACCCGGCTCCCCGCTGCTTCAGGTGAGCGGCGCGCTGTTCGGTATTATTGCCTTTATCCTTATCGCCGCCTGGCTGGCAAAGCGTTTCGGGCTGGCGGGGAAAACGGCCGGCACGCGCGGACTGAAGGTCAGCGCCAGCACCACACTCGGCCCACGCGAGCGCGTGGTCATTGTGGAAGTGGAAGATGCGCGACTGGTGCTGGGCGTGACCGCCTCCAGCATTAACGTTCTTCACACGCTGCCCCCTGCGCCTGTCACGGTGGAGGCTAACGCCCAGGCCCCTGCGGATTTTCAGTCCGTTATGAAGAGTTTGCTCAAGCGTTCCGGGAGATCCTGATGCGCCGTTTGTTATTGCTTACGCTGGCAGGTCTGGGCCTGTTCGCGCCTTCTGTGTATGCGCAGCTGCCGGGGCTGGTTTCCACGCCGCTGGCGAACGGGGGACAAAGCTGGTCCCTCTCCGTGCAGACGCTGGTGTTCATCACCTCACTGACCTTTATCCCGGCGATCCTGCTGATGATGACCAGTTTCACCCGCATCATCATTGTGTTTGGTCTGCTGCGAAATGCGCTCGGCACGCCGTCCGCGCCGCCCAATCAGGTGCTGCTGGGTTTAGCCCTGTTCCTGACCTTTTTCATTATGTCGCCGGTGATCGACAAGATTTACACCGAGGCGTACCAGCCGTTCAGCGAAGATAAAATTTCCATGCAGGTTGCCCTGGAAAAGGGGGCTCAGCCATTACGTGAATTTATGCTTCGCCAGACGCGCGAAGCGGATTTGGCCCTGTTTGCCCGTCTCGCTAACACGGGCGAGTTACAGGGACCGGAAGCGGTGCCGATGCGCATTCTGCTGCCAGCGTATGTGACCAGTGAGCTGAAAACGGCGTTCCAGATTGGCTTCACCATTTTCATTCCGTTCCTGATTATTGACCTGGTGATCGCCAGCGTCCTGATGGCGCTCGGGATGATGATGGTCCCGCCCGCAACCATTGCCCTGCCCTTTAAGATCATGCTGTTCGTGCTGGTCGACGGCTGGCAGCTGCTGGTCAGCTCGCTGGCGCAGAGTTTCTACAGTTGAGGAGCGCGCAATGACGCCTGAGTCGGTCATGATGATGGGCACGGAAGCGATGAAAGTCGCGATTGCCGTCGCCGCGCCCCTGCTTCTGGTTGCGCTGGTAACCGGTCTGATTATCAGTATTCTTCAGGCCGCCACGCAGATTAACGAAATGACCCTGTCGTTCATCCCGAAGATCATCGCCGTCTTCGTGGCGATTATCGTTGCCGGGCCCTGGATGCTCAATTTGCTGCTGGACTACATGCGCAACCTGTTCACCAATCTGCCTTACATCATCGGCTGACGGACGATGCTGCAATTCACCAGCGATCAGTTTGTTCAGTGGCTCGGGATCTATTTCTGGCCGATGCTGCGCATCATGGCGCTGATCTCCACCGCCCCCATACTCAGTGAAAAGTCGGTGCCTAAACGCATCAAAATTGGGTTGGGCATGGTTATCACCATTATCGTTGCCCCTTCCCTGCCGGCGGTGGATATTCCGATTTTTTCCCCGAATGCGATCTGGATTGCCCTGCAACAGGTGATGATTGGCGTGGCGGTCGGATTTACGATGCAGCTCGCCTTCGCCGCGGTACGAACGGCGGGCGAACTGATCGGTTTGCAGATGGGTCTGTCTTTCGCGACGTTCGTTGACCCGGGCAGCCATCTGAATATGCCCGTGCTGGCGCGTATTATCGACCTGCTGGCGATGCTGTTGTTTCTCTCGTTCAACGGCCACCTGTGGCTCATCTCTATGCTGGTGGACACCTTCCACACGCTGCCGATTGGCGACAACCCGGTGAACAGTAACGCTTTTCTGGCGCTGGTGCGGGCTGCCGGGCTGATCTTCCTCAACGGGCTGATGCTGGCGCTGCCTGTCATAACCCTGTTGCTCACCGTTAACCTCGCATTGGGTTTACTCAACCGAATGGCCCCGCAGCTGTCGGTATTCGTCATCGGCTTTCCGGTGACGTTGACGGTTGGCCTTTTATTAATGTCATTATTGATGCCACTTATCGCCCCCTTCTGCGAGCATTTATTCAGCGAGATATTCAATCTCTTAGCGGATATTGTCAGCGAACTTCCACACAAATAATAACCCGCAGTGTTTGCAATGTCTTTCTGAGGATATTCCTAAAAATAATCTTGAAAAACATCTACCAGGATATATCTGACGCGGTTTAAATGTTTCTAACCACCTCACAATACTTAATATTTACTTTACTTTAAGATGATTCCTGGCAAATTATACGTAACTTTACGGGATAGTGAGTTCGCCTGAAAGTCTTTGTCATGCTCACAGGTTTTATTAGATTTTTTCCATCCCGTATGGCTGTTTATGAGCTCTCAGGCAGGTGGTGAATTATCGTTACGCATTGAGTGAGGGTATGCCATGTCAACGATCATTATGGATTTATGCAGCTACACCCGGCTAGGGTTAACCGGGTACTTAGCAAGCAGAGGGGTAAGAAAGAGAGACATCAACGATGCACACACCGTTGAAGAACTCGCAGCCGCTTGTGAGACTCACAAGCCCGGCGTGGTGTTTATTAATGAGGACTGTTTCATTCACGACCCCGCTAACAGTCAGCACATTAAGCAGATCATTAATCAGCATCCCAGAACCCTGTTTATTGTTTTTATGGCGATCGCCAATATTCATTTCGATGAGTATTTGTTGGTGCGTAAAAACTTATTAATCAGTTCGAAATCGATTAAACCAGAGTCGCTTGATGACATTCTGGGCGATTATTTGAATAAAGAAGTTAAGAATGTAGGGGCGGTTAACTTACCCACTCTATCATTAAGCAGAACTGAATCAAGTATGCTAAGAATGTGGATGGCTGGACAAGGGACAATTCAGATCTCAGACCAGATGAATATCAAGGCAAAAACAGTATCGTCACACAAAGGAAATATTAAAAGGAAAATTAAAACGCATAATAAGCAAGTGATATACCATGTCGTACGCCTGACAGATAATGTGACGAATGGGATTTTCGTTAATATGCGCTAATTTGCACGGCCATGTTGTACCCTACCTTGATCTCTGGCCTGGCCAGAGATTTTGCTTTTCAGCAGCCGGGCCGGGGAGAAGACGCCCCGACGCCGCCCTATTCCGCCGTTTCCACAAAGATCCCATCCGGGTGCCCCAGTTCGTTGAAGAACCAGATGCCGAGCGGGTAATCTTCCAGCGACACCAGATACATTGTGCCTTCATTAAACTCTTCTATTGCCAGCACCACGCCCGGGCGGCGCGGCCCACCGTCCGTTTTGACGGTTACCCGATCGTTGACCTTCATACATTCCTCCTGTGGTTTTGAGCCAGTGTAGAACAAATTACCCTGGCTGGCATCGCCGCCTGACGCGAATGGCGTTTTTGTGTGCGGTCTATACTTAGCTGTTGAGACGGTTAAATGAGGAGCCCGCCATGAAGACTGACAAAGAGTACAGCGACACCATTAAGCGTGAGGTGGAAGTGGATGTCGATGCCCTGCTTGCCGCCATTAATGAAATCAGTGAGTCCGAAGTTCATCGCGCGGAGGATAATTCAGACCGTGTCGTGGTCAATGGTCGTGATTACCATACCTACCGTGAACTGGCTGAAGCATTCGAGCTGGATATCCATGACTTTAGCGTCTCGGAAACGAACCGCTAAGGCGAAAAAAATCCCGGTCATGGGGATGACCGGGATCAAACTTGCTTATGCAAGAAGCACTTGTAAATTCGTTACACCAGGAAATCTGATGCAGGTAAGACATTATCCCCAACAGATTTGTCTTACAAGCATATATTCTCTTAGCGAATATTATATTTTATACATGTGAATTTTGGTTATGAGTATAAACATGCGCTGCGTGTGGGTTTATCGGGATCGTTTCCACTTCAACGGGACATCAATGCTGAGTTTTTTTAAGACTTTTCTTAGATGAACATCATTATTCAGGAGACGTTATGCCTTCGCTAAAGGAGACTCTGCTCGTCTTTACCGATCTCGACGGTACGCTGCTGGATTTTCACACTCTCGACTGGCAGCCTGCCGCTTCCTGGCTGAAGAGATTACAGGATGAACAGGTACCAGTCATTCTGTGCAGCAGCAAAACCGCGTCCGAAATGCGTGACATCCAGCAGGAACTTGGCCTTGGCGGGCTGCCCTACATTGCGGAAAACGGCGCGGTGATCCAGCCTGACGTAAGGTGGGAAAACGCCGCACGGTTCATCTCAGAAAAGAAGCATGACGATATCTGGCAGTTTATTGCCCGGGTACGCCAGGAGATGCATCTGAAATTCACCACCTTTGACGATGTGGATGAGCGCGTGGTCGCCGAATGGACCGGGCTAAGCCGTCCCCGTGCGGCGCTTGCACGTAAACACGAGGCTTCCGTGACGCTGATCTGGCGTGACAGTGATGAACAAATGAAACGCTTCGCAGCCGAACTGGCCCGGCAGGGGCTGAAGATCGTCCCGGGTGCTCGCTTCTGGCATATTCTGGACACGAGCTGTGGCAAAGACGTGGCGGTGCACTGGCTTGTGGAACAGTATCGCCTGCACGACGGATTTGACCCGACAACGCTGGGCCTGGGCGACGGCCCCAATGATGCCCCTCTGCTGGACAGCGTAGCCTTCGCCGTGGTGGTGAAAGGCTTCAACCGGGAGGGGGTCAGCCTTAAGAACAACGATCCCACACGGGTTTATCGCACTCAGCACACCGGACCGGCCGGCTGGCGCGAGGGGCTTGATTACTTTTTAACGTGATCCTGCCAGATGACCCGGTTACGCCCGCGCTGTTTCGCCTCATACAGACGCGCATCGGCGGTGGATTGCAGATTTTCGAAGTGATAATTGCCCTTCTCCTGCGCGCCAGAGACGCCAAACGACGCGCTCACGCGCAGGGTAGTACTTTTCTTAATCAGGATCTCTTTGCTGTCGATACGCTCACGGATCTGCTCTGCAACTTCCGCCGCCTCTTCAAGCGTCATGCCGGGCAGCACCACACAGAACTCTTCGCCGCCGACGCGCCCGGCAATATCTTTAGTGCGCAGGGTACTGGCAATCAGCCCCGCAGCATGGGACAACACCTTATCACCCGCCTGGTGCCCGAACCGGTCATTAATGCTCTTAAAGCAGTCAAGATCGATCTGGATGACAGAGAAAGGCAGCGCCTGCTGTTCACACTGCTTCGCCAGTATTTTCGCCCGCTCAAACAGCGACCCACGATTATTCAACCGGGTCAGAGGGTCGTGCCAGGCCTGCCATTGCAGCGAATTCTGCAACGAATACATATTACTGACCATGCGCCGGATCACCAGCCATGAGATGAGCAGCATCGCGGTGAACAGCGCCCAAAGCAATGCCAGCACAATACTGATGCTGCCGAAATCGCCGCGCACCCCTTCTTCCAGGGTGTGCACGCGCAGGACGATGCCATCAAAGTGGTCGAGACGCTCCCAACTGACAAAACGACTCCCCAGGCGAATGCCGCCTTCGGAATCCGATTCTATTGCGTGCGCTATCTGCGCTAGTTCGGGCGCGTCAAAATGATTAACGTCCGCAGCAGATGATCCAGACGTCGCGAGCAGGGTGAGACGACTGTCATACAGCTGGTATTCCCCTTCCGGGTTATCGCCTACGGCCTCCACCAGCAGACGACGCAGGGTGGCAAAGGTGAAATCCATCGCCACCACGCCATACCAGACGTGATTGTAATAAACAGGCACACTGGCGGTGATCAGCGGCTTTTTGCCCACAAAGGAGGAAGGAGGCGAGATAAACCAGCGCACGGCACGCGCACGGTTCTCACGCTCGGACTGTTGGGTAAACCAGGGCTGAGTGACCAGATGGTAGTAACGCTGCACGATATCGCTGGCATTTTCCGGCGTATCCGTTTCCAGAAAGAATCCGGCGCGAGAGACATAAATCACGCGCTCTTCGTTGCCGGAAGAACTGGATGCCAGACGCAATAAATACCCCACTTCAAGCGCGGCGGACAGTTCATTATCAAGAAACTCATCATCGCGATTCAGAAGGGTGGTCTTTTCAACGAAGGCATCAGACACACCGTTGATCGGCAATGTGCGCTGTTTATCAACCTCAATTTGCCAGGTGGGGGATGCGCGCAAACGGGCAAAACGCTTTACCGCATCATGCAGCACGCCAAACGCCAGCGGCGTTTCCAGCGCATCACGCATGCTGTGGCGAAAAAACAGCATTTTATCGACGCTGAACTGGAGTTGTCTGTCCAGCGCACTGGCAACCGTTTCCAGATGGTTACGCTGACTGGAGATATAGGCATCTTCCAGTACCACAACTTCGCGCCAGGTCAGGAGGGTGGAAAAGATCAGGACAACGATAAAACAGAGGTTAACAACCAAACGGGGATTGCTACGCTTATGCAGCCACTGCAAAAAAGATTGTTTTACAACAAAGGTATTGTGCTGCACACGCACTCCCTGAGTGTCGCTCACCATCCGATATGATAAGTCTTCTGCCAGTAAAAACGCCCGGCAAGGCCGGGCGTTGTGTGATTAAGCCTTATCGCGTTTTTGCCTTTTATCACCAGGCTGAAGCTCATCTTCACGAAAAGCCTCCCGCTTAATGCCGTATCCGTCATGCCACCGACACTCCACCATTCCACTGGAATAACCGGTGACAATCATGCATGGACCACCATTCTTTGGCTTAACTTCATCACTGACCAAAAAGACCATACCTGCCTCCTGTATCAGGGTGAAACGTTTTCAATTTAGACGAGGAATGGTCTTTTTGCATCCGGGGTCAGCAAAAATTAATGCGATTTTCCGCGTACTTTTTCTACCAGCTTGACCACTGCCACCACAATGACACCTACGATAAAGCCCAACACAAGGTTAAGCAGCGTCGGCAGAATGGCGGCGATCACCGAACCATGTCCCGACGCCAGATGTTCAATTGCATGATGCAGCGAAGCAACGCCGTGCACGATAATACCGCCGCCGACCAGGAACATCGCCAGAGTTCCCACTATCGACAAACTTTTCATCAGCCACGGCGCCAGCACCAGCAGGCTTTTGCCGATAACGCGGGCAATGGCGCTGGATTTTTTTTCCAGCCAGAAGCCGATATCATCCAGCTTGACGATGAGACCGACCAGCCCATACACCCCAACCGTTACAAGAATGGCAATCAACGAAAGCACCATGACCTGATTCATCAGCGGTGCTTCGGATACGATCCCAAGCGTAATCGCCACAATCTCGGCCGAAAGGATAAAGTCAGTACGGATCGCACCTTTGACCTTATCGCGCTCGAACGTTTTTGGATCCTGCGCGGCCAGCGCTTCCAGACGCTGCTGGCGCATTTCCGGGGTGTCTTTCTCTTTGCGTGCGGCAAACATATGCAACACTTTTTCGGCACCCTCGAAGCACAGGAACGCCCCGCCAATCATCAGCAATGGCGTAATGGCCCAGGGTATAAAGGCGCTAATCAGAAGCGCCAGCGGAACAAGGATCACCTTGTTAATAAAGGACCCTTTCGCTACGCCCCACACCACCGGCAGCTCACGGTTCGCCCGCACGCCGCTGACCTGCTGCGCGTTAAGCGACAAGTCATCCCCCAGTACCCCGGCGGTTTTTTTCGCCGCCAGTTTTCCCATGACTGAAATGTCATCCAGCAAGGTGGCGATATCGTCCAGTAATGTTAATAAGCTACTTCCTGCCAAAATCTCTATCCTTCTTTTTTTGCTAATTAAGTGAATAGTATGGAACAAAACTCAGCGCCCGGAAACAGGCACCTCACGTCAACAAAAATTTCACATTAACAACACAATTAAAGCACTCGCCAGCCCGATAGTTTTGGCGTTAACTATGAGCGAACTTTTTATTTCGTCGTGAGGGACTATGCGTTTTCGGCATTTATTACCGCTCATTGGAGCACTTTTTTCCCTGTATATCATCTGGGGATCCACCTACTTTGTCATTCGTATTGGCGTGGAAAGCTGGCCCCCGCTGATGATGGCCGGTATTCGTTTCCTTACGGCTGGCGTGCTGCTGATGGCGTTTTTATTGCTGCGCGGCCACAGGCTACCGCCACTGCGTCCCCTGCTTAACGCCGCCATGATTGGCCTGCTGCTGCTGGCGGTGGGCAATGGCGCAGTAACCGTCGCCGAACACCAGAACGTGCCGTCGGGCATCGCCGCCGTGGTCGTCGCGACCGTGCCGCTGTTTACGCTCTGCTTTAGTCGTCTGTTCGGGATCCGCACCCGTAAGCTCGAATGGCTGGGCATCGCGATTGGGCTTGTAGGTATTATCATGCTGAACAGCGGCGGAAACCTGAGCGGAAACCCCTGGGCTGCCGTTATGATCATGATCGGCTCAATGAGCTGGGCCTTCGGCTCGGTCTACGGCTCCCGCATTGAGCTGCCCTCCGGGATGATGGCGGGTGCCATTGAAATGCTCGCGGCAGGCATCGTGCTGCTGATTGCCTCGGCGTTGACGGGTGAAAAACTGACGGCAATGCCAGATCTCTCAGGTTTCCTGGCCGTCGGGTATCTGGCGCTGTTTGGCTCGATTATTGCCATCAACGCCTATATGTACCTGATCCGCAACGTCTCACCGGCGGTTGCCACCAGCTACGCCTACGTTAACCCGGTGGTTGCCGTGCTGCTGGGTACCGGTTTTGCGGGCGAAGTGCTGTCGACGATTGAATGGCTGGCGCTGGGCGTGATTGTCTTTGCCGTGGTGCTGGTCACGTTGGGTAAATATTTACTGCCCGCGAAACCCATTGTCACGGCGTGTGAGGTGGAGAAACCGTGATCGGGTGAATGCCCTGGGTATCGATCTGCGCGGCCTGACCGCCGCCGCAGATCCACTCTTCCAGCCGCTCCGTCAGTTCCACGTCATTCAGCTTCATTCTTCCGCGCAGTGCGCACTCCCAGACAATCAGTACCCGCCAGCCCTGGGCGTAAAGCTGCGAAACATCGCGTTTATCACGCTCGACGTTCCTGCCAATCTTCTCCAGCCAGAAGTCGGTGCGTGTCGCCGGGACTTTAAACAGATAGCAGTCGTGATAATGCCAGAAACAGCCGTGGGTAAAGATGATGCATTGATACGCATCGATCACGAAATCAGGACGCCCGGCAAGCGTGGCATCCTGAACCCTGAATTCAAACCCGATGGAGGTCAGGAGGCCAGCGATCCGTTTTTCGATCGCGGTATCACGCGTGCCGATGGCACGCATGTTTTTACTCCGCGTGGCCTTATTGTGAACGTCCGCCATTGACGGCCTCACTCTGACGCAGCTGAACGGCCTTGCTGATGCGTGAGGCCAGCAGTTTTGCGACGGCGGCAAAGGCTGGCACCACCACCGAGTTGCCAAACTGACGATAGGCTTGTGTATCCGACACCGGAATGCGAAAACTGTAGCCCTGCGGCGCCTCAAAGCCCATTAAGCGGGCGCACTCGCGCGGCGTTAAGCGCCGCGGTCGGTGCTGTTGATTCTGAGGGTCGTCGAAATCTTTTTCGCCCAGCGCCTTATCCCAGCCCCGATCGATAAGAATTTCCGCGCCATCTTTGTAATAGCGCGCCGACAGCGTACGCGTCACGCTGTCAGGATTAAGCGGATTGACCATGCCAAACCCAAAGCCATTGCCTTTGGCCTGATGCTTTTTGGCATAGCGATAGAGGTATTTCCACAGCACTGGCGTCAGAATGAATTTCGCATCGACGGCGGGCTCCAGCAAATCGGCCACTGTCGGACGGCGCGCTGGATACAGCGAGGGCAAATCGCGCAGCGTAAAATCGCCTTTCAGATTGAGATCGCGGCGGAATCCCACCAGCACGATGCGCTCGCGGTGCTGTGGCAGGAAGTGTTTGCCGTCGATAATTTTCGGATCGTCCGGCCCCATATCCTCTGCATCCGCCACGTCGTAACCCAGTTCATCCAGCGTTTGCATGATAATGCGGAAGGTTTTGCCGCCGTCATGGCTCTTTAAATTCTTGACGTTCTCCAGCACAAAAATTGCCGGGCGGCGGGCATCAATAATCCGGGCAACATCAAAGAACAGTGTGCCCTGCGTATCACAGGCAAAGCCGTGTGCGCGTCCCAGCGCGTTCTTTTTCGACACGCCAGCCAGTGAGAACGGCTGACACGGAAAGCCTGCCAGCAGCACATCGTGCGCCGGAATGGTGTTGCGAATGTGCTCAGCGGCTTCTTCGTCGCTGACGCCGGTTTTGTGGCTCAGGGTGACGTCGCGGATGTCGGCATTAAACTGGTGCTCGTCGGGGTCGCAGTACCAGTTCGCCTTATAGGTGCGGACGGCATGTTTGTTCCATTCACTGGTGAACACGCACTGCCCGCCAATAGCTTCAAAGCCATGGCGAATGCCGCCAATACCGGCAAAGAGATCGATAAAGCGAAAGGCATAATTCGGATGCGCAGCAGGCGGGTGCGGCAGCAGGTTACGCAGATAACAGAACTCGCCGTCGCTCAGGCGGTGCCCTGCCCTGTCGCTTATCAGCAGCCGCTTGAGTATTGCCGGGCTCCAGTGGCTCTCGCCATGTGCCACCAGCTGGTTTGCCAGCGTTTTAGCATCATACATTTCCAGCAGCTGACGCAGGAGTGCCTGCACGGCTGCCGTTGATTTCTCAACCCGCTCAGGCGCGGGCACAGTCACTGATCGATTTTCCTGCATTCTCTTAACCGGACAATAAAGACAGAAAACAGAGTACCACAGTTCAGGATCGCACACTGCGACGGAAATGGGTCAATATCTGGCTGTCGGTTCCGAGGTAATCGCCCTGTAATTCGGCACTCAGCTTCGCCATAAACTGGATCAGAAAATCGGCATTGTGACGCGCAAGTTCGCGTCCCCGTGCGGTTTGCATGGTGTCCGGCAGGCGCAGGAGTTTGGTCTGAAAGTGATCGAGCGCGAAAGCTTTATCATCCAGCGCACGCGCCCCGGCAAACGGGTCGTCGGCATTAAACAACGCGGTGCCCAGCGCACCGGACACGGCAAAGACGCGCGCAAGGCCGATGGCGCCTAACGCCTCCAGCCGGTCGGCATCCTGGACCGTTTTGGCCTCCGGGCTTTGCGGCGCGATACCGGCACTGAAGCTGTGAGCTTCAATGGCATGCTCAACGGCCGCATACCGATCGGGCGGAAAATCAGGAAAATCGCGGCTCAGGATCTGGCGCGTTTCTCGCGCTGCCAGCCGCGAGGAGTGACTACGCTGCGGGTGATTTTTCGGCAGGCTGACAATGTCATGGAAGTAGCATGCGGTCAACACAACCAGCGGATCGCAATCCCCGTCAGCCATAATGGCCTGCGCCGTCATCCAGACGCGGCGAAAATGGGCGATATCGTGCGCCGCATCATCAGTAAAATGATTTTCGTCGAGCCAGCGCTCAAAACGGTGCTGCCACTGCGCAAGTTCCATCATTCCATCCTGTTGCTCAAAAGAGAGTGAATTATAATACACCCGAATCAAAACCCTTAATAAATAGAATTTCGAAATACTTAATAATAATTACCCGCTATATTTTCAATGAATTAATTCACGCGAAAAATAAAGAGATAAAAAGAAATATTTTGTAATATTTTTACCAGTTTAATTACATTTATTTTTGAACCTAAATAATAATCCATAGAATAGTATCAGCCATGTAGTTACGGAGGGTAATTACATATATTCAGACAATTTATATTTAAAGGGAATATATAATGAAAAGAAAAGTTCTGGCAATTCTCGTACCCGCGTTATTAATGGCTGGCGCAGCAAATGCGGCGGAAATGTATAACAAAGACGGCAACAAAGTTGACCTGTACGGTAAAGTTGATGCACGTCATACCTTCTCCGACAACCCAGGCGACGACGGCGATGAAACCTATGTCCAGATTGGTTTCAAAGGCGAAACACAAATTAATAACGATCTTATTGGTTACGGCCAGTGGGAATATAAAACCTACGCTAACGATACCGAAGGCGCAGGCGACACCTCTTTTAACCGTCTGGCCTTTGCTGGCCTGAAATACGGCGAATATGGCTCATTCGATTATGGCCGTAATTACGGCGTCGTGTATGACGTTGAAGCCTGGACCGATATGCTGCCAGTATTTGGTGGCGACTCCTATACCTGGACCGACAACTATATGGTTGGCCGTACTAACGGTGTGGCGACCTACCGTAATAATGACTTCTTCGGTCTGGTTAACGGCCTGAACTTTGCACTGCAATATCAGGGTGCTAATGAAGGTGCTAACGCAAACGAAAATCAGGAAGGCACCAAAAATGGCCATGATGATGTTCGTTTCCAGAACGGCGACGGCTTCGGTATGTCAACTACCTATGACTTCGATTTCGGTCTGTCGCTGGGTGCCGCTTATTCATCGTCTGACCGTACCAACGACCAGGTTGCTTACGGCGCAGGTACCTATAATCGCTTCAGCAAATATGCCGGCGGTGAACGTGCGGAAGCGTGGACAATCGGTGCAAAATACGATGCGAATGATGTCTACCTGGCAATGATGTATGCGGAAACCCGCAACATGACTCCGTACAGCAACGATGGCATCGCCAACAAAACTCAGAACTTTGAAGCCGTAGCGCAGTACCAGTTTGACTTCGGTCTGCGTCCATCCCTGGCGTGGGTCTATTCAAAAGGCATCGATTTGGGTGGTAACGATTATCATCCAGGCAATGGTTATGACTATGTAGACCAGGATCTGGTTAACTACATCGACGTGGGCATGACCTACAGCTTCAACAAGAACTTCTCCACCTACGTTGATTATAAAATCAACCTGCTGGACGAAGATGATGCCTTCTACAGTGACAACGGTATTGCAACCGATGACATCGTTGGCATCGGTATGATCTACCAGTTCTGATCCCCATAAATAGCAAAGCCCGCAACGCGGGCTTTTTTTATTTGACGCTGAAATATTACGGCGCTTCCTGCAAGGCCAGGCGAACAAACCCGTTATTCTGTGCCAGTAATTCATGCGCTTTCCAGGCATCCATACCCGTCAGCACCATAAGCACCGCCGTTTTACACTGATGGTTACAGCTTTCCAGCGCCGCCTTCGCCTGCGCCCGGGAGCATCCCCCCGCTTCCATTACAATGGCAATTTGTCGCTCGGCCCATCTGGTATTGCTTGCCTCCAGATCAACACGCAGGTTGCTGTACACCCGTCCTGTCCGTATCGCCAGACCGGTGGTGACCATATGCATTATCATGCTTTGCGCAATGCCCGCTTTGGCGTTGGTATACCCGGCAACCACATCCGCGCCCAGATCGGGGGCAATAACCATGCTCGCCAGCTGCGCCGCTTCACTTTGCGCATCCTCCGTAATGAGCGCGACCGTTGAGCCCAGAGACCACGCATGACGCATCGCGCCCCAAACCCATGGCGTTTTGCCGCTGACGGACAGCGCCAGCATCATGTCGTGCTCGCCGAATTTTATCGTCTGAAGGTCGGCAACGCCGCGCGCGTAGCTTCCGGCGTTATCGCCTGCTGTCATCGCAATGACCGAATGTTTTCCCGGCGCGAACGCTTCTGCCGCCTGCTTCGCCACACCTCCGGACGCGCCTGCGCCGATCAGCACCAGACGTCCGCCGTGACTAAGCGTCGCCGCCGCGTTATCCACCACGCGAGCCAGCATACTTAAGTGAGGGGTAAGTGCAGAAGAGATTTGTGCGTCATCCTGGTGTATGACATTAAGCATATCCAGCGTAGATAATCTGTCGATGTTCATCGTGCTGGCGTGCCGTCTTTCCCTGGCCGTACCGGTAAGCATAATGCTCATAAACTGCCTCCTTATTATGAGTACCCCCACACTATAAAGTGTTTTATACAGGTCACATGAGAGAAGGCTCACGAAACGCCTCTCTTTACATGGCTTTATGAAAAGCCCGTCATCAGCGATAATTAGCCCTTTCTTTTTCATCGCGGAGTGTTAATGAGCGATTTGCAGCCCTTCCCCCCGACGCGCAAGCGCCCTATGAAGCTGAATACGCTGGTTACGCTGATGGTGTGCGCCATTATCGGTTCTGTGCTGCTGGTGGTCTTCGCGCTGTACTCTGTGCAGATCACCCGTGCCACGCGCGATGACGTGAAAGATACTGCGCTGGGTATCGCCCGAACGCTGGCCGACAGCCCGGAGATCAAGCGTGGCCTGATGGTATCGCCGCAGGCCGGCATCATCCAGCCGATTGCCCAGGCGGTGACGAAGCGCAACGACCTGCTGTTTACCGTGGTTACCGACCTGCGTGGGATCCGCTATTCTCATCCAAACGAAGCGCTGTTAGGTTTGCATTTTATTGGCGACGATCTGACGCCCGCCCTCGAAGGGAAAGAGAATGTCTCCGTGAACCGCGGCGCACTCGCGGAAGCACTGCGCGTCTTTACGCCCGTTTATGACGAGCGGCACGACCAGATCGGCGTGGTCGTGGTGGGTATTTCGCTGAATAAAGTTGAAGATCAGATTGCCCGCGGTCGGCTCAATGCCGTGTGGACTATCTTATTCAGCGTTCTGATGAGCTCAGTGGCGATATGGGGTCTGGTCCGGGTTCTGAAACGTATTCTCTTCGGGCTGGAGCCTTACGAGATCTCCGCCCTCTTTGAGCAGCGCCAGGCCATGTTGCAGTCCCTGCGCGAAGGCGTGATGGCTGTTGATATGCACGGGCGCGTGACGATGATTAACCACACCGCCAGAGAAATTTTGCTCCTGAGCTCGGGTGAGCACTCCGAGAGCAGCGGCGAACCATTGCTGGTCAGCCTGCGGGAAGTGGCGAAAACCGGCATTGCTCGTCAGGATCAAGAGATCGGCTGTAACGGACGGCTACTGCTGTGCAACATGGTCCCCGTGAAAAGCCAGAATCAGGTCATCGGGGCAATCAGCACCTTCCGCGATAAGACCGAAATCAGCCAGTTAATGCAGCGTATCGATGGTATGGTCAACTATGTTGATGCCCTGCGCTCACATACGCATGAGTTTATGAACAAGCTACACGTGATCCTCGGCCTGCTGCACATGAAGCGCTACGATAAGCTGGAAGAGTACATCATCCAGACCGCACAGAATTATCAGACGGATATCGGCGCGATACAGCGCAAGGTTAAATCGCCGGTCATTGCGGGTTTCCTGCTGGGTAAAATCAACCGCGCCAAAGAGGCGGGAGTGACCCTGACGCTGGCCGAGGAGAGTCAGCTTCCTGACACCAGCAATGAAGAGCAGGTTGCGGTTCTGATCACCGTGCTGGGCAATTTAATCGAAAATGCCCTGGATGCGATGGAAGGTCAGCCGGAAGGCGAGATCGGCCTGCTGCTGCATTATCAGAACGGCTGGCTGAGCGGTGAGGTCAGCGATGACGGTCCCGGCATTGATCCCGAGCGGCTGGAGGCTATTTTTACAAAGGGCTACTCAACAAAAGGTGAAAACCGTGGCGTTGGGCTGTTCCTTGCACGTCAGCAGATCCAGAACCTGGGCGGAGATATTACCGTCGAGTCGGAGCCTGGCGTATTTACCCAATTTTTTGTTCAGATCCCCTGGGATAGCGAGAGGAATATCGCGTGATAAATGTATTAATTGTCGATGATGACGCCATGGTAGCCGACCTCAACCGTCTGTATGTTAACCGCGTTGAGGGTTTTAACTGCTGCGGCGTCGCTTCCACGCTCAACCAGGCCGAAGCATTGATCGCAAACCCAGGCCAGCCGATCGATCTGGTGCTGCTGGATGTCTATATGCAGCAGGATAACGGGCTGGATCTATTGCCCATCATCCGCGCATCGGGCCGCCCGATTGACGTTATCATGATTTCGTCGGCCTCCGACGCCGCAACGATCCAGACGTCGATGCACTATGGCGTGGTGGATTACCTGATTAAACCGTTCCAGTTCCCGCGTTTTGAAGAGGCGCTGAACGGCTGGAAGGCAAAGCGCAGTCTGATGGGCTCGCATCAGTATTATGAACAGGCCGACGTCGACAGGCTGATCCACGGCGGCGCGCCGGAGCTGGCCGACAGCAAAAAATTACCGAAAGGCTTAACGCCGCAGACGCTGCGCACCATTTGCCAGTGGATCGACAGCCATCCGGAGATAGAATTTTCCACCGACGATCTGGCGAATGCGGTCAACATTTCCCGCGTGTCCTGCCGCAAATACCTGATCTGGCTGGCGCAAATCAATATCCTGTTCACCAGCATTCACTACGGTGCCACCGGTCGACCGGTATATCGCTACCGTTTGCAGCCGGAACAGGTCGGCCTGCTCAAACAGTACTGCCAGTAATTCGGTAGCTGTCGTCCAGAAGGGTAAAACGGAAGTGGTGCATCGAGGAGATCACCACTTCTTTTGTTTTGGTGACAAAAATGGCTTCAATATCGGGGCGCGAACGCAGCGCGGCGCAGCCCTGCTCCACGCCCATGCCGTAGATCAGCGTGGTCCAGATATCGCCGTCGAGGGAGTCTTGCGAAATAATCGTCACGCTGTCCAGTTCGTTATCCAGCGGGTAGCCGGTACGCGGGTCAAGTATGTGATGATAACGTTTGCCGTTCTGCTCGAAGTAGCGCTCATAGGTGCCTGACGTCACAACCGACCGGTTTTCTACCGTTATGGCGCCAATCAGCGCATCACCGGCGAACGGTTTTTTCAGGCCGACGTGCCAGCCGTCCTCCGGCAAGCCTAACGTCTGGACGTTGCCGCCAAGGTTGATCAACCCGAGTTCGGCGCCCTCTTTATGCAAGTAATCCCGCACCCTGTCGGCGATATAACCTTTGGCGATAGCCCCCAGATCGATCTCCATTCCCTGGCGTGTAAGAAACACGCTGCTGTTGGCGTCATCCAGTACCACGTTCGCAGGATCCGTGATACTCAGCAAGGCGGCGATCTCGTCCGCGGGCGGTACAGCGTCCCCCTTAAAGCCAATTTTCCAGCGTTTGACCAGCGGACCTATCGCCAGGTTGAACGCACTGTCTGTAGGCAGGCTGGCCGCTTTCGCGCAGCGGATCAGGTCAAACACCGGGCGACTGACGACAACCGGATGCTGACCGGCAGCATGGTTGACATCCATCACCTGCGAATCCGCACGGTTGACGGTGAGGAGATCTTCGTACTGTTTGATCAGGCGAAACACGCGGGACGCGAGGGCTTCGTCATGGGAGAAGAGTTTCAGGAGGATGGGCGAGCCCATCAGAACGGCGTTGTAGCTGTAAACGCGATGGCTATCAGGCATTACATAAGTCCTCAGATGTAGCCCCGGCAAGCACCGCGCCGCCGGGGAAACAGGAGCCTTACCGTGTTTTCGAACGCTTAGCCGCCTGATGTCCGGCAAGCGTACCAAAAATAATGATATCTGCCACCGCATTACCACCGATGCGGTTACCGCCGTGGATACCCCCGACAACCTCACCCGCAGCAAACGCTCCCGGCAATACGTTGTGGTTGCTGTCCAGCACGCAGGTTTCTGTATTGATGGTCACACCGCCCATGGTGTGGTGCACGCCCGGCGCAATCTGAATGGCATAGAACGGCCCTTCGTTGATAGGCGCACGCAGCGCGGTGGTGCGGCCAAAATCATCGTCATGCTGTTTTTCCACAAAGCCGTTGTAGCGTTCCAGCGTTGCCAGGAACTGGTGGTGATCCATCCCCAGCGCTTCCGCCAGGGCTTTTGGTGAGCTGGCGCTGGTGACAAACCCTTTCGCGATGTACTCATCCGCGGCTTTGTTTTTGGCGCGAACATGCTCGTCAAAGACGATGTAAGCGTATTTCTCCGGCAGCGCGATGATTTGCGCCGAGACTTTGTCGCGGGTCGACATTTCGTTATAGAAGCGGTTGCCCTGCTGGTTTACCAGAATCGCCCCGCCGCCGCGGATGGATTCGGAAATCAGGTACGACGTTTTCTGCTCAACGGTTGGGTGGATCTGGATTTCGCCCATATCGACGGTGCCTGCGCCAATACGCTCCAGCAGCGCGATACCGCCGCCGGTTGCGCCTTTGTGGTTAGTCGTCACGAACCCTTCCAGGTCCGGACGGTATTTCACCACCATCTGGCTGTTGGCGCTGAAGCCGCCCGTCGCGACAATTACGCTTTTGGTTGCCACGGTGAGGGTTTCGTTCTCTTCGGTGGTCAGACGCACGCCGGTCACTTCGCCGTTTTCGAAGATGATGTCGCTCACGGAGGTATCCAGCATCACCTCGATGTTGCGTTTGTTGACATTGCGCACCAGGCCGCTAATCAGATATCCGCCTACCGCGGAACCATCTTTCGGACGGTGCGTACGGTCGATGCTCATCCCGCCGGTGGTGGTGATGTCGTTGAGCATAATGCCGCGCGTTGCCAGCCATTCTATGGCCTCCGGCGCGTTCTCGACAAAGCGACGCAGCAGTTCAGGGTTGTTCTTATTGCCACCGCCTTTCAGGCTTTCCTGGTAGAACAGCTCTTTGCTGTCCTGAATGCCCTTCACGCGCTGGAAGCGGGTCTCCGCCGCGTTCATCCCGGCAGAGGCTTTGATGGTGTTCCCGCCAATAGTCGGCATTTTCTCAACGATCAGCACGCTCGCGCCTTCGTCGTGAGCCTGAATCGCCGCCGCCAGACCGGCACCGCCGCTGCCGACCACCACCACGTCCACGCTTTTAGTCTCATTCGGGTCAGCGCCCTCTTCTGCCGCCAGCGCTTTGCTGGATTTCAGCATCGCCTTCGAGACCGCTTTTTTCACCGCCTCGCTCTGGCTGGTTGCGCCGGTGATAGCATCCACGTGCGGGGTATTGGCATCCAGAATTCGGGTACGGATCTCTTCGAAGCTGGTGACAAACTCGACGTCTTCACTCGGGCCGGAGGCCAGTTCGATATCGGCGATGCGGTCGGTTTCGAGGCTGACGTTAATCACCAGTTCGTTAGCATCGTCCTGCACTTTTTCAATAAAGGTGCCCGGTTTGAATTTAGATTCGCCCATGCTCATGTCGCGGATCATCGCTTCCACCAGCGAGAAGCGCCACAGCGGTTCCGGGATGCTCAGTTCTTCGCGTCGGGTACTGTCCATAAACAGCTCCAGGCTTTCGCCCGCCGCGATGCGATCGGTCCAGTCCGGATAGGCAATGGTGGCGCGGCCAACGGCTATCAGGTCGTAACCGTGATCCAGCGCTTCATTCACATCCGTGGCATTCACCACGCCGCCAACGCCCATCACCGGTACCTGCGCCAGCGTGTCAGAGCGCATGGCGCAGTATTTTTCGATAAGTGGTGTCGGGTCCTGAGTATCGACGATAGAAGGACGCAGGGCGGCGCCAAGGGAGAAGTGCAGATAATCCACCCCACGAGCGGCCAGTTTTTCCAGCAGATACAGGGTGTCTTCGAAGCGAATGCCGGGGACTTCCAGCTCTTCCGGTGAGAAGCGGTAGCCAACGATGAACGCGTCGTCCGCATACTGGCGCACCATCTTGTGGGTAATGTCCAGCACCGCCAGCGGGAATTTCGCGCGGTTATCGCGGCTTCCACCCCACTCGTCGTCGCGCTGATTAGAGTTCGGGGAGTAGAACTGCTGGATCAGATAGGTATTCGCCCCGTGGATTTCGACGCCATCGAAGCCGGCCTGAATTGCGCGGCGTACGGCTTCGCCGAACTTGCCGATCATGCCTTCCACTTCTTCTGAAGTCAGAGCAACCGGCGTCGCGGCACCGTCACGCGGCGCGGCAACCGCGCTTGGGCCAACCGGCGTGCGGCCGCCGATCAGTTTTGGGTCGACCATACGGCCGCCGTGGTAAATTTGCAGAAGGGCTTTGGAACCTTTGGACTTAATGGCGTCAGCGATTTTTGCCAGTCCGGCGATTTTTTCGTCGTTATCAATACCAATTGCGCCCGGGAACGCAAGGCCGAGATCGTCAACAAAACAGCATTCAACGATAATGGTGCCGATGCTGCCAGCGCGGGCACGGTAGTACTCCACCAGCTCGCTGGTCACGGTGCCATCGTAATACCCCGTACAGGTTGTCATCGGGGCCATTAACAAACGGTTTTTCAGTTCAGTACCATTCGGTAATGTGAAGGGGCTTAAAATACGTTCGTTAGTGCTCATAATAGAAACTCCAAACTTTAAAAATTAAGAATTCGTTATCGGTATGGATTTTTTATTTCGTGTTTTTGCCGATGTCATGACATTAATATAAAGCTTTTTTTAGTTTCTAAAGCCATTACGTTAGTTAATAAACTATTTAATCCCTGCGATAACATTAATAACACATTGGTGTTAGCGTGAATGTTTTATACGTTCACATTAATTTAAAAAAAGTTAAATCAACAATGGTAAAGCCAATACACCATGCACATCAAAAATCCTTTAAAATCAAAACCTAAAACACAACCCAAATTAATAATGTTATAAAATTGATAAATAAAATTCTTAAAAATAGCGAATAACCACACTACTCAGAGTGGTTATTATAAAAAGTATAAAATTACGTCCTCAATTCTGTTTTTTTGATCGCGATCAATAGTAATGGCATCCAAAGGCGCAATATAAAAACATCATCATTTTTTATTTAGCGCAAACAATAATGCGTTAAATCGCTATTACTGAAAACACAAAAACGCACCTTAAATAACTAAAGAAAGCAAAACGAATAAAGCAATCGAATTTGTGTTTTCGCTGTACGACGAATTTTTGACAACTTAAGACGTGAAACTATGAAAACAAAAACTGCTGTAACGCCTCCTGCGGCGAATCTGGCATCAAATGGAACAGCAAAACGCCTGCTGATGATGGCCCTGCCCGTCATTGTCGCCGTCCTGCTGTTGTTTGTCCCCGTTCCGGAAGGTCTGCCGCCTTATGCGTGGCACTACTTCGCCATCTTTGTTGGCGTCATCGTCGGGTTGATTTTCGAACCTCTGCCGGGCGCCGTAATCGGCCTCACCGGCGTGGTGGCGATTGCGCTGTGCAGCCAGTGGGTGCTCTTTAGCCCCGAACAGCTGGCTGACCCGAAATTCAAGCTGGCGGGCGCCTCCTTTAAATGGGCGGTGAGCGGGTTTGGTAACTCCACCGTCTGGCTGATCTTCGGTGCCTTTATGTTTGCCGCAGGCTACGACAAAACCCGCTTCGGCCGCCGCCTGGCGCTGATTCTGGTGAAGTACCTGGGCCGTCGCAGCCTGACGCTCGGTTACGCCATTACGTTTGCGGACCTGCTGCTGGCCCCGTTCACCCCGTCCAACACCGCGCGCAGCGGCGGAACCATCTACCCGATTATCGCTAACCTGCCGCCGTTGTACGGTTCAAAACCCAACGACCCAAGCGCGCGCAAAATCGGTTCCTATCTGATGTGGGTGGCAATCACCGCGGCTTGTATCACCAGCTCGATGTTCCTTTCCGCTCTGGCACCTAACCTGCTGGCACTGGCGCTGGTGAAAAGCACCGTTGGAATTGATATCTCCTGGGGGACCTGGTTCCTCGCCTTCCTGCCGCTGGGTATCTTGCTGATCCTGACCATGCCGCTGCTGGCCTACTGGTTCTACCCGCCAGAAGTGAAGGTAAACAATGAAGTACCACTGTGGGCGACCCGCGAACTGGAAAAACTGGGCAAACTGTCGCGCAATGAGATCCTGCTGCTGGTATTCGTGTGCTGCGCGCTGCTGATGTGGATCTTCGCCGCGGCGTGGATTGAACCGGCCATGGCTGCCCTGCTGATCGTTGGCCTGATGCTGTGGACCGGCGTGCTGGAGTGGAACGACATCACCGGCAACAAAGCCGCGTGGAATACCTTCGTCTGGTTCGCCACCCTGGTGGCACTGGCGGATGGTCTCTCCTCCACCGGCTTTATCAGCTGGCTGGGTAAAGAAGGCGGCATGCTGATGAGCGGTATCTCTCCGGGTGTGGCCACCATCGTCCTGCTGCTGGCGTTCTACCTGCTGCACTACCTGTTTGCCAGCACCACCGCGCACACTACCGCGCTACTGCCAGCGATGCTGACGATTGCCTCCACCATTCCGGGCATGAATATGGAAGTGTTCGTCCTGCTGATGGTGACCTCGCTGGGCGTGATGGGGATCATCACCCCGTACGGTACGGGCCCAAGCCCGATTTACTACGGTAGCGGCTACCTGCCAACCAAAGACTACTGGCGCCTCGGCACCATCTTCGGTGCCATTTTCCTGGCAGCTCTGCTGCTGATTGGTTACCCGTGGATGTCCATGATGTTCTGATTTCTGACCGCCGGACATTTCCTCCGGCGGTTAAATTTTTGTGGAGCAAGCTATGTCAAACAAACCCTTTATCTACCAGAACCCCTTCCCACTCGCGCATGACGACACCGAATATTATCTGCTGACCAAAGAGCACGTTTCCGTTGCCGAGTTCGACGGTCAGGAAGTGCTGAAAGTCGAGCCAGAGGCGTTGACCCTGCTGGCCCAGCAGGCCTTCCACGACGCGGCGTTTATGCTGCGCACCTCTCACCAGAAGCAGGTTGCGGCTATTCTGAGCGACCCGGAAGCCAGCGAGAACGATAAGTACGTCGCCCTGCAATTCCTGCGCAATTCCGAGATTGCGGCGAAAGGCGTGCTGCCGACCTGCCAGGATACCGGCACCGCGATTATTATGGGTAAGAAAGGCCAACGCGTCTGGACCGGCGGCGGTGACGAAGCAGCGCTGAGCCAGGGCGTGTATAACACCTATATTGAAGACAACCTGCGCTACTCGCAGAATGCGGCGCTGGATATGTATAAAGAGGTGAATACTGGCACCAACCTGCCCGCGCAGATCGACCTCTACAGCGTGGATGGTGACGAGTACAAATTCCTCTGCATGGCGAAAGGCGGCGGTTCCGCCAACAAAACTTATCTGTATCAGGAAACCAAAGCGCTGATCACCCCGGCGAAGCTGAAAAATTATCTGGTTGAGAAGATGCGGACCCTCGGCACCGCGGCCTGCCCGCCTTACCATATCGCCTTCGTTATCGGCGGCACCTCAGCGGAAGCCACGCTGAAAACCGTCAAGCTCGCCTCTGCGCGCTACTATGATGGCCTGCCAACCGAAGGCAACGCGCACGGCCAGGCGTTCCGCGACGTCCAGCTCGAGCAGGAACTGCTTCAGGAAGCGCAAAACCTCGGCCTTGGCGCGCAGTTTGGCGGGAAATACTTCGCCCACGATATTCGCGTGATCCGTCTGCCGCGCCACGGTGCCTCCTGCCCGATCGGCATGGGTGTTTCGTGCTCCGCCGACCGCAACATCAAGGCGAAGATTAACCGCGAGGGGATCTGGATTGAGAAGCTGGAGCACAATCCGGGCCAGTATATTCCTGAATCCCTGCGCCAGCAGGGGGAAGGCGATGTAGTAAGCATTGATCTGAACAAGCCGATGCCCGATATTCTGGCGCAGCTTTCCGCGCACCCGGTCTCCACCCGCCTGTCGCTGAATGGCACCATTATTGTGGCGCGCGACATCGCCCATGCGAAGCTGAAAGAGCTGCTCGATAACGGCAAAGCCCTGCCGCAGTACGTCAAAGATCACCCGATTTACTATGCAGGCCCGGCCAAAACGCCAGAAGGCTACGCGTCTGGCTCCTTAGGTCCAACCACCGCCGGGCGTATGGACTCCTATGTAGACTTATTGCAATCCCACGGTGCGAGCATGATCATGCTGGCCAAAGGCAACCGCAGCCAGCAGGTGACGGACGCCTGCCATAAACACGGCGGCTTCTACCTCGGCAGCATTGGCGGCCCGGCGGCGGTGCTGGCGCAAAACAGCATCAAGAGTCTGGAGTGCGTGGCGTATCCGGAACTGGGTATGGAAGCGATCTGGAAAATTGAAGTGGAGAACTTCCCGGCCTTTATCCTGGTGGATGACAAAGGCAACGATTTCTTCCAGCAGATCCAGAACAAGCAGTGCAAAGGCTGTTCACAGCGCTGAGTCTTTCCACAATGATGGCAGCAGCGACAGCGTTTCATTAATTAACCCGCGCTTGTCGCTGCCCGGTTTCCAGATCGTCACCATCGTTTGACCGATCCCCTGGCTGCCCACTTCGGTGTGCAGCCTTTTTACGTTTTGCCATCGCGCCGCCTGAAGATGCGTCGGCAAAAATCCCCAGCCGCACTCTTTCTCCAGCAGGCCGCGCAGCATCTCCAGTTCGTTAGTGAAAAGCGTGTGCCCTGAAATTTGCAGGCGACGGGCAACCGGCTCGTCTGACGCGGCATGCATAATCACCTGCGGAACCAGAGAGAGGTCGAGCAGCGACACCGGCGACGCAACCTCCGCAAAAAGCGCCGTTGCGGCGTAAAAATCCATTTCGATCGCCCCCAGCGCCCGCCACTCCATCTCATTGCCCACGCTGCGGTTGCGCGCCTGGCAGATCCCCAGATCGGCCTGACCGTTCGCCAGCATGGCTTCCGCCTCATCGCGCGATGCGCTGGTCAGGCTCAGGCGGATCTTTTTCGCCGCCAGTGTGGCAATCAGCGCCTGTAAAAAACCTCTGGGGGTGAACGGATCGTAAACGAGGGCAATGTCCTGCGTGGCGCTGTCCGGCACCAATCGGGCAAACGCCTCAAATGCTTTGACCTGGCGCATCAGCAGGTGCGCCTGCCGCTGAAGCTGCTCCCCCTCCGGCGTCAGGCGCAGGCTGCGCCCCTCCCGCAGGAACAGAGCGTAGCCCAGCCCATCCTCAAGAAAATCGATCAGATCCCGCAAGGTTGTACGATCTTTGCCGAGTTTACTGGCCGCCTTCATCAGGCTGCCGTGCTCAGCGACGGCGGTGAACGCTTCAAGTTGGGCAAAGGAATAGATCAGTGATGCCACGTCATTCTCCACGCGATTTTTCCGGGGGATTTTCCCCCATAACGCGTTTTTTATTATAGGCCGCAGGTTCTTAAACTGAAGTCCTTCCTGAGCCAAACGAGATAAATATGAAAATCAAAACAAACCGCACGCTGCTCGCGGCGCTGGTTGTCAGCAGCCTGCTCTCACCCGCCGTCATGGCGGCCTGCAACGGTACCGACCTTACGACCTGTCCGGCGCCTTTCGATGCCAGACTCCCGGACGCACATACCATGCTCACCTGGAGCCAGGCCGATCGCGTGGTGGGCTTTCGCAATGACTACCGCAACTACGCGGGCGATGTGTTCCGCCACGGCAACGCAACGCCGCTGCTGCCCGCAGAAAAACCGCTCACCGATGCCCGCTATCAGGTGAAGGGTAAGATTTACAATCTTCAGGATTACCTGAAGCGCCAGAACGTCAGCGGCATGCTGGTGCTGAAAAATGGCAAAGTGGCCTATAAATACCTGGGAGAAGGCAATACCAACTCAACGCTCTGGACGTCGCGTTCCGTGGGCAAATCGGTGGTTTCCGCGCTGGTGGGCGTTGCGATAAAAGAGGGTAAAATCCACTCACTGGACGACCTCATCACCCAGTACGAACCGGATTTAAAAGGCACCGCCTGGGAGGGCGTAACGCTGAAACAGCTCATCACCCACACCTCGGGCGTGGCGTGGAACGAAGATTACACTAACCCGCAGTCAGACTTCGCCCGGCTTACCGAATGCGAAGCGAAACCGGGCACCTACGACTGCGTGCGCACCCTGGTGAAAGGATTACACCGTGAACACCCAGCGGGTGAAAACTGGTCCTATTCCTCGGGTGGCGCCTGGCTGTTAGGCGATGTGCTTGAGCGCGCCACCGGCATGACGCTCGCGGCGTATCTGGAGAAAAGCATCTGGCAGCCGTACGGCATGGCGAGCGACGGCGTGTGGCATGCCTACAGCAAAGGCCAGCACGACGTGGGTGCGCATGGATTTAACGCCACGCTGGAAGACTGGGGGCGTTTCGGGGAATTTATCCTGCATAACGGTACACTGCCGGACGGAAAGCAGATCCTCCCCGAGGGCTGGGTGAAACAGTCCTCAGCCTGGACACAGGCCAAAGGATCGGTGTCCGCCGCGCATCCGAAGGGCTTGTACGGCTACCAGTGGTGGAACAACGAAGTGCCGGCCACCGCCACAAACGTGGAGCCGAAAGTCGAAAATTCGCTGAAGGATTCCCTGTGGGCGCTGGGTATTTTTGGTCAGATGATCGTGGTTAATCAGAAAGAAAATCTGGTTATCGTCCAGTGGTCCACCTGGCCGCAGGCAGAGCCGTCATTCAGCGCCCAGCCGCTGGAAGCGTCGCTGATGTTTAGCGCGATTGCGAACGCGCTGCGCTGATAATCCCAAGCCAGGCCCCGCCTGGCTTCTCACCTGCGCGGTGTCACAAAACTGATATATCAGCAACTTAGCGAAATGTGGTAAATAACAGATTACTGAAATGTTAAGTTATTGTTGAATATGTAAATACTGGTCAACGCTTTGTCATTAATGCACCACACGCATCAGTCCATGCGCGATTTGCGCTTATCAATTTCCACTTCCTGATCCAGTTTTCAGAAACAGACGAGCATAACGTCACTATAAAACTGGAGATAATTATGGTTTCCTCAACCTCACCTGCAACGGTTCGTTCGAAAGCGGGCGCGATTTTCCGCGTCACGTCGGGCAACTTTCTTGAGCAATTCGACTTCTTTCTGTTCGGTTTTTATGCCACCTACATCGCCCACACGTTCTTCCCGGCAAGCAGTGAATTTGCGTCGCTGATGATGACCTTCGCCGTCTTTGGCGCGGGCTTTCTGATGCGTCCGATCGGGGCCATTGTGCTGGGGGCTTACATTGATAAAGTGGGCCGCCGTAAAGGGCTGATCGTCACCCTGTCGATCATGGCCGCCGGAACCTTTCTGATTGTGCTGATCCCTTCTTATCAGAGCATTGGCCTGTGGGCACCGCTGCTGGTGCTGACCGGCCGCCTGTTGCAGGGCTTTTCGGCAGGCGCCGAGCTGGGCGGGGTTTCGGTTTATCTGGCGGAGATCGCCACGCCGGGCCGCAAGGGTTTCTACACCAGCTGGCAGTCGGGTAGCCAGCAGGTCGCCATTATGATCGCGGCGGCGATGGGCTTTGCGCTGAATATGGTGCTGGAAGAGAGTGCCATTCGCGAATGGGGGTGGCGTATTCCGTTCCTGTTTGGCTGTCTGATTGTGCCGTTCATCTTTTTCCTGCGCCGCAAGCTGGAGGAGACCGAGGAATTCAGCGCCCGTCGCCACCATCTGGCGATGCGTCAGGTCTTCACAACGCTGCTCGCCAACTGGCCAGTAGTCGTCGCGGGTATGCTGATGGTGGCGATGACCACCACCGCGTTTTACCTGATCACCGTTTACGCACCGACCTTCGGTAAAAAAGTCCTGATGCTCAGCGCCTCGGACAGTCTTTTGGTCACGCTGCTGGTAGCCATTTCTAACTTCATCTGGCTACCGATAGGCGGTGCGTTGTCGGACCGCTTCGGACGCAAACCGGTGCTGATCGCCATGACGCTGCTGGCGCTGGCGACCAGCTATCCGGCACTGACGATGCTGGCGGCAGCCCCGAGTTTCTCCATGATGCTGACCGTGCTGCTGTGGCTCTCTTTCCTCTACGGCCTGTATAACGGCGCGATGATCCCGGCCCTGACGGAGATCATGCCAGCAGAGGTGCGTGTGGCGGGCTTCTCGCTGGCTTATAGCCTCGCAACGGCGGTCTTTGGCGGTTTCACGCCGGTGATTTCTACCGCCTTAATTGAGTACACCGGCGATAAAGCCTCCCCGGGGTACTGGATGAGCTTTGCCGCCGTTTGCGCCCTGCTGGCAACGCTTTATCTCTATCGTCGTCGCACGTTAATTCTGCAAACCACCGTTAAGGAGTGATCCCTCATGCTTACATTCAGAACGGTGATTGCCGCCCTGACCTTCACCACCCTCAGCGCGGGCGCGCTTGCGCAGGAGGTGACGGTGATGATTTCTGGCGGCTTCAAAGCGGCGCTGGAGAAGCTGGCGCCGCAGTACGAAGCGCAAAGCGGCGACAGGCTCATTGTGGTCTCCGGCCCGTCGATGGGCAAAACACCGCAGGCCATTCCGGCCCGGCTCGCCCGGGGCGAAAAAGCGGACGTGGTGATTATGGTTGGAGATGCGCTGGCGAAACTGGAACAGGATCGCAGGACGGCGGCGGGCTCCCGCGTGGAGCTGGCGGATTCGCCCGTCGGGATGGTCGTCAAAGCGGGCACGCCGGTGCCGGATGTCAGTACGGTACCCGCCCTGCGGCAAACGCTGCTGAAGGCGCATTCCATGGCTTATTCCGACAGCGCCAGCGGCCGGTATGTTGAGAGCCAGTTGTTCCGTAAGCTGGGCATCGACGGCCAGGTCCAAAATAAAGCGCACCGGGTTGAGCGCATCCCGGTGGCGTCTGAAGTGGCAAAAGGGAAATACGATCTCGGCTTTCAGCAAGTGAGCGAGCTTCTGCCGGTCCCGGGCGTGACGTTTGTGGGTAAGTTGCCTGACGACATACAGTACATTACCCGTTTCGCCGGAGCCGTAACGCAGAAGGCCGACCATCCTGAGCAGGGAAAAGCGCTGCTGGCCTTTCTCTCCTCGCCACAGGCGGCCAGCGTCATTACGGCAACGGGCTTAACGCCCGTCAGTGCACCTCGCGATACTGCTCGGTGATCAGCGTTTCGAGTTCGGCAGCAATGTAGGACTGGATCCGCCCGCGGCGGCGAATCAACCCCACGGTTCGCCTGACCTCTGGCTCGGTTAAAGGCACCGACGTCAGCAGCGAATGCTCTGCGCGGGGCATTGACATGGCGGGTACGGCCGCAATGCCGATCCCGGCTTCAACCATCCCGAGCATAGTCGTCACGTGCCGCGTTTCGCAGATGCTGGGGCGCTCAGGCCGAATATGTCCGACCCGCTGGTCGAGAAGATTGCGGTTGCCGGAGGTCTTATCCAGACCGATATAATCCTGCTGATAAAAAGCCTGCCACGTCAGGCTTTTTCTTTTTGCAAGCGGGCTGTCTCGTCGGCAGGCGGCCACGTAGACGTCTTCCACCAGCGGGACAAACTCGATGTCGGGCTGTAAACTCCGTGCAAAGCAGATACCAAAATCCGCCTGTCCGCGGGTGACGGCCTCGATAACATTTCCGGCGCTGCTGTCGATAAGTTTAATGCGCACGCGGGGGTAACGAGACTGAAAGCGGCGGATCACATCCGGCATAAAGTAACAGGCGGCTGACGGCACCGTCGCCACGGTGATCAATCCCGTGCGCTCCTCGCTGGCCTTATCGATATCCGAAAGCATGGACTCCACGTCGACAAGCAGTTGCCCGCACCGGTCGGCAAAGGTCTGTCCATACAGGGTCAGCGTGACGCGCCGGGTAGTTCTGTCGAACAGTTTTGTCCCCAGTGCCGCCTCCAGCTTTTCAATTCTGCGACTCAACGCCGACTGGGAAAGGCAAATAGATTCTGCCGCAAGACGGAAATTGCCGTATTCCAGTAAAGCGCGGAAGGCGTAGAGATCGTTGAGGTCAAAATTGACGGGCATACTGACGGGATCCTTAAGCACGGTAGGGTAAGAAGAGATTTATCATAGCCGCGTACGACATACTTCACAAAATGAAGGGGATACCCCTAAAGCGCTATCAACCTTACGGCACATAGTGATAGTTTATGCGGGCTGGATTCCTCCTAAACAGGCTGCCAGTCTGCATGCCGCCGAAGAGGAGTGTCATACTGCTTAACAGAGTATGTTGGCATGCTAACAGCCCCTGACCTTTCCATTTTGTTCACGTGCGAGTAACGAGCAAAGCGATGATTAAGTGGCCCTGGAAAACGAACGAAGCTGGTCGAAATATGGCGCTGCCCTGGGATGAGGCTCTGGCGATCCCCGTGCTGGCGAATCTCTTGCCTGAAGAGCAATCAAAGCTGATTCAGCTGGCCGAGCGTTTTTTACAGCAAAAACGGCTGGTGCCGCTACAGGGCTTCGAACTGGATCCGCTTAAAAATTCGCGCATCGCCCTGCTCTTCTGCTTACCGGTACTGGAGCTGGGTATCGAATGGCTGGATGGCTTCCATGAAGTGCTGATCTACCCGGCGCCGTTTATCGTCGATGATGAGTGGGAGGATGACATCGGGCTGGTGCACAACCAGCGTATGGTGCAGTCCGGGCAGAGCTGGCAGCAAGGGCCGATCATCCTCAACTGGCTGGATATTCAGGACTCGTTCGATGCCTCGGGCTTCAACCTGATCATTCACGAAGTAGCGCATAAGCTGGATACCCGCAACGGCGATCGCGCCAGCGGCGTGCCGCTGATCCCGCTGCGTGAAGTCGCGGGATGGGAGCACGACCTGCACGCGGCGATGGAAAACATTCAGGATGAGATAGACCTGGTGGGTGAAAGCGCGGCCAGCATTGATGCCTATGCCGCGACCGATCCCGCCGAGTGCTTTGCGGTGCTGTCCGAGTATTTCTTTAGCGCACCTGAGCTTTTTGCCCCACGCTTCCCGGCGCTGTGGCAGCGTTTCTGCCAGTTTTACCAGCAGGATCCGCTCCAGCGTCTGCGGCAAAGTGAGGACGCAGCCAGCACCTCCTCTCATCCGTTCCACTAATGTTCAGCAGGGGTACGATCGGTCGATCGTACCCACACGCTCACCGCGAGAAACAGCAGCGCCATTCCCCATGCGGCAGTAATCAAAAACTGCTCACCGTAAAAGCGCGTCACCACGGGTACCAGCAGCGCACTGGCCCCGTACCCCAGCGTATGGCTGGTGGCGATCACCCCTGCCCCTTTGCCCGTCGTCAGCCGATCGTTGAGCAAAAGCTGGTATCCCGGCGTGGCCATGGCGGCACCCAGCGAGGTGATGACAATGCCCACGTAGAACAGGGCTAAACTGGCGAGACACATCAGCCCAAGCCCCGCCACCATCAAGACCGCGGCAATTAAGAGTAAAACCCTCGGGCTAAAATGCTGCGGGCGTACCACCAGAAACTGCGCCGCCAGGGTGGCCAGCGCGGCCAGGCTCAGCAGCAGGGCGACATGATGGCTGATTTGCACGGCATCGCCATTAAATAACGGATGAAGATGCGGCGATAAACCAAGCTGCATCAGGCTGACCAGCGCCGCCAGCAGCAGCGCCAGCAGCAGGAAAGGCATCATAGAGGCCTGTAACCGCGTCGACTGGTGCGCCACCGGCGGCAGCGGGGGATCGGCGGCTTCGCGCAGCACCAGAAGCAGCGCGATAAACGGCGCCAGCGCCATCAGCCAGAGCGGTGCGACCGGGCTGACGCTGAGCATCAGCGCGGCCAGAGGCGGTCCTAGCAGACGCCCGCAGCTAAGGCCAGAGCTTATCGTTGCCAGCGCCGCCATCCTTTTATCCAGCCCCGCGCGTTGAATGGCCCACGTCTGGGCCGCAGGCACCAGCCCCGATACCGTCAGGCCGTACAGCATGCGCGACAGAACCAGGCCCGCCATTCCCCAGAGGGCATTCAGCGCGCCGTTGGCCATCGCCCAGACCACCAGCGCCATCAGGACGAAGCTCGCCAGATAGCCGCCTAACGAGGCCAGCATCACGACCTTACAGCCGTGCCGCTCGCTCTGGCGTCCCCACCAGGGCGATGCGGGTAAAAAGAGCATCGAGCCGAACATCAGCAGCCCGGCCCAGACGGAGAGCGACAGTCCGGTCAGGGAGACCAGCTGCGGCAGCATGACCAGCAAACCGTTTTGTCCGATACCCAATAAACCGGCGCCCAGTGCAAGGGGCCAGTTTGCCTTCGGGGCCATATTGTCTGTGATGTTCTCAGTACAGGTGCGCATAGAATTGTGAAGATAATGTCAATAAATGTGTGGAAATTATGAAGTTTATGAAAACAAATATTGCAAAAATAGTTGCGGCTGTAAACAGAATGAATATCATAACGAGAATTATTATCAGTCATGGAATGAGGTACATCTATGCGTGCTCTGCCCCGCTCCGCCGGTACAGATGTTGCGGCCCAGTGTTTTTTGAACGCGCTGCTGCGCGAAACGAAGGACTGGCACTATCTTCCCGCAACCCGTGCGGATGAGTTATCGCAGATACATATCCCGCTCTCACCAACCCAGGCCATCCGGGTTCCGGTACGCTATTTCTCCCCCACGCAGCATCACCAGTATTGTTTCCCGGCCACGCTGATTCAGGCCGACAGCGACGGCGGTGACACGGTCACATTCCATCAACTGATTGATTTCATTATTGAAAAAGAGACAGTAAAAGGCGCTCTGGACGCCGATACGCTGGCCCGCTTTAAGCAGCGCGTCCTGGAGAGCCATACGCACACCTGGCAGGCCATTGATTTACGCCACAACTGGGCAAACCTGCGCGATAAGCCGCTGACCTTTGCCGAAGCGGAACAGGCGCTGCTGGTCGGCCATGCTTTTCATCCTGCCCCAAAGTCGCACGAGCCGTTTAACGAGGCCGAGGCGCGCCGCTATCTGCCGGATTTCGCCTCGCGCTTCCCGCTGCGCTGGTTTGCGGTTGAGCATGAACTGATTGCCGGGGACAGCCTGAACGTCTCCCTGCGTGAACGTCTGCTGCGCTTCGCGGCCCAAAGTGCGCCGGATCTTCTCGGCTACTTCACCGACACCCGTTGGCTGCTGCCGATGCATCCGTGGCAGGCTGCCTATTTGCTGGAGCAGCCGTGGTGCCAGCGTCTGGTTGAAAAAGGCGCCCTGCGGGATCTTGGCGAGGCGGGCGCACAGTGGCTGCCTACCAGCTCTTCCCGCTCGCTGTACAGCGAAACCAATAGCGACATGATTAAGTTTTCCCTCAGCGTGCGGCTGACCAACTCCGTGCGCACGCTGTCGGTCAAAGAAGTTAAGCGCGGCATGCGCCTGGCGCGGCTGGCGAAAACGGCACGCTGGCAGGAGCTCCAGGCGCGCTACCCGACCATGCGCGTGATGCAGGAAGACGGCTGGGCCGGGCTGCGCGATGAAAGCGGCGTCATTCAGGAAGAGAGCCTGATGGCCCTGCGCGTCAACCTGCTGTTTGATACGCCAGATACCCAAACCAACGTGCTGGTGAGCCTGACCCAGGCGGCACCGGACGGCGGCGACAGCCTGCTGGCGGCGGCGGTGCGCCGTCTGAGCCAGCGTCTGGATCTCCCGCTCGCTCAGGCCGCCCGCTGCTGGCTGGACGCCTACTGCGACCGCGTATTGCTTCCGCTGTTCAGCGCCGAGGCGGACTACGGTCTGGTCCTGCTGGCGCACCAGCAAAATATCCTCGTTGAGATGCAGCAGGATTTCCCCGTTGGGCTGATCTACCGCGATTGTCAGGGCAGCGCCTGGACCGAAGGGGCCGACGCGTGGCTGAAAGAGGCAGGCGAAACCGAGGTGGAAAACCGCTTCGGTGAGAGCCAGCTGCTGCGCTACTTCCCTTATTACCTGCTGCTGAACTCTACCCTTGCCGTCACCGCCGCGCTCGCCGCTGCCGGCTTCGACAGCGAAGAGAACCTGATGCCCCGCGTGCGTGACGCGCTGGCCAAACTGCGCATGACGGCGAAGCAGACCCGCTGCCTTGATTATGTGCTCGACAGCCCGACCTGGAACTGCAAAGGCAACTTCTTCTGCTACCTGCACGATCGCAACGAAAACACCATCGTCGATCCGGCGGTGATCTATTTCGACTTTAGCAACCCGTTTTATAAGGAGAAGGCGTGATGGCAAACGCGAACATCGTCCATTCCGGCTACGGCTTTCGCTGTACGGCCACGGAACAAAACCTGCCGCTGACGCTGGGTCTTGACGGCAGCGCGGTCCTTGCGCGTCTGGCCGGGCTCCCGGACGGCTGGCTGGTGGACGCCCTCGACCAGCTGTTTGTTGCCGCACCCGCCCTGACCGGCATTACCCTGCCGTGGGCCGCCTGGCAGGATGAACCTCAGGCGCAGGCGCTGTTTAGCCTCGCAAACGGGGATTATCTGGCGCGCGAAATATTCTGGCAGCTGCCGCTGTGGCTGAAAGGCGAACGTCCGCAGGTGAGCGGCGGAATGCAGTTTGATGAAAGCCGTCAGCTGTACTTCCCGCTGCGCCCTCATCGTCCGCAGGGCGAAGTGTATCGCCGTTACGATCCGCAGATTAAGCGCACCCTGAGCTTCCGCGTAGCGGACGTGGCGCTGGACGGCGAGCGTTTTACCCGCTGGATGAACACCCCACGCGTGAACGCCTTCTGGGAGATGGCGGGCCCGCAGGCCGAGCAGGAAAACTACCTGCGCCGTCAGCTCGACTCGACCTATTGTTACCCGGTGATCGGCTGCTTTGACGATCAGCCATTCGGCTATTTTGAACTCTACTGGGCGGCGGAAGACCGCATTGGCCGCCACTATCGCTGGCAGCCGTTTGACCGCGGGCTACATATGCTGGTGGGTGAAGAGAACTGGCGCGGGGCGCAGTATATCCGCAGCTGGCTGCGCGGCCTGAGCCACTATCTGTATCTCGATGAACCGCGCACGGCGCGCATTGTGGCGGAACCGCGCTTCGACAACCAGCGTCTGTTCCGCCATCTGGCGTCCGCCGGTTTCGACACGGTGAAAGAGTTCGACTTCCCGCACAAACGCTCCCGTCTCATCATGAGCGAGCGTCATCGCTTCTTCCACGAGGTGGAACTGTGAATGCACTCTGGCAGAAAGTGAACCGTGAGATGGTGGCGAAGATCCTCGCCGAACTGGAATATGAACGCACCCTGCGCGCCGAGCCGGTTTCGGCGGACTACTGGCGCATCAGTATGGGCAACGCGTGCTGGCAGTTTCGCGCCACGCGTGGGATCTGGGGCTGGCTGCATATTGACCCTGATACCCTGACCACCACCAGCGGCGCGGCGGTCGAAGCGGAAAACGCGCTGCTGCAACTGGCCACCGTACTGGAGATGAGCGACGCGCAAACGGCGGAGCACATGGAAGATCTCTACGCCACGCTGCGGGGCGACATGCAGCTGTTGCAGGCGCGCGAAACGCTGGATGCCGATGCGCTGATCCACCTTGACCCGGACGAGCTACAGTGCCTGATGCGCGGTCACCCGAAGTTTATTTTCAATAAAGGACGCCGCGGCTGGGGGCTGGATGCCCTGCGCCTGTACGCGCCGGAATATCGCGGGCGTTTTCGCCTGCACTGGGTCGCCGTGCAGCGCGATCGTCTGGTCTGGAGCAGCGACGCCGATTGCGATATTAACGCCCTGCTCTCCAGCGCCATGGACGATGCCGAGCGCGAGCGGTTCGACGCCCGCTGGCAGGAACTGGATCTGGATGATAGCTGGCTGCCGGTGCCGCTGCACCCGTGGCAGTGGCAGCAAAAAATTGCCATTCATTTCCTGGCACAGCTCGCGCGCGGTGAGATGGTGGAGCTGGGAGAGTTCGGCGATGAGTATCTGGCGCAGCAGTCCCTGCGCACGCTGACCAACGCCAGCCGTCGCGCGCCGTATGACATCAAGCTGCCGCTGACCATCTACAACACTTCCTGCTACCGCGGTATTCCGGGCAAGTATATTGCCGCCGGTCCGCTGGCCTCGCGCTGGCTACAGCAGCAGTTCGCCAGCGATGCCACGCTGATTCACTCCGGGGCGCAGGTGCTTGGCGAACCCGCAGCCGGATATCTGTCGCATCCGGGTTATGCCGCATTGCCTGAGGCGCCGTACCGCTATCAGGAGATGCTGGGGGTGATCTGGCGCGAGAACCCATCCTGCTATTTACAGGATGGCGAACAGGCGGTGCTGATGGCCGCGCTGATGGAAACCGATAACGACGGGCGCCCGCTGATTGACGCATGGATCAAACGCTCGGGGTTAACCGCAGACGCATGGCTGGAAAAGCTGTTTGAGGCGACGGTGATCCCCTTCTATCACCTGCTCTGCCGCTACGGGGTGGCGCTCATCGCCCACGGCCAGAACGTCACGCTGGTGATGAAAGATTACGTCCCACAGCGCATTCTGCTGAAGGATTTCCAGGGCGACATGCGCCTGGTGGACGAGGATTTCCCGCAGGCGCAGAGCCTGCCGGAGCAGGTAAAAGCCGTCACCGCACGCCTCAGTGCGGATTACATCATCCACGACCTGCAAACCGGCAACTTTGTCACGGTGCTGCGCTTTATTTCCCGTCTCACTCTGCAATGCGGCGTGAGCGAAACCCGCTTCTATCTGATCCTGGCGCAGGTGTTACGTCGCTATATGGCCGCCCATCCGGATCTTGCGGCGCGCTTCGCGAAGTTCGACCTGTTTAAGCCGCAGATTATTCGCGTGATCCTCAACCCGGTCAAACTGACCTTCTCTGAACACGACGGCGGCAGCCGCATGCTGCCGAACTACGTCTGCGATCTTGATAACCCTCTTTTTCTGGTCTCCCAGGAGTCAGCGCAATGAAAACCTATGATTTCATCGGCATTGGTATCGGTCCGTTCAACCTCAGTATTGCCGCGCTGGCAGAGGGGCTGGACGGTTTTAGCTCGCTGTTTCTTGAACGCAAGCCGCACTTCTCCTGGCACCCGGGAATGATGGTACCGGACTGCCACATGCAGACCAGCTTCCTGAAGGATCTGGTCAGCGCCGTGGAGCCAACCAACCGCCACAGCTTCCTGAACTACCTGGTACAGCGCAAAAAGTTCTACCGTTTCCTCACTACGGAGCAGCGCACCGTCTCGCGCGAGGAGTTTGCCGACTACCTGTGCTGGGCGGCGGATAACCTGACTAATCTGGCCTTCAGCCAGCAGGTGCAGCAGGTCAGCTTTGATGAGCAAAACGGTCTGTTTGAGGTCGTGACCCAGCGGGATCGCTTCCTGGCGCGCCACGTCTGCGTGGGGATTGGGAAGCAGATCAATCTGCCTGACTGCGTTACCGCGCAGGACGACACCTGCTTCCATGCCAGCGAAATGATGCTGCGCACGCCGGATTTAGCAGGCAAGCGCGTCACCGTCGTCGGCGGCGGCCAGAGCGGTGCGGATCTGTTTTTGAATATCTTCCGTGGGGAATGGGGCCAGCCGCTGAGCCTCAACTGGATCTCGCGTCGCAACAACTACAACGCGCTGGATGAAGCCGCGTTTGCTAACGAGTATTTCACGCCGGAGTATGTGGACAGCTTCTCCACCCTCGGTGACGACGCCCGTCGCCAGATGTTGCAGGAGCAGAAGATGACCTCCGACGGGATCACCACGGAGTCGCTGCTAGCCATCTATCGTGCTATGTATCACCGCTTCGAAGTGCTGCGCGAAAAACCCTGGGCGCACCTGATGCCGTCCCGCTCGGTGACGGCGCTGACGCGCCAGGAGAACGGGCAGCGCCTGAGCATCCAGCATCACCTGGATGGCGGGCGCGAACAGCTGGAGAGCGACGTGGTGATTTTCGCCACCGGCTACCGCGCCGTACAGCCCGCGTTTCTCGCCCCGCTCTCTTCCCGACTGCGTCTGGATGAGGATGAAGCCTTCTGCATCAACAACGATTTTACCCTTGAATGGGACGGCCCGCAGAGCAACCGCCTGTTTGCCGTCAATGCCGGGATGCACCGTCTCGGTATTGCCGAACCCCAGCTCAGCCTGATGGCCTGGCGCGCGGCGCGAATTCTGAATCGCGCTCACGATGACGAGCCGTTTGAACTGGCAACCACCCCCGGCGTGATCCACTGGCGGAGCACCACCAGCCCGGAGAGCAGCCAGGTTTTTAAATCATTAATGAAGACCACCGAGTACTGACACACACATTCAGGATCAACATAACAATGAAACGTTCTCATCTTTGGGTTTTAAATCCGTGCTTGCTTGCCATGCTTTCTACCTCTGCGTGGGCGGAAGAACAAAAGGAAGAAGATATTGTGGTCTCTGCCAGCCGGGCACATCGCAGCGTGGCAGAGATGGCGCAAACCACCTGGGTTATAGAGCGGGCGGAAATTGAGCAGCAGGTTCAGGGCGGGAAAGAGATTAAAGAGGTGCTGGCCCAGCTGATCCCCGGCATGGACGTCAGCAGCCAGGGACGTACCAACTACGGCATGAACCTGCGCGGTCGCTCCATGATGGTGATGGTGGACGGCGTACGTCTGAACTCGTCCCGCAGCGACAGCCGCCAGCTCGACTCTATCGATCCGTTCAACATTGACCGTATCGAAGTCATTTCCGGCGCCACCTCGCTGTACGGCGGCGGGAGTACCGGCGGTCTGGTGAACATCGTCACCAAAAAAGGCCAGCCGGAGACCGAAGTGGAGTTCCAGACCGGGGCAAAAAGCGGGTTTAACAGCCATAACGACCATGATGAGAACGTCTCAGCAGCCGTGAGCGGCGGCAACGACAACGCCTCTGGACGTCTGTCGATCTCCTATCAGCGCTACGGCGGCTGGTATGACGGCAACGGCGACGAGGTGATTATCGATAACACCCAGACCGGCTTGCAGTATTCCGACCGTATCGACGTGATGGGAACGGGCACCATCAACATCGACGATCATCAGCAGCTCCAGTTAACCACCCAGTACTACAAGAGCGAATCCGACGGCAAGCACGGCCTGTTCCTCGGAGAGAATTTCGCTGCGGTCACGGGCGATGCCAAAGCCTATAACAAAGACAACCTGAACTCTGACCGTATCCCGGGCACAGAGCGTCACCTGATCAACCTGCAGTACTCGAACACCGACTTCTGGGGGCAGGATCTGGTTGCGCAGATTTACTACCGTGATGAGAGCCTGACCTACTACCCGTTCCCGACGCTGAGCAAAGGCGCGGTGACCAGCATTGGCGCGTCCCAGCAGAAAACCGATTTTTACGGTGGCAAGCTGACGCTGAACAGCAAGCCGATGGACGACCTGACCCTCACCTGGGGTGTGGATGCCGATCACGAAACGTTCGACGCCAACCAGCAGTTCTTCGACTTAAACAAAGCAGCGGCGAGCGGCGGCATGGAGCTGGACAACGCCTACAACGTGGGCCGTTACCCGGGATACAGCATTACCAACCTCGCGCCGTTCCTGCAAGCCAGCTATGACATTGACGCTATCACCCTGAGCGGCGGCGTGCGCTACCAGTACACCGAAAACAAGGTGGACGATTTTGTCGGTTACGCCCAGCAGCAGGCAATCGCCACGGGCAAAGCCACCTCCGCTGACGCGGTGCCGGGCGGGAAAACCGACTACAACAACTTCCTGTTTAACGCCGGGATCCTTGGACGTCTGACCGAACAGCAACAGCTGTGGTTTAACTTCTCCCAGGGCTTCGAAATTCCGGACCTGGCGAAGTACTACGGCTCCGGCACCTATCAGCTGGTCGATGGTCACTATCGCCTGCAAAACAGCGTGAACGTGAACGACTCAACGTTGGACGGTATTAAGGTCAATGCTTACGAGCTGGGCTGGCGCTTCACCGGCGATAACCTGCGTACCCAGGTGGCGGCCTACTACTCGCTCTCGGATAAAACCATCACCATCAACAAGAGCGACATGACCATCAACCTGGAAGACGACAAACGTCGTATCTATGGGATTGAAGGCCAGGTGGATTATTTCTTCACCGACAGCGACTGGAGCACCGGGGCGAACTTTAACGCCATCAAGTCCGAAACGCGTGAAAACGGGAAATGGCAGAAGCTGACGGTCGACAGCGCCAGCCCGTCGAAAGCCAGCGCATGGGTGAACTGGGCGCCGGGCGACTGGGCCCTGCGCGTGCAGAGCACACAAACCTTCGACGTGTCTGACGCCGACGGTAAGAAGATCGATGGCTATAACACCGTTGATTTCCTGGGCAGCTACGCCCTGCCGGTGGGCAAAGTCAGCTTCAGCGTGGAGAACCTGCTGGACAAAGACTACACCACCGCCTGGGGCCAGCGCGCACCGGGGCTGTATAGTCCAACCTACGGTGCACCGGGTCTTTATACTTATAAAGGCCGTGGCCGTACGTTTGGTCTGAACTACTCCGTTCTGTTCTGATCCTGCGCGCCGCCTGTCTGCGGGCGGCGCGATTTGCTGTGCAATTTGAAAGCAAATTTGCTATTAAATCATCGGTTTGCTGAAATTGTCGGCAAACGAACAAAAACGGTGTTTTCCCCTTTGACAAGGCGCACTGAGGTCGATAATATGCGCCTCGTTCACACGATTCCTCTGTAGTTCAGTCGGTAGAACGGCGGACTGTTAATCCGTATGTCACTGGTTCGAGTCCAGTCAGAGGAGCCAACTTCTTGTTTTCATGCTGCTTTGCGAATCCCTATGTGATTCAGTTCCAGTAAGTTAGCGTGAAAAGTCTTCCCGATGTATTTTCGGTTTACCCTCCACATCGGGAGAATTTGGTGGTCAGATTTGGGGTTATGCTGGTTCGATGACGGCGTGACACCCAAATGTCTCTTAACGACACAAAAATCCGCAACTTAAAATCATGCGCAAAAGCCTTCAAAGTTTCTGATTCTCAAGGTCTGTATCTGCTGGTTAATCCAGGTAGTTCACGTCTCTGGTTTCTTAAATATCGCATCAATAGAAAAGAATCCCGCCTCAGCTTAGGTGCTTATCCTGATGTCTCTCTGTCTGATGCTCGTCAACAGCGTGACGGTATCCGTAAGCTACTGGTGCAGAAAATCACCCAGCACAATAACGCTCCGCTGAAAGAGCCACTGCGTTGCCAGAAGAAACCTTCAAGTCTGTTGCACTAAGCTGGCATAAAAGCAACAAAGCATGGTCTGAGAATCATGCCCTCCGTCTGCTCGACAGCATGAATAACCATATTTTTCCGATCATTGGGCATCTATCTGTCTCTGAACTAAAACCACGTCATTTTATCGACCTGCTGAAAGGGACTAAGAATAAAGGTCTGCTGGATGTTGTCAGTAACAGTCTGGTAAATGTCGGTTCTGGTTTTAGAAAATTTCGTTTTTGAGGAGCCTGACGGGTCCAGCGGGGATACGCTGGTCGCCGCTGCGGCGTTAGGGGCGCTTGTCTGGGTAGTATGCAGGGAAATCGTCATGGTTTTTTCTCCGTCTGTGTGTGATTTTCGTCTTCGTATCGCCTGAGGGTTCGCTTTCCTGGCATCGTTCTGTCCTGCAGGGGCGCAGCATGCGTGCCATTTACCCTTGCGGGACGGGTTGTGTTGGGAAACGATTAACCGGAAGCCGATACGAGAATGAAAAGCTCACAGGAGAAAAAACTTACCCCTGCATAGCCGGGCGTAGACCCCCTTACTCCGCAGTGGTGAAATAGGCTTTTGCTGTGCGCGAATAAACTATGCACCTTGCACCGCTTTGATTGGCTATGGACGGTGTGGCATCATCTTAGGGCTTACCTCATGAATACATTGTGGTAACCTGAACACCAGGTGTAGAAACACGGTCGAGCATGTGATGCTGGTAGATTCAGTGAAAATAATGAAGCATTACATTAACAAATTTTCTCAGGATGGGTTGGTCGAGCGGCTGGCAGCGTAGATGACGGCTGAATCTGGTATAGAACCATATGCTGCCTTTATCCATGCGACCTCGCGAAACATCAAAAACGCTGACTGAGTGTGGATACAGCATACCTAGAGAAAGATTACAGGACTAGCGATTGGTATTATAATGCTCGTAATCAATACGAACCGCTGTCCTCAGCGGAAAAAAGACTAATTTTAATACAGGGATAACCTTATCAATGAGGGTTATAGATTTTTTTTGTGGATGTGGTGGAGCTAGTAAAGGCTTTGAACTGGCAGGGTTTGAGGTTGCTCTCGGCATTGATTTTGATGAAAATGCAGCTAGTAGCTATAAAGCGAACTTCCCCAACACAAAGTTCATTCGGGATGACATTAGGAACGTCAAAGTAAAAGACGTTGCTAAGCTAGTACCAGATATGAAGAGTTCTGAGCTGGTCTTTTGTGCCTGTGCCCCATGTCAACCATTTTCTTCTCAAAACAAAATTCGTAACTCAAGTGATAAACGAAGAACGTTATTGGGTGAGACCAAAAGATTTATAAGAGCATTTCGACCAGCTTTTATTTTTATTGAAAATGTACCAGGTATTCAAAGCATCAAAATAGAAGAAAATGGACCATTCTCTGATTTTTTGAATTTTATTAGTAGATTCGGTTACCAGTATGATTACAAGGTTGTTTCCAGTGAATTTTATGGAGTACCTCAGCAAAGAAAACGACTTGTTGTGTTAGCAAGACTAAATGACAAACCAATATTCCCTTCTTACTCACATGGAGTTGATAATATTCCTTTCGCTACAGTAAGAGACTATATTGGAAGTCTGCCTAAATTACAAGCAGGTGAGTCAGATAGTAATGACCTACTACATGCGGCTGCTGTTATCCAACCCATCAACATTAAGAGACTACAGCATACACCAGAAGGTGGTGACAGAAGAGATTGGCCTGATGAACTATGGTTGAATTGCCACAGAAAATATGATGGCCACACGGACGTCTATGGTCGGATGAGCTGGGATAAGCCATGTAAAACTTTGACTACAAAATGTACGAGCATTTCCAACGGTCGTTTTGGGCATCCGGATACAACTCAAAACCGCGCAATCACTTTCAGAGAAGCGGCTTGTCTTCAAACATTCCCAAAAGATTTTCATTTTCTTGGTAGTAATGTATCTAAATCAAAACAAATTGGGAATGCAGTACCTGTATTGTTGGCACAGCGAGTTGCTGAATCAATATTAGAGCAGGCAAAATCTAATAGGGAGGATGGGGGTTGTTAACCCAATTATAGAATGGCAAAAATTAAAACCAAAGCGCGAGCTTTAGACATGCTGGGTAGACAACAGATTGCAGGGATTCCAACTGCATTAAGCGAGTTGTTCAAAAATGCCCATGATGCATATGCTGACAACGTAGAAGTAGATTATATAAGAAAAAAAAATCTACTTATACTGCGAGATAACGGCTTGGGAATGAGCCGAGATGATTTTGAAGAAAGATGGCTAACAATTGGCACTGATAGTAAATTCATTGATGAAGACAGTATTGGTGCACCGACTACTGACGACAAAAAGAAGAAACGCCCTATTATGGGTGAAAAAGGAATTGGACGTTTAGCAATTGCGGCAATTGGACCTCAGGTATTAGTAATTACACGCTCCCGCAAAAATGATATATTAGGAAATATCGTTGTATCTTTTGTAAATTGGACGTTATTTTCCTTACCAAAGCTTAATTTAGAAGACATTGACATACCTATTATTGAGTTAAATCATGATGAGTCTTTGAATAAAAAACATATCGATAACTTAATTTCACAAGCATTGAAAAATGTTAATAACTTAACGGGCAAGATTTCTCAAAATAAAATTGAGCAGCTTATTAAACAAATAGAATACTTTGATTATGATCCTGAGTTCTGGTCCATCGCTCTTGATAATTTAGATAAACAACTTAATCTAATTCCTTCACGCCCTCACTTAAATTTAGAAAATGAAAGTGGGACACATTTTATTATAGCGCCTGTTGATGATATATTATCTGACGAAGTTGAAGGATTTGATACCAAGAAACGTACTGATCAAGCCTCTCGTTTAGAGAAAGCGTTACTTGGTTTTACAAATACGATGTACGAGCATTCGCAAGTACCTATTATTGCCCGTTTTCGTGATCATACACTTCATGGCGAATGTATTGATAGGATAAGTGAGTCAGTTTTCTTTACACCAGAAGAGTTTTCGATTGCAGATCACCATTTTAATGGTAATTTTAATGAATTCGGCCAATTTGAAGGAACCATAAAAATTTATGGAGAAGAGAAATCTATTGTAGTACCGTGGGCAGAAAATAATAACAAAGAGGTTTTATGTGGTCCATTTAATCTCAATCTTGCTTATATTCATGGTACACAAAGAGATAGTAAGTTATCGCCTGAAATCTGGCAAGATTTAAGAGATAAGACAGATAAGTTTGGTGGGCTTTACATTTATCGAGATGGAATCCGAATTCTACCATATGGTGATTCTGATTTTGATTTCCTTCGTATAGAACAACGCAGATCTAAGAGCTTAAAAGAGTATTTTTTTTCTTATCGCAGAATGTTTGGCGCTATCGAACTGACTAAAGAATTTAACTGTGAACTTAAAGAAAAAGCAGGTCGAGAAGGTTTTATTGAAAATAAAGCCTACAAACAACTAAAAGCAATCCTTGAAAATTTCTTTATCTCAATTGCTTCAGACTTTTTCAATGATAAAAGTGAACTTGCAGCTACCTTTATCGAAACAAGAGCACGCCAACAGCGTGAATACGAACTATTAAAGAAAAGAGAAAAACTTAAGACCACTAAAAGAAAAAACTTTGAAGCAGCACTTAACAAATTCTTCACCAAGCTTGATGAAGGAAAATTAGACTCTTCAATTCTCCAGTCAAATAATAAACTGGACACTCTCTTTAATAATTTCAATCAAAATACGGATTCAATAGATGATCTTGCCTTCTCTGTTGAGTCAGTAGTAAATAATGATTTTGGTAAGTTGATTAATGATATAGAAATAAATAAACCTACTGGCATTGGCCTTAATAAAAACTTAGCTGACCAATGGGATTTATATCAAGTCAGAAAAAATGAACTTATCAATAAGATTAGTAATGTTAAGAACAACGCAAATAAAATATTAGTTAGTTTCGAAGAGAAATATGGTGATAGGACTGGGCTAAGAAGAAGATTCAATGACTCGTTAGTAAATCAAGATGAGTATCAAAGAAAACTATTGAATGAAGCTTTTAATAAGGCCACGTCTATTCTTGAAGATTTGCAACAACAAGTAAAAAAAATGATTACCCATAACAGGGAAGTTGCAAAAAAAAATACAGATGAAGTATTCAATGCGTTCAACTCCACAAGTTTCCAGGGTGTTACAGTCGAACAACTTTATCGTATTAAAAATGAACTAGAAACAAAGAGTGATAATTCCTCTTCAATGGTAATTGAAAATATTAATCTGATTACCGAAAGATTATTGACAGCAAAAGAAGATTCAGAGCAAAATATAACATCATCATCAGAACTTGTTTCTGTTCTGGAGTCAGAATATGAGCATATAAAAGAACAAAATGATAGGAATCTTCATTTAGCGCAAATAGGAATGGCTGTAGGAATTATTAACCACGAATTCAATCATAATGTTCTTTCTATTCGTCGCGGCCTCAATGAAATGCAAGTTTTCGCTAACCGCAGTGAAAATTTCAGAGCAATATATGATCGTGTACGTTCTGGCTTCGATCATCTTGATGCATATCTTAAAACATTTACACCATTGACTAGGTCGCAGTCAAGAAGACGGACGACTATAACAGGGAAAGCTCTTAGTGAATTTATAGAGTCGGTATTTGATGACCGATTTAAGAAAGAAGAGGTTCGCATAAGTTACACATCTAGTTTTATTAACCAAAGTATTCAAGCTTATACATCAACAATATATTCCGTATTCATTAATTTAATAGATAATGCGATCTATTGGGTATCGAAAGGCTCGGCGGATAAAAGTATAACTCTTGATGCTTCCAAAAATGGTTTCAAAATAATGGATAGTGGCCCAGGTATTCCTACTATCGACCATGAGAACGTGTTTGAATTCGGTTTTGGGCGCCGTATTGGTGGACAAGGAATGGGATTATATATCGCTCGACAAACATTACAGCGTGATGGTTTTGATATTACTCTTGAATCTTATCAACCTAACACTGGTGCCGTTTTTATTATAGAACCGATACAAGATAAAGAATAATTTTGGAGTTATAAATTGGAAAATTCAAATTTCTTCGCATCTTCTAAGGAAATAGTAAGTAGATTTCTTAATAACGTTATCGCTGTTGACGATCAATTATCCTTTGGAAAAGCAATTACCACAATAGATAGTTCTGTTAATGATGATTTTGCAGAGTTTGATGCAGCTAGTAATGACGTTAGTGGGTTAGGTGTCGTACCACAAACCCCACTCATACCAGCCCCAATGGATAACCCACTGAATTACCAAGATTTATCTATTGCATTCTCAGATAAAGGAATAAATTGCTGCGCTTTTAAACCTGATCCATCGAGAGATGTAAATATCCCCAACGCATCAAACCGAATAATGACAGGTTCCAAACATACAGACATTACTATTTTAGACTGGCAAATGGATTCGCAGTTTAAAAACAATCAAGATAGTCAGGAGCGCGATGGTACACTGGCTATAGCAAGCATTGCAAAAATATTACAACATGATAAAGAGCAACAAGGTCGGTTACGACTTATCGTAATTTATACAGGTTCACCAGAACTTACAGGGATTACAAAAGTAGTTTCAGATCATTTGAATTCAAAAGGTTATTCTAATACCTTTGAAAGTACAAAAATCACATTTAATGATGACGTTTTTAAATTTTGTCATATCGAAGTCATAGAAAAAATGGTTGACGCTGCTCAATTAGTTGACAGAGTTATAACATTGTTTACAAAATTAACTATTGGATTACTGTCCAATGCTACTCTTTCCGCTATAGGAGAATTAAGAGAAAAAACACATCATATATTACACACATTCAATAAACAGCTTGATCCTGCTTACTTATCCCATGTTGTTGGCCTTTTCTCTTCACCTCAAGTGAGAGAAAAAGCTCATGAAGTTGCTTTTGACTACGCTACAGACATTATTTCAGAAGAAATAAAATCCAACCTTCAAATTAGTCAATCAATAACAAATAATTTAAACTTAACTAGAATTCATGATTGGGTAGATTATATTAATAGTGAGAACCGTGATGATTTATTCCAAGTTAAAATCAATGATGGTAATAACATTTCCATCACATCCGACAGAATCAAAAGACTTTTATCCACAGAATCGGAAGATACTCTATTAAATACCTTATCAGAAGCACCTGTCATTATGAAACGTAATGGTGAGACAATTGAAAAATTTAAGAAGGCCAAAATACAGATTAGCCTAAATGGTGTTGAGTATCTCCCTCATGAAAACTTAAGCGCAATTGAGTGCAAACGTAGAGATTTAAAATCACTAACCGACTCATCCCCACTTCCGACTATAAAACAAGGCTCTATCGTTAAAAAAAGTGACACTGAATTTTATATGTGTATGCAACCACTTTGTGATAGTGTTCGTATACAGAGCCCTACTAATTTCATTTTTATAAAAATAGATAGGATGACTGCGGCTAACCCTAAATTTACTCATGTGTTACGAAGTGCAGATGATACTTTTATGAAGTTTAAAATTAAACCCGGCTCTAAGGACATCCACATATTCAAACTCATTCCAGATATAACCACCAGCTCAATAAAAGTAATTAGAAGGGATAACAGACTTGTTGTTTGTTACATTAAAGATGATGAGCAACAAGCTGAATTATCATGGATTGGTGAATTTAAAAATAGTGTAGCCCAATCTATCGCTAATAGTCTCGCCTCTAATATATCTAGAGTTGGGTTAGATACAAATGAATGGCTGAGATTGAGTTGTTAAACTCCTATTTCATTTTCGAATTGAAAAATTCAAATTGGTATAAAGACTGACAGTATTTCATATAAATAACTGTCAGTCCGCCAATGTATGATATAAAAGCGAAGGCCTATTATGGCTAGTATTTTCATTCAGAAAACCATATTTGAATATTTCAAACATAGTGTAAAACTTAAGTGCTATAATATTTTTTCTTCCATGCTTCATGTTTCTCTTTTGATGGAAATAAGTAGTATCCTTCATCTGCTTGTTGAGTGAAAATATCAGAGTTAACAGCAACCAAATCACCAGAGTAGATCAGAAACCTTTCTTCCAAGAGCTTTACAAGAATGTCTGAAAAAGTTGGGAATTCCTCTGTGAACGCTAATATATCTATTTCTGACAAACCGCCTGTATCCCAAATTTCTTTTATAATGGACAACTCATCTTCTTTTAAATACAAAGGTGCCCATATTAAAAAATCATCCCTATCTTTAAGATCATTAGGGTTATATTCACAGAAGGTAAAATTC